>CAZORS010000224.1:3276-8430 GCA_964582025.1 uncultured Pirellulaceae bacterium | reverse complement strand
GCTCCGGCAACTTCAATGTCGATTTTTGCGTTAATATGGGAGGCCGCTTGGTTGCGATGAAAACGTTCATCGCGTGGCGGCGAGAGAAATTTTTGCTTTTTTTTACGGGGCAGCGTCGGTGGATACGGGTCCGATCCGTTGTATATCAAGATCATTCAACGGCATTGCGTTTGAACGAGTACAGAACCGGGATCACGAATAGCGTTAACAGAGTTGCAAAACTCAAACCGGCAACCAACAACCACGCCATGCCTTCCCACATTGGACCGCCGGCGAGTGCCAGTGGAATCAGGCCGCCTACGGTGGTTGCCGTCGTCAGGAAGATCGCCATCAATCGTTGCTGGCCAGCGGAAACAATCGCGGCATGGAAACTTGCTTTATCCGACATCGTTCCGGTGTCAGTGTTCTTGACCGACATGTCCGCAAATTCGACGAACAGAATGGCGGCGTTGAGCACGATTCCAAACAGTGCCAACACGCCCAGTTGAGGCATGAATCCAAACGGGCTGTTGGTCAGATAAAGTCCCAACAGTGCACCGGCGAGTGCCAGCGGAAGCGTTGCGACAATGATCGACGTGCGGAAGACGCTGTTGAACTGGCAGATCAACAGAATGATGATCGCGATGAAGGACATGCCGAACGAGGCGAGCATTTTCCACTGTGCTTTTTGTGATTCTTCCAATGAACCGCCGACCTCAATTTTATATCCCGCGGGCAATTCGGAGCGCAGCTGATCCATTTCCAGCGAATCAAACACACTCTGAGTGATGTCGTTTCCAGAGGCGCCGAACTGCACGCGTGAACTGACTTCGATCGTTCGATTTCCGTCGCGGCGATCGATCTTGGCGGGACGCCACATGGGGACAACGTCCGCAATCGATGACAATAGCATTTTGCCCGATCGGGTTTCAATATGAGCCGACTCGATTGCGGAAAGCGAGTTTCGCCCCTCTCGTTCAAGGCGAAAGTAAACGGGAATTTGATGTTCGCGTTCGCGGTAATACGTTAGTAGTTTGCCTGAAAAGTAGGAATCCAGCGTCGAGGCGACTTCTGCGTTTCGTACTAGGGCAAGGTTTGCGCGATCGTGTTTGATGTCCACGAACAGTTCTTGGCTATCGACGCCCCAGGAATCCATCACGTCGATCGTATCGGGGTCAGAGTCGATCATGTTGGCGACTCGATTGGCAGCGTTCCTCATTTCTTTCATGTCGGCAAACCCGTTGCCGACAACACGTATCACGACCGGATCGGCGGGCGGGCCAAGGAAAAGTTCAACGGGAGTTACTTGAGCGCCGACAATCGGTTGCAACCCAAGTTCTTCATCGCCATGGTTGATCACGTGTCGCAGTTCTTCGGCGAAGTCATGCGTGATTCGCCCGTCCGTGGTGTGGATTAGAATCTCGGCATAGTTTGGTTTGGTGGCTTCTGGTTCCCACGAAAGGTACCAACGCGAACCGCCGCCGCCGACGATCGTTCTCATGTTGAACAGTCGTTGGCAAGTCTGACCTGTTTCGTCGACATAGGGACTGCACTTTCGAATCATGTCTTCAACTTGTCGGGCGATTCTGTCGGTTTGCTCGATCGACGCCGATTCGGGCAATCGTACATCGACTGCAAACTGATTCCGTTCGGTGAGTGGGAAAAATTCCGCAGATACGGGAAGCTGTGTTGTCAGTATCAGTGCACCGAAGGCTGCGGCCAGAGTCAAAATGCGGTGCTTCAACGCGAAACTCAGCATGGCCCCATAGATTCGAAAGAAGATCCCTTTGGGGGCTGAGTCGTCGGGCTGTTCGTGGCTGCGGCTTTCAGACGCAGTGGATCCAGAAACGATTGCCGCGGGTAGCCGCAACCACTTGGGTTTGCTCAATTTTGACATCAGCCATGGCAGCGGAGCCGATGGCTTCGAAGGATCTTTGGGTGGTCGAATAAACCACGATGCGAGAATGACGCAAAAGGTCATCGCCAAGACCCAGCTAACGGCCAGCATGACGGACAATGTCGTCGGCAAGCTAAAGATGAACTCTCGGTTCACGCCGTCCATCGCGATCAGCATTGGGATGAAAGCAGCGATCGTTGTCAATGTTCCGTTGAGCATCGAAGAGCCGAGCAGCTGGGCTCCTGAGACGGCGGCTTCTTTTGGATTCATTCCGGCGACTTGATTGGTGCGGGCTTGATCACAGATTTGGACCGCGTTGTCGACGATTAGGCCCAACGAAATGATCATCGAGGCAAGCGACATTTGTTCTAGCTGAACGCTGAATAACGTTACGATCGCCAGTGAAGACAGAACGACAAACGGAATGTTGGCGGCCATCACGGCTGCCGTGCGAAATCCAACGACTAGATAGACCACGATGACCACGATCAAGATCGCCGAAACGATGTTGGTGACGACTTCTCGTAGACGCTGGTTAACGCTGTCTGATTGATCGGAAATAATCGACACGGCAAGATCTGGCGGAAGCGTTCCTTGACGTTGCAAGTCGGCGATGCATTCTTTGGAGCTGGTGCAGATGTCGATAATGTTGGCGCCCGACTTCATCGCAACGGCAATGACGTTCGAGGGAGCTTCCAAATTTGGATCGCCATAGCGGCAAATGCGATTCGGTGGATCGACGTAACCGCGACGAACACTTAGCCCCAAATCTTCTAGGTGGACCATGTTGTCGCCAATGCGAGACGGCACGGTGCTGACCACTAGTCGATTGATTTCGGCGACGGCGTTAACTTCTCCGCCGGGCTTGACGAAAAACCGACCGTCATCCGCATCGATGCGGCCGCCGGGTTCGACAATGTTCTGGGCTTGGGCGAGCGCCGTGATTTGAGAAGTCGTTAGGTTTAGCTGTGACCAAGTGCTTTCATCGGTTTCGATGTAGATGGCCTCTTCGCGTACGCCGTGTCGTGAAACTTTGGCAACGCCCGGAAGGAGTCGCAATGCATCACGCATCCGTTCGGAAAATACGTCCAGCTCCCGATCGGAGTACGCGAACGTCGGCTCGATCGAATCGTTTCCTTCGACGGGTTGTTGGTGGACTGCGAACAGGATGACGCTGGTGTCGGCAAATTCATCGTTTACAAACGGAACGGCGGTGGAGTCCGGCATCGGCACGCTCTCGACGCGGGCTCGGACACGATCCCAAGCACCATCGATTTTGACCGCAGGAAGCCACTCTTCCAGTTCAACAAAAATGATCGATTGCTCACTGGTCGAATTCGATCGAATCAATCGAACTTCTTCCATGCCGTCGATGATTTCTTCTAGTGGATCGGTGATTAGTTCTTCGACTTTTTCAGCCGAAGCACCTGGCCAACGAGTCGCCACAACGCAAATTTTAAGCGTGAATTCAGGGTCCTCTCGGCGCGGCATTGAGAACGAACTGTAGATTCCCCATCCTACAAAAATCATCACAAACGCAATGACAACGGTTGGTCTTGCGACGGCGAATGCTGGTAACCGATTCATCGTCCTTCCTCCGCGGCGGGAACAACTCGTACGCGATCCCCCTGTTTCAGGAAGTGTGTTCCTCCAACGACAATTTGCATTCCTGCGGTCAGTGTTTCAGGTGCATCGGATTCGATCATCAACTGAATCGACTCACCGGCAGCGGGATCCCGGTTGGCTACGTTGACGGGGATGCGTCGAACTTGTGTTTCCGATTTCGAGGCATCGATTGCATGGACAAACGTTTGGTCGTTTTCTTTACGAATGGCTTTCATCGGGACATAGAATCCTTCGGCTGAATCATCCGGAAGTAACGAGACGTTGACGACGTCGCCCGCACGTAACATCCATTGTGAGTTGTCGAGGATGACTCGATCTCCTTGCCAATCGTCGAGCGAAATTCCGCTAACGAAATGAAGTTCGCCTGTGATCAGGTCTTTGGCGAGGTCGACTTCGGACGGATCATCAAATTTAATTTCGATAAAGTTCCATTTTCCCAAAAACGGGATTGGGTCGCCGACTGTTTTTACGGCAAGGCGTTCGACTCTGAGTGAACGATCCGAATCGGATACCGATTGGCCAACCATGCGGTTCGTGATTTTCCAAACGAACTCACGGCCATTAATTTTGTGGATGGAGTTCTGGTCGACCAGCAACCGATCATCACCGGTCACCATGGATCCAGTGTTCAGCGGTGAAATGGATTGCGTACGCGCGATTGGCGTTTCGCCGATGGTGTCATTGGAGGAAACTTTCTTGTTGCGAGCATGTAAGGAAACGGTAAACGTTCGCGTTTCAGGATCCGCAACGGAATCCACGGTGTAGACCATGCCTGTTAGCAAAATCGGTTTGCCGTTTTGATCGGTCGCGTTGAGGCTTAGAGAATCGCCTCGTCGGTATCGCCGCGAATCTTCGGCGGTGACTTCGAATTCGACCAACATTGGGTCCATCATCAACACCGAGACGATTGGAGTTCCGGCTTCGGCGAAGGCTCCCGGAGCGACGTGAACTTCTGCGACTTGGCCGGGAAAGGAACTGTAGAGGACAGAGTTTCTGAGATTTCGTTGGGCTTCTGCCATCCTCTGTTGAGCTTGGCGAACTTGTGCCTCGAGAGTCAACTGTTCCGCTTTGGCTTGAGCGAGTTGTGATTTCGCGCTGGTGACTTGGAGGCGGGCCGTTGAGGCCTGCGTTTGAGCGGTGTCCAATTCGGATCGCGAGATCGCACTAGAGAGTTTTCTTGATCGTCGTAGTTCGTTTTCGGCAAGCTTCAATTCTGCTTCTGCTGTTTTGATGCTCGCCGGGATACGCTGCTGGATTCCAATTCGGTTTGTTTCCAACCGTCGGCGGGCGACTTCGATGTCTGCTTCGATTGACTTAAGTGCGATTTTGAGTCGTTCATCATCGAGCCTAGCCAGCACGGTTCCGTTTCCCGTCGTCGGCATGTTGGCAGTGACCATTTCGTTTGGCTCGATCACTTCAACGACTCGGCCAGTGAGTTCGAATCCAATGCGTTCTGCTTTCCAGGGAGCAACCGTGGCTGGAGTGAAGCGAGTGAATGACGGAGTTGACCGACGCAACGTCATCGTGGAAACCGGTTTGGGTGGTTTTTGAAAGGTGGCGGTCTCGTCAACCGATTTCTGACAGCCAGTCATGGCAGCCGCAAGCGAAGCGAGACCAATAACTAAAGTTGAGATTTGTTGTCGGTGACGCAT
>CAZORS010000224.1:0-3176 GCA_964582025.1 uncultured Pirellulaceae bacterium | reverse complement strand
TAGTATACTTTATCTCATGTCACCAAAAAGTAAACTCCAGAGTGTAAATTTTGCCGGCTTCTCCACAAAGTAAATCTCCGCCTCTTGATCGTCTCACGGATCGAAAGCACGCTTCGATTGTTGATGCCGCCGTTCAGGAGTTTCAGGCTCGTGGATACTACGCGACCAGTATGAACGCGATTGCCGCTGCGGCGAATGTCAGTAAGCGAACTCTGTACAACCATTTCGATAGCAAAGAAACTCTTTTCGAAGCGATCATCGAGTCTTTAGAACGTGCCTCGGCCGAACTTTCGGTTTGTACGTTTGATGCTGATCGAGACCTAACAGAGCAGCTAGTTGAACTGGCCAATGTGGAAATCGAGTTCCTGACATCGCCATCGGTACAAGCGCTGGCGCGAGCCGGAATCTCAAGAATGTTGGGTGAGCCCCAAGTTGGAAAGAAAGTTAACGAACGCCATTTTCACAAACGTGTCGAACGCTGGCTAAAAGACGCTCAGAAAGCTGGCTCTTTGAGAGAGCTTGATACGCAGTTCGCTGCCAAGCAATTCATGGGTTTGCTTGCCGCGTTTGCTTTTTGGCCGACGATCTGCAGTGGCGAGTCGACGCCAGGGAAGAAGAAACGTGAACGCATTGTCCGCGAGACGGTCGAAATGTTTCTGTCCTGTTATCAGGCAGATTGAACGACTGGAATGATTTGTGTGACGCCTATTTTTCGTTTGCTTCGATGGCCTCAATTTCCTTGAGGACTGCTTCAGCTTCGGCTGTTTTCAAATCGCTTTTAGTACGGTCGACTTGCGACAGCTTGTAAGCTTCTTCGCTCAGCTTTGCGTACTTTGCTTCCAGTTTCTTCTTTTTGTTCCCAAACATGTTTCAGCCTCTCGCCTTCCAGAAAATTGTCAGGCGAGTAACCGAAAAGCGTTCGAACAGGCAACGAATAAATTAGGCCTGATCTTCAAACAGTGGCGTCGAAAGGTATCGTTCACCAAGACTGCACGCGATCGTCACGATTCGCTTGCCGTGAAATTCAGGGCGTGCTGCCAGCTGAGCCGCGGCGCAGACGTTGGCTCCGGTGCTGATGCCGCCAACGATGCCTTCTTTCTTCGCCAGATTGCGACCCCATTCGAAAGCTTGTTCGTTTTCGATAGTGATCGTTCCGTCGAGCAGAGAAGTATCGAGGTTCTTGGGCACGAAGCCGGCTCCAATGCCTTGGATTTTGTGCGGGCCTGGCGCGCCACCACCAATCACCGGTGAACCAGCTGGCTCAACGGCGAACGCTTTGAAGTCCGGGTTCATCTTTTTTAGGTATCGCGTTACGCCGGTGATCGTTCCGCCTGTTCCAACACCGGCCACGATGGCATCGATGTTATGTCCGCTGTCTTCCCAGATTTCGGGGCCAGTGGTGGCTTCGTGTATTGCTGGGTTGGCAGGGTTCTCAAACTGTTGTGGCATCCAAGCTTTCTCGTCGCCAGCAACCAGCTCTTCGGCTTTACGGATGGCACCGGGGATTCCTTCGCTGGCCGGAGTCAACACAAGGTTGGCCCCCATCGCTTTGAGCAACGCTCGTCGTTCAACGGACATTGACTCGGGCATCGTCAACGTGAGCTTGTACCCTTTGGCGGCACAAACAAAAGCAAGTGCGATTCCGGTGTTGCCACTGGTTGGCTCAATGACGTGAGTGTCAGGCTTGATCGTTCCGTCTGCTTCTGCCGCGTTGATCATCGCCGCGCCGAGCCGATCCTTTACGCTGTTGAGTGGTTGAAAGAACTCACACTTGGCGAATACTGTGGCGTGTTCGGCGGGAATCAAGCGGTTGATCTGGATCATCGGCGTGTTGCCAATGGCGGCAACAGCATTATCAAAAGTTTGGCCTCGTGGCATCGGAGCTCTCCGGGATATTGTTTTTTGGAGCTCGGATTCTAAGTGATTTTTCCCGAAACGAGAATCCGAGTCACTACTTCGAAAAAATGAAATCACACCTGCAACGAAACCACGAAATTGGCAGTTTTCAACAATGTCGCTTCCTCAATAGTTGCGTAAAAGGCCCTTTCGAGCTTGTACGAACTTGCCAGCTGAGACGGCGACATCTTGCGTAAGGTATCCTTGATATTGGCTTAAGTATTGATCGTCGCCAGACTGGATCAGCAAGTGTGGCCACGAATCTGGAAGTTCACTTTCGCCCTGCAGCAGTCCATAAGGAAACTGTTTTTTGGCGTTGGAAAGTTGTTTTTCGAAAGCCAACCACGACTTCTGTAATCCTTGCTCGGCCCGAACAAACTCGATCGCCAATTGTTGGCTCGAATGATCGCCGTCCAGGTACAACGGCACGACAAACGAGCGTCCAATTTCGAAAGGCTCATCCCACAGGCCGGCCACGCGACGTTTTCCAGTTGCCCGACATTCGACTTTCAATATCCCGTTTTGCCATGAGTTCGGGACTCGGTATGCCAGCAGTAAATCGCGGCCTCCCTCGATTGTTTCTTTCTTCGAACCGTGAAAGCGAAAGAAAGCTCCGGTTCCGCGGTCGATGGTGCCGCTGGCGACAATGACGTCGTGTTGTGGAATCTCTTGGAAGCTTTTGCGAACGGAACTTCCGCGGCCGATGTCTGATGAGAGGCTTGCCGCGATTGAGTCCAGCGGTTTGCCAGTCACGTTCGCGTTCAAGCTCGCATTGCGACTTTCATTCTTTTCGACATTCAGCAAACCTTCGATGTCGGAAACGGTTTGAGTTTTCGGACTGTAATCAAACAGCGGGTAGACACTGCGATTCCAGCTAACGTCGAAGCGGAATTCTTCGACATCGCCTCGGTGTTTCGAATCGATCACGGTCGAGATCGGCAAAAGCACTTCGACTACTTTCGACGTGGCAAACGGTGATGGAAGGATCTCGCGAACGCCAATCAAGGCTGGCACATCGAATTCGATCGAGGCTTCCTGCGCGGATGTTGGGGCGACGGAAAATAGACAACAGCAAGCAATAGCAACATGGCAACGGATTGCGGGAAACATCTTGACTCCTTTAACAGTCGATTCACGCGGCCAATCCATAGCCTGTCGATTACGCTCCTTCATGGAGTGTCAGAAATTTGAATGGCTGGACGTCTGGTCCAGCCACAATGAGGAACTACGAGTCGATATTCCAGAAGTTCGCAGCGATGCTCGTTTTGTAAAAACTACAG
>CAZORS010000223.1:0-8486 GCA_964582025.1 uncultured Pirellulaceae bacterium | reverse complement strand
CAAACTGGACACGTCGGCGATTCCTTGCCAAGCGATGTCGAAAGCGGTTCCGTGATCGACGCTGGTGCGGATCATCGGAAGGCCAAGTGTGACGTTGACGCCGGTGTCAAAGTTCAATGCCTTGAACGGAATCAATGCTTGGTCGTGGTACATGCAGATGTAACAGTCAGTTGACTCGCGACGTGATGGCAAGAAACCAGTGTCCGGTGGAAGCGGGCCGTCGATGTTGATTCCTCGTGCGGATGCGGCTTTGATAGCCGGTGCGATGATGTTTTCTTCTTCGCGATTTCCGAAGAGTCCATTTTCGCCAGCGTGAGGATTCAAGCCCAGACAAGTCAGACGGGCAGGGCGGTTCTCTATTCGCTCGATCGCCGCTGACGCCAAGTCGATCACTTCGGTGATACGATCAACCGAAAGAGCACTTGGCACTTTGTCGTAGCCGATGTGCGTCGTCACCATCGCGACACTGAAAGATGGCGAGTACATCATCATGCAAAACTTATCTGTTTCGCATCGCTCGGCAAATAGCTCCGTGTGTCCTGGATATTTGATTCCTGCGGCATTCCACGCTTCTTTATTGATCGCACTGGTGACGACGGCAGCGACGGATCCTGCGAGGGCGGCGTCGATGGCGTGATTGATGTAGTCGAATGAAGCTTGTCCGCAGTCTGCCGAGACTTTGCCCGGTACAACCGTTGATTCAAAAGGAGTATCAACAACGCTGAGGGTATTGATTGGCTGGCCCACTGCAACCACTTCGATGTCTGGCAGAGAAATTTCGAGCTTCGAAGCAACGCTGCGGAGGATGTCCGCCGAACCGAAGATTACGGGCGTACAGATCGTGGAAACGGCGGATTCTGCAAGAAGTCGTGCACATAGTTCAGGGCCGACTCCCGCGGGGTCGCCCATCGTGATCGCAATTTTAGGAAGGTCTGACATAACCTGAGACCAGCTTCGAGGATGTAATTTTTAACATCACCCTCCCTTTGGGAGGATCGGCGCAGCCGGGGAGGGTGCGGGGTTTGAAACGCACCATTGGAATACTCAGGGAACAGCGCCCTCCCCAGACGCTCGTGCCTCGCATCTGACCCTCCCAAAGAGAGGGTGATTTCTTCATCAATCAACAATGCCTAGCGTGGTTTCTTCTTTGACAACTTTTTCGAAGCTGACTTCTTCGATGATGATTTCTTGGCTGCTTTCTTCTTCGCCTTTTTGGTCACCTTCTTGGCGGCTTTGGCTTTCTTCTTTGCGGGTTTGGCAGATTTAGCGGATTTGGCTGCCGTCTTTTTCGCGGCCTTCTTTTTGACAGCCGCTTTGGCTGGAGCCTTTTTCGCCGGCGCTGCTTTGGCAGATTTGGCTACCTTCTTGGTCGGCTTGGGAGCATCCTCTTTGGCGGGCTTTTCTGGTTTCTTGCCGCCGCGTTTTGGGAATCGCTCTTTCGCATCGGAGGCAACTTTCAAAATGATGTTTCGAACGTTGGAACTGAACGGAGACGAAGTAAAGGCTACCGCCAATTGGTGAACCAGCACGCTGAATTCGACGCCCTTGGCTTTGGGAATCGTTCGTTCCAGTCCAGTAATTTTTCGATCGCGAAGTTCCTTCTCAGAAATGGCTCCGATGGCGTACATCAGATTCATAAAGCTCTGGTCGATCGGAATCGAGTGTCCACTGAGTCCATTTTGAGCTGTGTACTGAATCGTGAACGCAGAAACGCCCGTGAACGATTCCATCGCAGTGACGGCTTTACTGAGGTTTTCTTTTTTGAGGAACTCAAGGTCGAACTGATAGTATTTTTCAAAGACTCCGTGCAACGATTTCTTGACGCGGGCAGCTGCTTCGGCTGGCTTGCTGACACCCTTCATCAGCTCCGCCAGCTCTCTGCGAGTCGTCACGCGAACTTCGTTCCAGTCGTAGAAGTTTTCCTGAAGCTTGGCGAACGCTTCATCAGCAGCTTCGAAAGTTGAATCTTCCAAAACAGCACCGTAGATCATGTGCTCCAGAACCGTTCGGTTCGAAGGAGTTGCGATCGGGGAGTATTCTTTTTTGACAACTTTATGAAGTTTGGTCAGCAGGTCAGCGCGTTTTTTTGCAGACATGGAAAGGAATTATCTTGGGGCTTGAGTCTTGTTTGATTGTGGCTACGCGGCGAAGCGGAGCGGTAATTATTCGTCTTGGTTTTCCATCACCGATTCGGTCTCTTCGACGGCCTCAACGTCATCTTCGTTTTCGCTATCGACATCTTCATTCTCGGCTCGTTCCTTAGGCAGAACTTCTTCGAGAATTCTGGTCACCATCATGGCGTGCTGCATTCCTTTGTCCAGCGAAAACTGGATCTTCGGGGTATAACGCGTGTCGATCCGTCTACCGACTTTGGATTGCAAAAAACCAGCAGAGTTTTGCAAACCTTTGAGGCAAAGATTCTGTTTCGTTTCATCTCCCATGACCGAAACGTGGACTTTCGCCAAACGCATGTCTGAAGAAACTTCAACAAACGTCACCGTCACGTCAGCAACGCGCGGATCCTTCAAATCAGTCAGGATTGCCATGCTGACGACCTCACGGATCGCTTGGGCTGCTTTTAGGACTCGCCGATTACTCATGGGATTCTCGCATCCAGGGCCTGTGCTGACGGAAATCAATCGATCGCTTGACCGTCGATCTGACTCGCAACACTACAGCGTCCGAGCGACCTCTTCGATACGATAAGCTTCCAGCGTGTCACCTTCCTTGATGTCGTTAAATCCTTCGAGCTTGATACCGCACTCCATTCCGCGTTGGACTTCTTTCGAATCATCCTTCTCGCGTTTGAGTGAGTCGATCGGGTAATCACCGATGATAGTACTGTCACGAATGACACGCATACGACATTCTCGCTGAATCGTTCCACGCATGACGCGACAACCAGCGATTGTTCCGGTTTTGCTGATCGTGAACGTTCGCAACACCATCGCCATGCCCTGCTCGACGACTTGCTCTTCCGGCTTGAGCCGTCCCTCAAGGGTCGCTTTCAAGTCGTCGGTGATCTTGTAGATGACTTCGTACCGGCGAATCTGAGCACCAACTTCCTCAGACAGCGAACGAGCTTTTTCATCCGGGATAACGTTGAAAGCACAGATCACAGCTTCGGAAGCCTGAGCAAGGCGAACGTCAGCCACAGTCACACCACCCACAAGGGCCTGCACGATTTTGATGCGGACCTCCGGGTGGTCGATTTTCCCAAGCTCTTTCTTGATCGCTTCGATGGAGCCTTTGGTGTCGGCACGAAGGATCAGGTTCAGCGTTATCACTTCGGCATCCGAAGAACGCAAGGTTCCTGATTCCAATCGACGTGCCATATCTTCAAGTGAAACCATCACCGAACCAGCAACGCTTTGCTCATGCTCAGCCGTTTCACGAGTCGCCGCGATCTCACGAGCTTTGGCAATGTCATCGACAACGTAAAGCTTTTCGCCGGCTCCCGGAGCTGTATTGAATCCGGTCAAGTTGACGGGCGTCGAAGGACCTACCGCATCAAGTTTTCGACTTGGCTTCAACGTGTCGTGCATTGCTTTGACACGACCATAGGAAGTACCACAAACAACGACATCACCAACATTCAGTGTTCCGCCCTGAACAAGCACTTTACAGACGACACCGCGGTCAGACTGTTGCTCCGATTCCAAACAGGTACCGTAAGCCGCTCGATCCGGGTTGGCTTTGTATTCGTATAGCTCTGCCGTCACCAAAATCGTTTCCAACAATTCATCCAAACCGTCTTTGGTGATCGCACTGGTTTTGACGACTTCAGTCTCGCCGCCCCATTCACTTGGGAGCAACTCATTGGTCGCCAAGTCCTGCATCGCTTTGTCGGGCGTGATGCCCGGCAAGTCACACTTGTTCAGTGCGACAACGATTGGAACTTCGGCGGCTTTGGCGTGGTTAATGGCTTCTGCCGTTTGCGGCATCACGCCGTCGTCAGCTGCAACAACCAGAACCGCGATGTCAGTAACGTTCGCACCACGTGCACGCATTTCAGTGAATGCTTCGTGGCCCGGCGTATCAACAAATGCGATCTTCTGACCGTCTTTTTCAATTTGGTAAGCACGAATGTGCTGGGTAATTCCACCCGCTTCGCCGGACACAACGTCGATCCCGATGAGGGCATCAAGCAGCGAAGTCTTTCCGTGATCCACGTGGCCGAGGAACGTAATGATCGGAGGACGTGGCTGCAGATCCGCTTCGGCATCTTCAATCTCGAAGCCGCTCAACACTTCCTCTTCGAGAGAAACAGCAGGGCGAACTTCGATATCGACACCGAAGTGCTCCACCAACATTTCTGCCATCTCATCCGACATTGCAGAGTTAATCGTCGGATTCCCATCTTCGGTCATCTGCTTCAACGTAAGCAGCATCTTGATTTTCGGCACACCGGTCACTTCGCAAAATTCGCGAACGGTGCATGGCAGTTGCAGAACGGCTTTGTCTTTTCGTGGAGCCGCCGTGTTCTTGCCGGACTTTTTCCGCGAACCGGGACGGTGATAGTTGGAACGCATCCGCGAAGGACGTGAGCCCGTGCGTCGGTTTCCGAGTGGCGAATTGCCGAACCGTGAATTTCGCTTCTTCGCTGCGTCGTCTGTAGAATCGTCTCCGCGACCCTTCTTTTTGTCTTTACGCTTGGATTTGGTGAAATCCTCAAGCGGTGCGGTACCACCCGCCTGGATCGTCTTGCGAGCCTCTTGTGGCAAGGCAATGTCAGGACGCTGGACCTTTTCCGTCGGAGCCGAAGCGGTCGGCTGCTTAATCTCCGGCATTGCGGCGATGTTGAAGTTTGTCGTTCGCTTCTTACCCGGCGCTTTCTTTTGGGAAGAATCATCCGAACTGCGAGAAGCTGGACCGTCAAGGTTGCGAAGCGGTTTGCTGCTCGCCGGACGACGAGGCGCCAACGGAGCATCAGCACCTGTACGCGGAGGCCGCGCTGTCGTTTTAGCTTTCGCCTCACGCGTTTCAGTATTGGCTTGTGTCTTCTTGACAGCCGTCTTTTTTGTGGCACCACGCAAACGCTCAAGCAATCCGCCAACTTTTGAAGTTACTGTCTTCTTTGGTGGAGCTTCCTCAACAGGAGCCTCTTCGGCTGGGGCTGCTTCGGAAGCAGCAGGAGCCTCTTCAACCGATGCATCTGCCATTGGCTCTTCAACGGCAGGAGCTTCCGGAGCTGGAGCTTCTTCGGCCGGAGCTTCGACTGCCTCTTCAGCAGCAACCTCTTCAACCACTTCCGCAGTCGGCGCGGCCGACTTGATCTCGGGCACTCGAGTGTCGATCGCTTTGGCAGGAGGCCGGAGAGGAGCGGGCTCATCATCTGCTGGAGCGGTTTCAACAGCACCGCTGTCCAAGAAAGCCTTAACGGCTGTAACTTCTTCGTCTTCGAGACTTGCTAGCGCAGAACCCTTCCCCTTGACCCCTGCTTTTTCGCAGAGTTCAAGCAATTGCTTGTTATCAAGCCCCAGTTCTTTTGCAAACGCGTAAATGCGTACGGGCACGTGGTGCGACCTTCTCTTTGTAAGTCCGAACAATTCGGCTGCCTAACGCTGGCAGCGAAAACATCCGAATCAATTTGGCTAAAAATCCTACATAAATCGTCCTTTCGGTCCCAACTGTTGTCGCGAACCGATCGCGTACGATCAGCCCGGACAGGCAAGTTGAGCACAGACGCTCTATAATCAATCGATGTCGCTAAACTGATTTGCATCAGACAGCACCATTCGATTTGTTTGTAATCGAAACCTTAAAAACACAAAGCATCTTACGAGCTTGCATGTTAAGATTCGTTTTCCGTATTCGCATCGGAATCACCTTTAGGTTGTGTTTCCGTTTCGTTTGATTCTGCTTCCTTGGCGGCGGCCTGCGCGGCAGCTTTTTCTGCTGCTTCTCGCTTGGCAGCCAATTCTTGAGCCGCTTTTTCAGCTGCTCGCTTTTCACGGGCCAGCTGCTTTTCACGATCGTCAATCGCCTCTTGCTTGAGGGCTAAGTCCTCAGCTTGAGTCACGATTGCGTCGACCTGCTCAGTGGTCAATTCACCCAACTCCATAAGGCGATCGGGCTCGATAACCTCCAAATCATCGTAGGACAAATACCCTTGACCGACCAGTGCATTTGCCAATTCTTCGTCAAGTCCGTCGATTTCGCAGAACTGCCGAGTCGCCTTCTCAATCTTCTGTTCGAGCTCGCCTTGGGTCGTGATTTCGATGTCCCAACCGCACAATCGGCTGCCAAGGCGAACATTCTGCCCCCTCTTTCCGATTGCGAGCGACAACTGGTCGTCTCGGACCAGCACAATCGCTCGCCCGATCTGCTCGCAGAGGATGACTTCATCGACTTCTGCTGGTTGAAGCGAGTTCGGAATCATCACCTGAGGATCGTCATCGTATCGGACGATATCAATCCGCTCGCCAGCCAATTCGTCGATGATCACTTTGATCCGATTCCCTCGGACACCAACGCAGGCCCCGACGCAATCAACCCGAGAATCGATGCTGGAAACCGCCACTTTTGAGCGATATCCAGCCTCACGTGAGATTGCATTGATGGTGATCACGCCGTCGGCGATTTCCGGAATTTCGCTTTCGAAGAGCCGTCTAACAAACATCGGACGCGTCCGACTAAGGACGACTTTGACGCGACTGCCCTGAGCTTTGACTTCTGTAACCAAGGCTCGAATTCGCTCATTCGGCTGATGGCTTTCGCCAGCAATCTGCTCGCTTCGAGGAAGGATCGCTTCCACCGGCCCCAGCGTAACCGTCGTGACGCGACCTTCGTTTCGATGCACCGATCCCGTCACAACATCGTTCACCAAGTCATTGAATTCAATAATCAGAGCATCACGCTCGGCTTCGCGAATCTTCTGGATGATCACCTGTTTGGCCGTCTGAGCGCCAATACGTCCGATCACCTCTTCGTGGTCGAGATGATCCTGACCGATACGACCAATGATCTCGCCAGAGGTTCGCTCAATCATGAACTCGATGTCCGCCTCTTCACCGAAGTGCTTTCGCGCAGCGGTCAACATGGCTGATTCGATTGCGACAAACACCATCTCTTTTTCAATGTTTTTGTCGCGATGCATGGAATCGACGATTCGTAGCACTTCGGTTGCGTTCATGTTGTTCTCCGGTTTTCCAAGGACGTTCAAATTGTACTAATTGTTACTCTGATAGGATTCGCTGCCCTGAGGCATCGAAACACATCAACCCTTCCTCTCCCACTGATGCTTCGACGTCATCACCCAACTGAAGGTTCACTTCAGGGGCACAACGCGCGATCAATCTGGCTCCGCCAAAATTGTCCGCATCAATGTAGATCAGCGAATAATCTCCCTGCCGCTCAACCTCCCGAACTTTCGCCCGAAAACTTAAACCGCAAATGGAACCACTCACACGACCTTTTTCTTTATCTAGCTTCAAATGCTCTGCCCGAAAACCGATGGACTCAGTTCCCGCTGGAGCAATCTTCTTTGCAACTGTTCCCGACAAAACATTCAACGGCACGGCACCGACGAAGTTCGCCACGAGCAGGTTGGCAGGTCGCTGATATACTTCCAGCGGCTTGCCAACTTGCACGATTCTGCCACGATCCATCACCGCCATTCGATCCGCCAATGCCATGGCCTCACGTTGATCGTGAGTCACATACAGCACCGGTTTGCCGAGGTCGCGAAAGACCTGCTTGAGCTCGATTCGCAATTCACCTGCGAGCCGGGCGTCGAGCCGTGACAAAGGTTCATCCAACAAAAATGCCGCCGGATCCCGAACTATGGCTCGCCCTAAAGCGACCCGCTGTCGTTCCCCGCCGGACAACTGGTGTGGCTTTCGATCCAGCAATCTTTCGATGCTCAATCTCTCCGCCACGTCATTCACGCTATCTGCAATCTCAGTCGGCGACTTGTTGGCGTCGGTCGACTTCGAATTCAGTACTCTCCGTAGTATTCCTGTTTTAGCTTTTAACCCAAACGACAAATTGCCCCGCACCGTCATGTGCGGATACAACGCATCGCTCTGAAACATCATGGCGACGTTTCGATCTGCAGGAGCCATTCGAGTCACCTCGTTCTGCCCAATCCAAACCGTGCCCGCCGTTGGAGTTTCCAAACCAGCGAGCAACCTCAACGTCGTGGTCTTGCCACAACCGCTGGGGCCAATCAGCACCACCGTTTCACCGTTTTCAATTCCCAGCGTCAACTGTTCGACAGCAACGGTTCGGTCCGGAAACTTTTTCGTAACCGAATCGAACTTGATCGCATTCATTTTCTGCCATCGCAAAAAAGGATGCCGAAAAAAACAAAACCAACCGTGTTTGCTTGTACCAGTCGGCACGTCGCAACGGTTGGTGATGATACATCAGCCCGGAATTGTGGACGGCTGGAAAACAAACGATCAAGCAGCCCGAATGCTTTGAAAAAGCACTCTTTAAAGATATCTCCTCGTTTCGGGAGGGTCAACGGCAGAATATCCCCC
>CAZORS010000222.1:0-8514 GCA_964582025.1 uncultured Pirellulaceae bacterium | reverse complement strand
TGTTTCTGTTTCTGTTTCTGTTTCTGCCGCGACTGCTTCAAGGCCGTTGGCTTCATCAGAACCGATTGCGTCTTCAACTGCGCTATCCAGATTCGAGAACACTGCTTCAATGCCATCGAGTGGCGATGGTTTAGCGATGACTTCTTCTTGTTTTGGCTCTTCTGCTTCAGCTTCGGCTTCGGTTGGCTTAGCTTCGGCCGCTTCTGCTTCGCTCGAATCTTTATCAGTTTTGCTCGAATAATCGCTGACGTTCTTTGCGAGCCAGCTTTCGACACTTATTTCATCGTCGTCATCCTCGTCTAGGTAGTCGGAATTCTGAGACTGGTCCGACGTTTCTGAAGTCTCCGGGGGCGTGACCTCAACCGTCGGTTCTGCCGAAACTGAATCTCCAACCAATGAATTTGCTGCAATTGGCTCTTCGACAGCTAGTTCTTCAACGACTGGCTCTCCAACGAAATTTTCTTCAGCGACGGCCTCTTCAGCGACTGGCTCTTCAACAACGTTCTCTTCGGCGATGTTTGTGCTCTCAGTCGCCTTTGCTTGAGGTGCGTCAGCGAAAGAATTTCTCAGCTCCTCCAGATACTTTTCCATTGCAGACACTTTCGCTACTGATGCATCTTCTGCTTCGACAGCTGAATGGTCATCAGATACTTCAGACGCTGGCTCTTCAACAACTTGATCGGTGCGGTCCACCTGAGCTTCATCTGTTGCAAATAGATTCTCAGGTAACGAAGGAGCCTGTGGCTCGGCGGCAGGTGCATTTTCCTGCTCTTGGGCTGTCGGCACTTCCTCAATCGTTGCCGTGCTTACCGGCTCCCCGTAGTCGGAAATCGATTCAGGTTGATGGGGTTGCCCAACTGCGACTTGCGGAACTGAATCCTCACGAATCGCTTCAGAGACTTCAGAATTTTCTTCAACTACGGAAGATGATTCTGCACCTGTTGTCTCCGAATTTGAAAAGTAGCTCCCGACAGTGTTCGCCCCGAAATCGCCAGCTTCTACTTCGCTGGTTGTTTCACTTTCTTTCGCAACACTTGCCACAGCGGCTTCAGGTTCGTCAGCACTAGTGCCAGATTCTGAAGACGATTCCTCGGACGTCTCGCTTAAGCTTGAGAGATAACTCTTGAGCAAGTCTGAGTGGTTCGAAAAGTTCACATCTTCTTCGTTCGCAGGGCTTGGTGCAGTTGCTGGTGCAACTGGATGAGCCGGATCAACTGCAACTGGTGTCTCAAGATCAGCCATTTGAGGAACAGGAGCTTCAGCAGGAGACACTGGAGAAACAGGGGCTGCATTGTTCCCAAGCAACTGATTGACTTGGTCAATCAGCTGTTGCGATTGATCCACCAACCCGTCATTGCTTTTCACGTTTGTGGTAATTCGGTCCGAACCAACTTCTATACTGGATTGCGAGGCATTTTGGACTGGTTGATTATTAGACATAGGACTGCTGAAATTTTGGAGCAACTGCTTGTTTCGTTCTGTGATTGAGGATTTTGACCCTTGCAAAGATAGGTTGCCAATAGGTTGAAACGTTGAGGAAATTTCCGATTGGACAAATAGAAAGTAACGGTTGTGCTGAATATTCCGGACTTTCACCCCACTGATTTCAATTTTTCCTGTCCCTTACTAACATCCAATATCTTCACTCTTAAAACTCCTCAACGCTTCATCCATGAATACGAACCAGCCAACCGACAGCGCGATCAGAATTCCAAAATGGTTTTGGATCGTTTCCATTCTGGCACTGCTTTGGAATCTGGCGGGGCTCCTCGCTTTTGCCGCTGGATTCATGGTTCCTGTAGACAAGATGTTTCCTGATCCGGAAATGCAGAGACTGGTTAACGAAACACCACTTTGGTACCACATCGTTTTTGGCACGGCCGTCATCGCTGGAACGCTCGGATGCATCTGTCTGCTACGGCGAACTAAACTCGCGCTGCCGGTATTTATTATCTCGTTGCTGGGCGTGATCGCGCAGCAGTCCTATATGTACTTCATGAGCGACACGCTCAACGTGATGGGTGGCGGAGCGGCCGTGATGCCAACCGTAGTTCTGATCGGTGGCATCGCGTTGATCTGGTTTTCAAAAATGGCAACGCATAAAGGCTGGTTGCGTTGAATCGAAACCATTAACTCTTGTTCAACTGCCGCAGCGGCTTGGGAAGAGGAAAGTGAACGTTTTCTTCACGAACGACAACGGGTTCGACTTCGGCCCCGTATTTTTCAACCATCCAGTCGATGCACTCTTCAACGACAGTTTCAGGAGCACTTGCGCCGGCGGTGATCAACACGTTTTCGATTCCCTCAAACCAACTTTCCTGCATTTCTTCCTTGCCATCAATCAAGTGAGCAGGAATTCCGGTTTCGGCTGCCAGTTCGCGTAAACGCTGACTATTGGAGCTATTTTGGCTACCAAGCACCAAGCACAGATCTGCCCGCGTCGAAATCAATCGCACCGCCTCCTGACGGTTTTGTGTCGCGTAGCAAATATCCTCCTTAGGTGGATTCACCAAATTCGGAAACCGCTCTCGAAGTCGTTTGATGATACGATTCGCATCGTCAACCGAGAGAGTCGTTTGTGTTAGGTAAGCCAACTTCGTTTCCGGGTCGATGTCAAGTTTGTCAACGTCTTCCTCTGACTCAACCAAAATCATCACCTCAGGAGCTTCTCCCATCGTTCCGATGACTTCGTCGTGCCCCTCATGGCCGATCAGAAAAATTTGGTATCCTTCGCGAGCATACTTGAGTGCCTCGAGGTGGACTTTTGTCACCAGTGGACAGGTGGCGTCGATCGCATTGAGGTTTCTATTCTTTGCGATTTGACGAATTTCAGGGGACACGCCATGAGCCGAAAACAGCAACACGGAACCCACGGGAACTTCTTCCAGCGTTTCAACAAAGATCGCACCTTTGGCCTTGAAGGACTCCACGACGTATTTGTTGTGAACGATCTCATGATAGACGTAGACTGGCGCACCGAATTCACGCAGTGTGATGTCGAGGCTTTCAATCGCCATGTTCACACCGGCGCAAAAACCGCGAGGATTTGCCAACAAAATTTTCATGATCGTTCCAATTCAATCTAACCGCCCAAAAGTTTCAGCTTG
Source organism: uncultured Pirellulaceae bacterium (assembly GCA_964582025.1). Lineage (GTDB taxonomy): Bacteria > Planctomycetota > Planctomycetia > Pirellulales > Pirellulaceae > Mariniblastus. The sequence continues at coordinate 5,407 of CAZORS010000222.1, read as the reverse complement.
TCATTCTAGAACGATTGGCCGATTCGAGTATGGGTCAAATTGAATCGGGTCGAATACTGCTTTCTTCATCACGCCAGAATGCGTAAAATTGGCTCATTGGCGGGGCGATACGCTACCCAAGTGCAGGATTGAAACATGGCTACAGCCAACCCAACCACAAAATTAACTCGCAAAGAATCCCTCGAACGAGGCTTCCGAGTCGCCGAATCCGCCGCACATAGTCTCTTCAAAGACGCTGTTTGGGCGACCAGCAACCTTCCTCGCCAAAATCGCAAAGAGCTCTGTGTGATCGGAAGTCACCTTGTCCGTTGCCTCGACATGCTGGATCTCGAGAGCACGGAAGGACTGCCGCTGGACATCTGGAAGGAGATTCGCGACGAACTTAGTGATGCATTCGCGGGCAGGTCGCAATCACCGGAACTCATCGCCTTGGCTCATGTCGTTGAAAAGCACCGAATTCCGAAACAGTTCATCTTCGACATGGTAAACGGATCAGACTACTGGATTCGATTCCGAAAATTTGACACTTGGGAACAACTCGATACGTTCGCCTCCAACCTCGGCGGAAGCGCGATGATTGCGGCGGTGAAAGTCATGGGCGTCGCCAAATCTGGCTTCGAAATTCCAGCGCTCAACTGCGGCAAAGCAATTCTGCTGACCCAACAATTGGCAAACTGTGTCGCTGACTTGAAAGCAAATCGCAATTTGCTTGCTCAAGAAGATCTTGATCGCTTCAAGCTGGAAATCCATCGCGTCAAGATGCGTCAAGCGTGCCCGGAACTGAAACACTTCGTTCGCTTCAACGTTTCCCGCCTGGAGAAACTGTTCACCGAAGCCGGCAAACTGGTTTCGTATCTGGACTACGGCGGCGCCCGAACTGTCACGTCCTTGCTGTGCTTGCACTGGCGGATGCTGACGCAAATGCGACGTCACCCCGACTGCATTTACAACCCCGCGGGCATTTTGACCCGCCGTGAAATGCGAAGTCTGAAATCTCGACACTTGCTTGGAATCGAAGGTGGTATTCCGATTCTGCCAGAAGATGACGGCCACCATTAGGGACCACAAGTATGTGATCGGCATGCAAACACAGGCTAGAAAACCTGAGCCACCATTTTTTACCTGGCGTGTTCAGTCGCTTCATAGTGCAGCTTCAACCAGTCGGCACCAAAGTCATTTTTAAAGTCGCGATACACGACGTGCGAATGATTGGCGTCGTTTTGAGTATTATCGTATTCGATGATGAATGTCGGACCTTGGATTCGATAATAGTGACGTTCGCCCGGTGAAATCTTTCCCGCCCAAGCAAAATAGATCTTTTCGAAACCCGCTTCCTCAATTCTCTTTCGGTCAACGTCAGCTAGGTCACCGCGAACTTTGCCAAGATAAACTTCGATCAATTCGCGGAGCATCTTTTGTTGAGCCTCGTCCATGTCTGCCGACGCGATTCCTGCGGGGCTCAACGGTGAGGCTTCACGACCGGGTCCATTAATGACATCGTCTGGCGCATCGACGGAAATGATGGCGACTTCTTTTTGCTTGACCGATAGATTCTTGATCAGCTGTCGACCGAGATCTTCTTCTTTCGCCAACACTCGCAGGCCCTTTAGGTCGCCTTGGCGAACTTCCGCTGGATTGGCTCCAAAGAACGCTGGGACAACCGCGACCTGCTTGCCGTCGACAATCGTAAAGCTTACCGAAAGGTGATGGCCTTCGATTCGCCAACCCCAAGTTGCGTCTGCCGACGGCGTGCCGAACAGGAATAAGTGATACTTTGCGGGATCGCGTTTCGCACTGCCATTTTCCATTTCATGCAGGACCTGCTCCAGTGCCATCACTTGCATCGCTGTTGAGAATCCGTGATGGCTAAGTCCCGTCTGCACGAGCGACAAAGCGAGTCCACGTTGATGTGGCTTCATCGCTTTCATCCCAAGGCCCTTTCGTTCCATCGGAATGAACTGCCAGTCTTTGCGAAGTTCATCATCGAATTCGAATTGGATGGCTTTGGTCTGTTCCTCGTCGAGCGACTTGAGCAACAGCTGCGATGCCGCGTACATTTCGGCAGCAACATCATGCGCGCGAAGAAAAGTACTGGAAGCGAGAACCAGCACTGTGGCGAGGGCAAGAACGTTTCGGAGCGACGAGAATTTCATGGAGATGGCCATCAAAGAGTAGGGCGATTTGACGCCCATAGTCTACCACAACATCACTCTCCCTCTGGGAGGGCCAGACCCGAGGAACGAGCGGCTGGGGCAGGTGATTTCAAGATGGAGAGTCTACGATTCGATCGGTGGAATCTTTCGATCCAGTCGCTGCATCAGACTCATTAGCGAACCAGCAATTGCTGCATAGTCGCAAACGGCTCCTTTCCGCGGTCGCACCACGATGTCCAAACCGGTTGGCAACTCATGCTGTTGAAGCCGAAACGCTTCCCGGATTCGCCGCTTCCAACGGTTGCGAACAACCGCGTTGCCGACTTTCCGGCTGACCGCCAAACCAAGTCGCGAATTCGAGTCATTGCGTCGAGCACGAACTACCAACACTTTGTCCGCTGCAAAATGATCTTCGTTGTAGACGCGAGAATAGTCTTCGCGTGACAACAGTCGCTGGCTTTTTGAGTAAGAAAATTCTGCGGCCACAATCAGGGCGCCGCGAACAGAAAAACAGCCGCGAGGAAGCCGACCAACGCACCGATCAACAGTGAGACTCCCGACGTTACCAGCAGCATCGTTTTGGAAAACAAAACCTCGTCCGGCAAATGGCCGGCGGACTTATACTTGCCCGCCACACTGGTCGGGATCGGCGGCTTCGTTCTCATGATGCCACTGTTGGATCCACCCTCAGTCACCGAATCGTCACCGCTAATCGTTGCATGAGAACCGCTGACGTCCGAAATCTCGCTCATCGCAAGTTCGGCAATGTCCATGTTCGGATCGGTTTGCTGAGTGTCAATCGAAGTCGCGGGTGAAGTCCAGCGCGGTCGCTCGTCGAGATCTTCATCACGAAGCGGACTGTTATCCTCAGCCCACGGAGACAATCGCTCGGCAACTTCATTGGCGGTTTGAATTCGCTGTCGCGGATCCTTCGCCATCATATCGCTCATCAAGTCAACGAACTCGTCGCTAACGTCTTCATTGAATCGCCTTGGATGCCACGGCGTTTCCTCCAAATGTCGTTTGGCCTTATTGCGTGAGTTACCGCCAGGGAACGGGACTTTACCAGTAACCGCATAGTAAAGCGTGCAACCCAAGGAGTAGATATCGCTGGCACTGGTAATGTGATTCGGATTCTTGATTTGCTCCGGCGAAAGATAATCGGCGGTTCCAACAATCTTTCCAACACGCGGATCTTTCGGATCGTCCAAGCAAAATGCGAGGCCAAGATCGGAGAGCTTTGCGATGCCGCCGGGCGTTACCAAAATGTTTCCAGGTTTAATGTCGCGATGAATCAAACCTTCTTTGTGGGCTTGCTTAAGTCCGTCAGCGGACTGTCGGACAATGTTCGCCGCCTGATTCACCGAAAGCTTTCCTTTGCTTCGAACCAATCGTCGCAAATCAGTGCCCGGAACATACTCAACGACGAGGTACTGCACATTGCCGTCTTCACCGGCATCGTAGGCTCGCACCAGATTGGGATGATCCAGTTTTGCCTGAGCTCGAATCTCACGGCGAAAGTTCGAAATCGCTTCCGGCGTAATTTTGTGAAGTGGAAGAACTTTGATGGCCGATTCACGACCGAGCAATTCATGAACGGCCTTAAAGACCTGCCCCATCCCACCCTGACCGATCCAGTCGGTGATGATGTAAGGACCAAGCGTTAACTTTGTGCGACCACTAAGCAGCTGTTCCGACTGGTATTCCGACAGCAAGTCCATCTTCACGAGCTGTCGTGCGAGTTTTTTGTCGCTCACGTCGCGAGCGGTCCGAACGCCATCGTAAGTCTGCACAACGGCAGCCGTCGCAGCACGTAACTGCTGTTCAGTTACGAGTCCGCTCGCTATCGCAGCATCACGAAGTTTTGGCTTGACGGAGCTCATCAATGGACAGTGGATTGGAAGACGGGGATGCGAACGAAATCATAGGTTGTAACAAGCGATTTTCCAACAATCTGGAACCTTAGCTTCAAAATGCAGCAATTTTTTTTGGGTGGGGTGGGTAATTTCGACCGATTTGGAATGTAGGGCAATCCCGGCACCCGGAAAATCGACTTCACTGCCGTACTTCAGATCTCCAACAATTGGGAATCCCGCATGAGCCAACTGGCAACGAATTTGATGTTTGCGACCGGTTGTGAGTTCAATTTCGAGCAGTTGTCTGTCTTTTTGTTTCCCCGAAATTTTGTGTTTGCCAACAACGGTCCACGAAAGCTTCGCCTCTTTTGCGTCTTTCGGAATCCTTCCCGTGGCTACACTTTGGTCTGTAACACATCGCATTCGCATTGCAGGTTCGTCTTTGAACATCCAGTTTTCTAAACGTCCGCTTTCTGAAACGGACTCGCCACGACTATTCGACTCGACAATCGCCCAATAGAGCTTCTTCGTTTCGCGATCCTTGAATTGCTTCGAGAGCCTTGCGGCCGCTTTCGAAGTCCTCGCGATCACGATGGCTCCAGTCGTTTTCGCATCGAGCCGGCTAACGATCCCAAGATACACATTCCCGGGCTTGTTGTACTTCTGTCGAATGTAGTCCTTCGCCATTTCGAACAGACTCGGTTGCCCTGCGGCAGCACCTTGCGTTACCAAACCAGCACGCTTGTTGATCGCCAGCAGATGGTTATCTTCATAAAGGATCTCTTGAGGTTGGAGCGGCATGACTTTTGGCATGACTGAATTATAGACTACAATCACTCGTATGAATTACGATTTGATCCTCGCCAGCCAGTCGCCGCGCCGACGACAACTATTAACCGACGCTGGCTACACCTTCACCGTTGACGCGCCCGACGATTCTGTCGAACGCGGAATCTGCAGCAAGTGCTCCCCCGAAGAACTCGTCATCGAATCCGCGTTCCTAAAGGCAGCTGCGATCTCGAAACGACATGAATCCGGATTGATTTTGGCCGCGGACACTGTTGCCGTCTGCGGATCCGAAACACTTGGTAAGCCAACGAACCGAGATCACGCCGAAAAGATGCTGCGTACGATGTCTGGGAAAGTACATCGCGTTTTGACAGGCGTTTGCTTGCGTTGGGCCGGAACTGCGACGTTCAAGACGTGGCTCGAAGAAACGACTCTGGAAATGAGCGTTCTCGATGATGACTTGCTGGAAGAATTTCTCGACTCCGATTGCTGGGTCGGAAAAGCTGGCGCCTTCGGCTACCAAGATGGACTCGATTGGGTGCGGATCAAGGAAGGGCTCGAGTCGACTGTTGTTGGCCTGCCCGTTGAGAAACTTCCGCAGTGGATCGA
>CAZORS010000221.1:0-8564 GCA_964582025.1 uncultured Pirellulaceae bacterium | reverse complement strand
GAGCAAACAATGAGCGTTTACGGTCAGATCACAAACTACAACAAACAAGCCGCTGATAACCTAAAGAACTGGAAATTCGACAGCTACAACACGGCGGGAATCTCTGGCGGGATTTGGTGCGGTGGAAAAGTCGGTATTGGCGGGGAAGGCGGTTTGCTAACAGTTCGCGACCAACATATGTCGAGGTACTATTACGCGCTTGGCGACATGAATGTCAACGCAGGAGTTTCTTCGTCGCCAATCGACATTGATGTGTCGCTAGGGATGCTTGGGCTCAGTGGCCCCGGTGGCGGCCAGATTGTTTCAGCAACCGGATTGTGGCCGTTAACCAAATCCAGTTTTGCGGGATCATTTGTCGTACTGAGTGCTTCAGGTGGAATCGGCGCTAACTACGGCATGAATCTTTTGGCTCTCGGGTGCCACGGATTGCTATCGTTGACATCTTTGATGTTGGCGGGCCCCGCAATGATTCCGACAATCGTTGCGGCATCGAAGGTCGTTATCGTTGAACACTCAGTCGGGACAACTTGGACTGGATTCAATGTCTCTGTGGCTCTTGGAGTCGGCCATGCGGTTTACGGAGGTCAAACCGTTTACCATACTCCGGTGATCGTTCCCGCCAATCCTGCTCGCGGTCCGGTCGAAATGAAGCGAATTCACATTGTTCAACCTGGCGATTCGCTTTCGAAACTATCGATGCGTTACTATGGTGACTACAAACACTACACGGTGATTCACAATGAGAATCGGGATTTGATCGGAGACAACCCGAACTACATCGAAGTTGATTGGCCTCTGGTAATCCCACCCGCGTCATTGGTGAAGTGATACCGAACGCTTGGCCACCGTGGCCCGCCAAAGTAGACGTTGCCTTGGCAAACTTTTGTAGTTCACGTGGGTTGATTGTGGGGAAGGATCGCTTTCACCGCAGTAGATGAATTCTGCCTCGGATCAGCCGTGATTGTTGTTTTGAATTCTCTGGTTGCTCAAGCCGCCACCTCTTCTTTTGATGGATTTTATCTAGTTTTCCGTTCCTTTGGCTACCGAGTTACTGATTCGATGGCTGCAGTGGCTAGAACCACTGGCTAATCGTTCACTTTGACCGTCGCGGAATCCGAAGTAAAGAAATAGAACCGTTTCTTCCAAACAAGCCACGTTTTCTTTTAAACTTTTTCTTTTCGTGTGATAGGTCTCTATGTAAACACTGGTATTCAACAGTAGATGTAGTTTTCTCCTACTAAAAACGAGTGTCAATGAAACCCACCGATGTCGAAGTCTATCAAACCCCTAATGGCGATGAATATTTCATAAACTTGCCGGAGATCATTCAGATCGTCAACCGTTCAGGGTTTTGGTACGCCCAAAAAAACATGCGGCACAACTATAACCTAATCCAGAAACGAAAAGATCTCGCCGGCGTAATTGCAAAACGACGATTGATTGAAGTAACTAACCTAGTCAATTGTGGCAAACTCAAGCAAGCCAACGACAAATTGCGCAATTGGAAAAGTGAAATCGAAACGAACAGCACACGATTTCAAACTCGTGTACAACGTACAAAGGCGATGTACGAGTTTCTGGACGGATGCCTTGTGAAAAAATTCGGAGCCGACGTTACTGTCGCAGCAATTGGTGTCGGTTTGATCTTTTGCCCAGTTGGAGGCCTGATGATCGGAGCTGCTGTTTTGTCCGCCGGAATTACTGGATACGCCGAATACAATTACGCAGGCGGCTCTGGCTTGCGTTCAGTTGCGATGGCGGGACTAAGCGTCGTCCCATGCGCAACCGAGCTCATGCCGTTTTCAAAATCATTGGTGATATCACTTAGGACTGGAGTCAATTTTGAGGCATCACTGGCAAAGGTTGGACTTGACTCTGCAGCAGGGGGAGTTGGTGAGTACATAAATTCGGGATCGATTAAATCGGCCATCGTGCAAGCAACTGTCGCAGGAGCAGGTGGGGTCGGGATCAACAAAGAATCGGCAGCCTTGCATGCTTCAAAAAAGGCGTCTCGTTATCATGGTTCCGCACGTCACATGGTTTTAGAAAATGTTCGTGAAGCAGCTACTGTCGCAGCATCGAAAGCAGAGCGACACCTAAAACAAATGAATACGACGACGAGTCTGGCTGTTTCTGCCTCCAATATTTACAACGGTAGCATCCGGGCGACGTCGACGATTCGCTCAAGTGGTCACACGCTGCTCAGATATCAGCAAGGACAAGAGACCTACATTTGGGAGCCGTTTCCAAAAAATATTCCGTATTCCCAACGGCGTTAGTAGCAGAGCAAGTTATGGCACGATAGTTGGAATGAATCTGAATTCGGCAAACAAAGAGACCAGCTTGTTTTCGTTCTATCCGCCGCAAGGGTGCAGCGGCCCTAAAGCACGATCCTTGCGGAATCTCCGCTTCAGCATCATGGTTTCAACAGGTCTTCGATCGTACTGTCTGCTTTTTTCAACAGGGCAACAGGATCGACATCAGTAGACAACCCCATGTCTCGACGAATGGAGATGACAAAATTCAAGGCCATGTTTTTCTGGATGTCGTGAGCAGCCAATCCGACGACACCTCCGCCTTCGAGTGTGCGGAAGTCTCCCTCGTTCTGGATGTCGGGCGTCATCATCCCGATCAACCGATGCTGCAGCATTGGAGATGCACTTAGGAACTCTTTACTTTTCTTCATTGCGTTGTGCGGCCTCAGCAAAGCAACTAAATCGTTCATGAATGCATTTTCCTGACGGCCGCCGCCACCGTTGGTGTGACGTAATCCCAGCGGCCAGCCGGGAGAAGGCGAGGCGAGCGAGTAGACGCGAATGTTCTTTAAAGCCTGCGAACCAAGTGCACTCTGGAGTACGAACAGCGCATTCGATGTGACCAGATTCCCCTGACTGTGGGCCACAATATACTGTTGCGATTGAATGTTTCGCATCAGCATTCGGAACAAGGCTGGCGTGGCTTTGTTCCACACTGTTGACTTGGCGATGATTTCTTCGGCAAGTTGTGGGACTTCGTGAGCAGGAACATTCTGGTTTGGCGTCAAACTGTTTCTCGAACCACGCCCAACGGCATTCTGAATGTAGTCCAAGCCCGACTGAAGCCCATCGACAACAAAGCCCTGCGTCCTATTGTAGACGCCCCAAACTGGCTGTTCGACGACCAACGAAATTAGAGCTGCCGTTTTCGCATGCGTGCGACCATCGGTCTGCATTCCGTTGACGTAAATGACTCGAGGACCTGCATTTGACTTCGTCAGATCGTACTGATTGATTTCGCCGTCAGCGGATGGGATTTTGATCATCGTGGTGCCTGTATGAAATGGCCAAGGTTGTCCTCAATTGGTTCTCCTTCGGGCCTCATTAAGCATTTACGACTACTTCTGGCAAGTGTCGCAGGAAAACACAGTTTTTTTCCAAGTTCTGTCGATGTCGTTCTCAATAGTCCGCGCGACGACATTCGACCGCCCCCCGGAACTAACGGTTTATTGGCTGGCTTCACCTATCTGGAGGCTCTCGCAAGCGATTTCGAGACCGCGTTGGTTAATTGCCCAACCCCAAAAATCGTGAGACCTCGAAGGGCCAACCAGCGAGACCGCCAGCGTTTCAGTATCAGAAATTGGGAAGTTAACGAATCTCGCTTCTTGAATCACATCGCTGCCTTCGATTTCTGCGTAGAAAGTATGGTCTGCGCCAACCTTGTTTGACCCGATTGGTTCACCGCCTACACCTTGCTCGCTGATTTGGTTTCCAAACCGCACTCCTGACTTGGCAAGCTGCTTCCCTACCGAATCCAATAGTTCTTGCTCATTGGCAGCTGGAAGAACTTGGAGTCTGAGCCAACCAGCTACTTCGTTGTTGGCATTGGTATTCACGCAATCGACCATAAATCCATCTTCTGACGCTCCGCCCTTTGCCCATGAGGAAGGCAATTGAAATCGAAGTCCATTTTTTAAATTGAACGCAGATCTGGGCTCGACTGTTTTGGTCGTGTCTTCGCTATCAAGCTGAAACGAAGCCACCCCAAGGCCAAACGAATGCTGGATATCCTCATAAAAGGAATCCGGGGAAAGAAACTGAAAAAAGAACAGTCGGTCCCGGTCAACACGGGTCACCTGCCGGAATAGGAACTTCGAGCCAGAGATTTCCTTTTCCGCAATCGCATCCACAAAAAGATGAGACAACTCATTAGTTTTTAGGACTTTGAATTCACTTTTCTGTGCGTAGTTGACGTACCAATGAATCGCGCGGACATCCCGCACCATCTTCATGCCGAAGAGCTGGAAAAAGCATTGGCTCTCCTTATTGCCTGGCCCAAGAAAGACGGAAAGCGGCTTCAGCGTATCGGTCGGTAGAGCTGCCGATTCAGCCTTGATGGTGTCGAACCCCCAAGTGTTTGGAAGTAAGACGGAGTAGCCAAGGCTTCGATCTTCGAACGGAATATCCGTTACCGTTACAAAGTTTGCGGTCCTGTCAGCTGCAGAAATGTTTTGCCCAATAGTAAATTCAAATTCCTTCATTGCCTACTTGATCCCCAAGAAAAGCTTTAGTCCTGCCATGGGACCGGCCCCCAATTTAGCACCCGCAGTAATACCGGTCACGCCGTCTTTTGAAACCAAACCGGCAGAAGCTTCTGCGGCGGCAGCGATTCCAACCTCCCCTTTAGCGCCAACAACAACACCATGGTCCATCCAGTCAGGTGCCTTCGAATGGGCCGGGCTCACTAAGCCAACGATTGGTCCAAGAGTATTGTCGTAAATTGTTTTAGGCGTGATATTCACTTGGCCCGATGCTTCTCCTTTTATGAGGACAGCTTCGACACCAGCTTCGGCAACCGCGCTAAATTCTTCAGGGCTGGATTCAACTTTAAGCAGATTGACTTTGCCAGCAATGGAAAGAACTTCGCCAGAGACTTCGGCTTCAACGAGACCGCCCTCATCAAGCAAAACTCCTTTGGCTTCTAGGACAGATGCTTTTCCCTCGACACCAACCTGTGCTGTATGTTTGGCGTCTAGTGCGTCGTAGGAATATCCTGCAACAGCTTTGGCTTCGCGATTCCCCAACGCGACATGTGACGCATCCGCGTCTCCAAAGACTTTCTCGCTTTTTGATTCGAGTAATTCGTACTCAGCCCCGAGTTGGATTCCTAGTTCAGGCTGCCAGCTACCATCGTCTTCGCTTGCATCTCCCTTATTCCATTTCGTTGGGGCTTTCTTCCCAGCTCCGAGCCCGAACAACTCAGTGACGTTAAGCTTGAACTTGTCAAAAATGCCTTCTGCTTTCTCGGCAGGCTGCCCAGATTCCCCGGCTCCATCTTGACCTGCGTTGGCCGCGGCCGTCCCACCAGCGGAACCTCCTCCGCCACCGGACATGCCAATTAAGACAGTGGGACAACCGACTGTAATTGAGCCTCCATGGACAGTCATGTCCCCCATTCGCGCGGCGGGCTGCCCACAGATCAAAACGTTCATCGCACCTTGCGCGATGACATCTGGAGGTCCAACGCATGTGCACATGTCACCCATTCGCGCTGCAGGTACGCCGCCAATCAAGACAGTTACGCCCCCGGGAGGCAGAATCGGTCCGCCAACGTGAGGAACTGGCGGAGTACCCGGCGTTACCATCGGGCAGACGTGCAAATCGCCAACGCGTGCTGCAGGTTGCATGTTCTTCTCCTAGTTTAGTTAGCAGTTGATTTTAACCAACGGCCCCGTAATGGTCACCATAGCAGGATTCATCGAAATTGAACTGGCGCCGCACTTTAATTCCAAAATTCCACCCGCCTCAATAGTAACTTTCATCCCAGCTGAAATTTTAATTTCCATGCCGGCCTGCTGTGTAAATTCTTGTCCGCAAACGATCTCTTTCTTCATTCCCACCTGTTCCGAACTATTTTGTCCGACGATTACGTCTGAACTGGAAGCAACATTTGTGGATGATGAAGAGCCGACTTCTGTATTGGCGCTGCTGCCGACCGAAAGTGAGTAACTGCCTCCAACTGAAGTTGATTGACTGCTGCCAATTGAAACGGACTGGTTACTGCCGACGCTTTCGTCGTGATTACTTCCAACAGAACACGAACGATTGTTTCCGACGTCGAGCGACTGATCGTTGCCAATCGTCACTCCTTCGTTGTTGCCAACTGTTCTCATTCGATCGTTTCCGACATCATGCTTCTCATCGTGCAAAACAGTCGTATTCATGTCGTATTGGGCATGGACACGTATCTCCTCCTTGCCAGCGGTGTCATCCATAGACATTTCGTTGAATCCGGTCGCCTCGTAGGATTTGGTGACATTTCCTCTTCGCGTTTTGTTTTCCGCGTTACTTCCCGCTCCCTTCAAGCCAAACGGTGGCTGGTTGTCACCATTGTAGACTCGTCCTGTAATGATTGGTCGATCAGGGTCGCCGTTCAAAAAACTGACGATGACCTCTTCGTCCTTTCTTGGGATGTCGATCATCCCCCACCCCTTGCCCGCGTGATGCTGAGAGACACGTATCCAACAAGAACTGTTTACATCTTTCTGACCGTAGCGATCCCAGTGGAATTGAACTTTGACTCGCGCGTGTTCGTCGACGACGATTTCTTGGCCATCGGTTGCAACAATAGCTGTCTGTGGTCCGTCGACAACGGGTTTGGGTGTTGTTCGTATCGGGCGAAATGCCGTTTCGGCAGGGATGCAGCGAAAACTGTTTGTAAAGTCATCGCCCTGCTGAGAGTCGAAACCAAGATTCGAACTGATTTCCGTGTGGACTTCCACGAGAGCGTAAGAACGTCCCTGTTCGCCCGGGCGAATGTGTTTGTGGACTTCGAATTTTCCACCGGGAGAAAAGCTCAAGTAAGAACCGCTGCCGACCACATGGTCGTGTTCGGCTTCGAGTTCTTCCAAGCGAACCTTGGTCAACCGACTGCCCTTGCTCTCTTCGTCGTAGAGCCCGGGGTACTGGTAGACCTCCAGCTTCGAACTTTCCTCAAATTTGACCTTGCTGGTGCGGTTTGTTGCCAAACCGTCTGTCGGTTTCTTGAAGTTGAAGTCCTTTTGCGTGACCTTTCCAGGTCGGAATTCGTAAACGTGACGCCAGCTGGTCAACTGTTTGAATTGTTCTTGAGAACGTGGCGAATACTGAACTTCTGTTTCTTCCAAATCGAAATAGCCAGAAGGAGAGTCGCAAATAACAAGCGTATGCTTGTCCTTGGTGTGCTCAAAGTAGAAGAAGATACCTTCTTCTTCCATCAGCCGGCAAACAAAGTTGAAATCTGATTCGTTGTACTGAACGCAGTACTCTCGAGTCGGATAGCTTTCGGTCAATTCGTTGCGAAAGTCGTTGTAGCCGAGTTCATTGAAAATCTGCTTGATGATATCCGGTGCAGACATCTCTTGAAAAATTTGGCAGTCAGAGTTGTGTCGCAGAAACCAAAGCCACGGAACCATCTCGATTGTGTAGGCCGCAGCTTTGACGGGCTCTTCGACGTGCTGGTTGTACTCGAACCGACTGACGAATCCGTTGAAGTGTCTTTTTCGATCGTCTTCATCGTGATAGGTGATCGAGATTCTTTTTCCAATGAGCGCATTGCCGTCGATGGCAGCATCTTCTGACAGAACTGTCATCGAGTAACAAAAGTCTTTGGAAAGCCCTTCCGAACCGCTGAAATGCTGCAACATCAGGACATCAGGTCCCAACGGAGTTTCAATAACAGCTTGGCGATTTTCTTGACTGAGTTTGATCATTTGACTTCCCATCGCGAATTCTGTGAAAACGAACGACGGAAGGCTCTCACGGGACGGATCTGAAATGACCGTCGCCGTTTGCAATGCAGAACATGCTTCCTATCGAACTTGCGTACGTCTCATCGGCGCAATACGCGGGACCAATGGCACTGTCAGTTGACCGCGAACACTAGTCCTGCAAAAAAACCCGGGCAGAGTTGCCCGGGTATATCCAGAGTCAAACTCTAGTTCTTCTTGTTAGCACCTAGGTCCCAACCAGTGTCGACAGAACCTTGAGCTTTTCCTTTTTCGTCTTTCTTCTTGTAAGACCATTTGATCTTGTTGTAGCAAAGACTGAGGTTTTCCATCATTTCGATTCCACCAGCACCAGAACCGTGCAGGCCGTAGTTCGAAAGGTAAGCGTGCTCCAGAATCCACTGGTAGAATACTTCGTTACCTTTGTCGCTGACGCGAACCATGTCGATGGTAACTTCATCGAAGACTCGGCCTTCGGCGACAGCGGCGACCAATTCCGGAGAAGATTCATCTGCGTTCTTCTGAATCTCGATCGCTCCGAGGTGTACCTGACTCTTGGTCAGAGCGTCTTTTGGCTTTGATGTTGGATTGATGTTCCGGTTAACCGATTGGCTAATCGAAAGTACTTCAATCCAGTCCTTGTGATTCTCGTCTGCGCTGTTTCCTTTGAGGTCACCCAGTTTGACGTATCCCATTGCATTGCTCATCGTATTCTCCCGAAATTTAGTTTTGTTGTTTTGATTAGGTCTGAACTCCCGTGATGACTGTATCTACGGTTGTTGCCCGCCCGTGTCGCAGAAAATCCCAAGGAAATCTTTTGAGA
>CAZORS010000220.1:0-8701 GCA_964582025.1 uncultured Pirellulaceae bacterium | reverse complement strand
GCGGTGTCACCAAAAACATAGTTACCGCCAGCAGCTCCATCGCCATCTCCGTCCATTGCTGTCCCAGACTGGGAAGTAATCAAGTCACCAATCATCGTTAACTGATAGTTGCCATCAACAAGCCCGGCCGCTCCCGTGAACGATCCAAAAAATTGCAAGGTAACCACTGTCGATCCACTGCTGTTATCGATCACCGGAGTTACCCCAACGGCTCCGCCATCAGCACCCCGTCTGACCAACTCAAATGCACCAGACTCAATGTTCACAATCTCATCAAATTCCACCACGAGTTCATCGATCACGGATCGACCAACCTCAGCGTTGTTGATCACAATCTCGGGAGCCGCAACCACCTCTTCGGCTTCAACGACCAAGAACAAAGACCAAGTGTTCAAAGTTCCTTGATCCTGAGTTGCAGAATCCGAAATCGAAAGCACCCAGTCGCCGGCCATCGATGTACCATTCATCGCCGCAAACGCTTCCTCAGGCCTGAACGTTCCGGTGAAAGGCGCTGTACCACTTCCGATCGCGTTCGTTGCATCGTCGTCGAAAATCGTGTTGGTAAAGTTGTCGCCATTTCCTCCGATTTCGGTGAACAAGGTGAATTGTTGGCCGTCAGGCGAGGTAAGGACAGCGGTTAAGTCAGCGTCCCAGGTATGGGTGATGTCCAATTGCAAATCAACGTCCAACAACGTGCCTTCATCGGTGATCGAAATCGTCGACGTAATGGTGTTGTTGTCGGTGATCGTAATAGGAGTATCGGCCGATGTGTAAACCCTTACGTTTTCAAATATAGCTGTATCTGTTGCCGTAAAGGATGTACCGGACCCATCATCTGCATCGGTGTAACTAACGGTGAAGGAATCCCCGAGGCCACCCTGCAACACTCCATCTCCCGCGGTGACTGATGCATCGGCTGAAGTCAATGTCGTCGAATAGATACCGTTTCCATTAAGCGTCAACGTCTCCGAGTCGCCGCTGGAACTGGTCACTTGCACCTGAATATTGTTTGGCGCGTTTCCGTCACTGACTTGAATTTGAATTGTATCGCCCGGTGCGTAAACGCTTCCATCAAGTGCAATATTACCAATCGTAGCCGGAGGTTCCAAGATTCCACGTGCTTCAAATGCGGATCGAATGTTCGCCTCATAAAGTCCAGCGTTGAGATTTGCATCGGCTTGCAAAATCATTTCAGCAGCTTGGACCATCGATGAGTTTGCAGGCACCATGAAGTGCGACTCGAGCACAAGCTGATCGGCTGCTGCGGCACCAATATCTTGATTCAAATCCCAGAGTGCACGTGACCAAATTTCGCCATCGGCGTGCACCTGTCCGACGAGATCCGCAGGATAGACTTTGTTTCCGTCGACTCGTCGCAAGTTTGGAGGCGCGTCATTGCTGTAGCTGGTTGCGTCCCATTCGCCGACCGCGGCAGCATGAGCCGCTTGAAAGGCTGCGTCTCCAACATCCTGAAAGAAGCTGGCGGCAAGGTAGTCGCCAAAGCCTTCGCCCATCGCGCCCATTTCACCGCCACCCCAAGCAGCATTTTGATTGAATTGGATTGCGTGTCCGTACTCGTGTGCGATGATGTCGCCGTCCTCTCCGTCGTCGACGCCTCCATCGCCGAAGTGAATCGCGTCGTCGCCAGTCGAGTAAAACGAATTATCAGCGGTGTCCCAGTGTGCATTGGCCAAAGTTGGAAAATCGCGAATTCCGTTTGGAGAGCCCGTGTCATCGTCAAAACCTAACGCGTGAAAATAGCGGTTAATTTGATCAACCGTGTGATAAATCTGCACTTGCTCGAAACGAGGATCATCACGCGTGTAGTTGTAAACACGTGAAACTTCATTCGCGTCAACGTCCGCAAGACTAAGACTATCGAGCGACGCCAAGTCAACAAATTCACCGGTCAGCAAACCAGTTCCTTCATCAAGGCCTTGCAGCGTTACGTTAATATGCTGATTTTCCAACGCAGTGCTATTGGCATCATTGTTGTCAGCCAAACCCGCCCCGCTACCCTGAGTCTGGTACGGTTGAGGATAAAACGTTTCTGCTGATCCGTCAGCGAAATTGGCAATTCGATTTTCTTGAGAAATCACTTCTCCGGTATAAGCGTCGACGAAAGTGAGAAAGTCGCCATGGTCGCCATGATCTTGACCATCAGCGGCAGCTGTCACACCAAAGACAGTCGTCTGCCAAACAAGCGTCGCAGACTTGTCATCGCCGTCGCCAGTGAGCCAAGCAAGGTTTCCACGTGTGGCAGCGAAAGTTTGAACCGCGCCAGCGTACTGCAGTGCCGCAGTTTCCGAATCTTCAAAACCAACCGTTGTCTTATCAGCATCACACGTCGTATCAAAAATCGCTTCACGGCTTTGATCATGCAAGACAACAAAATCACCCGTCGGTCCCTGAACTGTACTCACCCATCCATCGACGACTGGAATGCCATACATGGTCTGCTGAAACCGTGTTACCGTCGTCGCCAAACCACGCTGGATTTCAACAAGCGACAAATCACTAAAATCAACTTGAAGGTTCTCTGTGTCCGCACGATTCGCCAAGTAATCTCTAGCAACCGATTCCTGAGCTGCATCGGGAATGTAATAGTTTGCTGTGGGTACAGATGCGGAAGAAATATCGGCGGCGAGCAATTGCCTCGCCTCAAGAACACCGTAGTTGATCGGGGTACGTTTTCTGGGAAGCGACGACATGGAGCGATCCTAAAGCGAGACTGACGATTGGAAGGTAGCCTTAGGATAATTTGAACGGACAATCCGCGATACTAGACTAACGGAATCAGCATTCGAAATCCCAAAAAACACAACTGTCTAGCAAGCTCCCTACGCTGATTGACCGGCAACCCAACCGGTGCTCCACGCAGACTGAAAATTGAATCCACCGATTGGTCCATCAAGGTCCAAAATTTCGCCAGCAAAAAACAGATTTGGCACCAACTTGCTTTCCATCGTGCTGCTGTTGACCTCGGAAAGTTTCACACCGCCAGCGGTAACTTCTGCTTTTTCGTAGCCCAACGTTCCCGAGATCGGAAACGTGAGCTCTTTAAGTTGCCTCGCAATATCGGTGAGATTTTGAGATGACAGTTCAGCGAATCGACGATCCAGTTCGACATTGGCTTGCGAAAGCAACTGCTCAACCAGACGCTTTGGAAACTGCGGAAACCGTTCGCTCACGACTCGTAAAACCGTACGTCCGCCGGCGCTTTTCTTTTCGGCGACCAGCTGCTGTTCGACGGAACCCATTTTCTCGGACGGAAGGAAATCGCATTTCAACCGCAATTTATTTTTCGTCGCGTGACCAGCAACGCTGCGGCTGACATCCATCGACGCGGGACCGGAGAATCCAAAATGTGTGAACAGAAACGAGCCAGAGGTTGAGGCAATCGGTTTTGATTTCTTCTTTTTCTGACCTTGAACTGGCGGCTCCCAAACTTCAACATGAGTCGGATCAATCGTTACGCCTTTGAGATCATTCGCCCATTCGCATCGCGACAACAGCGGTGTCAAAGCTGGAACCGTGTCCACGATCGAATGACCAAAACTTTCCGCCCACGGATAACCATCACCTGTCGTACCGCAGCCAGGGAATGAGAGACCTCCTGTCGTGACGATCACCGATCGACAATGGATTGGATTCGAACCGACTTCGACCGCAAACTCGCCGGACTCAAGTTTCTGCAAACCAGTGACGGGACTTTCGTTGAGTAGCTTGGCTCCCGAATCTTTCGCGTAGCGAACCAAAGCGTCGCGAACATCGATGGCTTTGTTGCTGACAGGAAAAACTTTGCCGGTCGATTCAACTTTCGTTTCAACACCCAACGAATTGAAAAGCTCAACGCAATCCAAAGGCGAAAACACAGACAGCGCCGAATGTAGAAACTTTCCGTTGCGACCAAACGCGGACACGATCCCGCGAACGTCGGTGTTGTGTGTGATGTTGCAACGCGTGCCACCAGACATCAGAATCTTTACGCCGAACTTTCGATTCTTTTCCAGTAGCAGCGTCGTCTTCCCAAGTTGAGCCGCCGACGCGGCAGCCATTAGGCCAGCAGCGCCTCCGCCGATGATGATGACGTCCCAAGTTTGGTTGTGAGGCATATGTTTTCAAAAGTAGGTTGGCCACTTTGGCCTATTTTGTTAGAAGGTTGGCTACCTTGGCCGACATTTATTTGACGGGCAGCGTACCTGTCCTACAGCAAATCTCGACGGGCAAGGTGCCCATACTAATTACGTGCTTACCAACTGATTTCGTCGCGAGGGTTGCGATCCTGATAGGCGAGCTCCAACTGCCGAATCAAATTTTCATCTTCTTCCGTCAGCTCTTCCGGCAACGTAATCTCGAGCTCCGCAATCAAATCGCCTTTCTTGTCACCAGCACGGACTCCCATTCCTTTAAGCCGCAACGACTTGCCGCTGGATGTTCCTGCGGGCACGGTTAACGTGACCGTTCCATGCGGAGTCGGCACATCGACTTTCGCTCCCAACGCGGCCTCGGCAAGAGTGATTGGAACGGTCAGCAAAAGGTTCAATCCTTTGCGACGATAATTCGGATGAGGCGCAACCTTGACGACGATCATCATGTCACCCCGCTGACCGCTGTACGATTCTGCACCTTGGCCGCGAAGACGAATCTTCTTGCCATGTTCGATGCCGGCAGGAATCTTGACGCTGATCGTTTCGACTTTGCCGTTGGTACGCTGGAAGGAAACCTGATGCACACCGCCGAGCACCGAAGTCGCGAACGCTACCGTGATCGCTTGCTCAACCGGCTCAGGCTTCTCTGGTGCACGAGTCTGTTGCTGAGGACTGGCACCACGGCCGCCCATCTGGCGAAAGATCTGCTCAAAGCCGCCTCCGGATCGACCGCCGGCACCGCCACCGCCACCAAACAAGGAGCTCAGATCGATATCCATTCCACCGCCGCCCATGCCTCCAAAAGGATTGCCTTGACCGCCATGCGGATTGCCACCCATCTGCTCAAACCCGGGACCCATCTGGTCGTACATGCGACGCTTCTTCTTATCGCTGAGCACGTCGTAAGCTTGTTGGACCTTTTGAAAGTTCTGTTTGGCTTTTTCCTGCTCGCGTTCGGTGCCATCAGCGTGCAAATCCGGATGATATTTCCGGGCCAGCTTTCGGTAAGCCTTTTGGATTTCGTCTTCGGTGGCTGATTTTGAGACATTCAGAGTCTTGTAGTAGTCTTCCGCTGCCATTGAGGCCTAATTTCTTTCCGCGATTACAAATGTTTGAAGCTTAATTCTACGTCTGAGCGGTCTCGATTTGAAGTCGCAAACTGTCCAGTCTGCGACCGACACCAAGTTGAAACTGTGCAACATCGATGCGAATACGAGACAGATGTTGGCAAAATGCAACACTTGTAACGACACTGCAGCGGCGATTGCTCTCAGGATTTCTCATTTATCTTCATTTTTACCTTGAAACAGGCTATTTCGGTAACTAAAGAGCTTATTCGCAGTGGTTGGCATCATCTCTGCTACCTGTTCCTCCACACACAAGAGATACACCTGTGAGGAACAGAATGCCGAAACTCAAAAAAGCCAAAACCAAGGAAGTGTCGACTAAGACGCTTGGCCAGAACGAGCTGGAATCAAAAGCAAAACGATCTGATGAAAGTGCGATCGATGATCCAGTCAGAATGTATCTGATGCAAATGGGACGCATTCCCCTCCTCACTCGGGAGGAAGAAGTCTCTGCAGCGATCGCAATCGACAAAGCTCGATTCAAGTTCCGCAACAAGATGCTGGCCACAGACTTTATGCTCCGCGGTGCCTACCAAGCCTTGAAACTGGTCCTTCGCAAGAAGCTTCGTCTGGACCGAACCATCGAAGTCTCGGTAACCAACAAGGCTGAAAAGGAGCGTATCATGCTCCGCCTCGTTCCGAACCTGAAGACATTGAAACATCTGTTGGCGTTGAATCACACTGACTACGTTGATTCGGTCAGCAAGTCGCTCCCGATGAAAGAACGTCGTGCGGCATGGCAACGATTGGTCAAGCGACGCAACAAGTGCGTTATGTTGATTGAAGAAATGAATCTTCGTTACAGCAAGTTGCAGCCTCTATTTGAGCAACTGGAAGAGATCAACGAACGAATGCAGCACTTGCGTGAATTGATCGCCGAAGCCAAAGTCACCGGTTCGGTCGGACCTCGTTCTTACGAAGACCTTCGCACCGAGTTGCATTTCCTGATGCATCAAACTTTCGAGTCACCTGCCACGCTCGATCGTCGAGTCCGCGAAACGAATGAACTGCACATGATTCAAGATGCAGCCAAACGAATACTGTCAGCTGGCAACTTGCGATTGGTCGTTTCAATCGCGAAAAAATACCGTAACCGAGGACTCAGTTTCTTGGACCTGATCCAAGAAGGCAACACGGGACTCATGCGAGCTGTCGACAAGTTCGAACATCAGCGTGGGTACAAGTTTTCGACTTACGCGACGTGGTGGATTCGCCAAGCGATCACTCGTGCGATCGCAGACCAGAGCCGCACGATTCGCGTGCCGGTTCACATGATCGACACGATGAGCAAAGTTCGCAAAGTAATGCGTGAGATGGTTCAGGAACTCGGTCGTGAGCCGACCCCTGAAGAGACGGCGGAACGAGCCAATCTTTCGCTCGACGACACGAAGGTGATCATGAAGATGGCTCGCACGCCACTTTCGCTTGATCAGCCGGTCGGTGACGGAGAAGACAGTTACTTCGGTGAGTTCCTTGAAGACCACCGCGACGACGATCCACTATTCGAGACTCATCAAGCCGCATTGAAGACGCGAATCGAAGAAGCGATGGAGCATCTAAACTATCGCGAGCGTGAAATTCTCCGATTGCGATACGGCCTGGCAGACGGATACTCGTATACGCTTGAAGAAGTCGGCAAGATCTTTTCGGTAACTCGGGAACGTGTTCGCCAGATCGAATCCAAAGCCGTTCGTAAGCTTCAACAGCCTTACCGAAACAACGGACTTTCAAGTTTCGTTGACGGACTGGATACGACTTGGGACGGCCGAGTTCCAGAGGCCTCGTAGACATCGCGGTTCGCTAAAAGTCACTCAGAGAGAGACGAAGCCCGAAGACTGAAGTGTCCACGCACTTCACCTTCCGGGCTTTCGTTTTGCGACAGCGGTAGCCATTGTGGCCCAACTCTCCGAGCTGGTAGCGGGCCAAGGAAAAACGTTCTCTGATCAGAACAACTCCCTCAAGAGACTCGCTTTCAAAATCGCACGCGTTCGGTTTGGAGAACCGATCGACAATCACTTAACGTAAGACAATTACACGATCTGCCGTTACGTGCTTAAGATCCAATCGTCGATTGAATCCGCGGCGACCCAAAACACCGATTCGCTTATCAACGTATTGGCCCAAATTCATACCTGTCATACCAACGATTTCATGGGTCACGTTGCCGAGACGATCTTGCAGAACATAAACTGGATCGATCGATCCGCTACTGCTTGCCAAACGTTTCAACCAACCAGACGCATCGTACTTCGTGCCGGAGGATGGGCTGAAAGAGAATGAATTGCCGAACTGAGACCCGCCCGCACCAGCTTGTTGGTAGCCTTTGCGAAGATCATCGCATTTGGCGATCTTGTCGAGCACATGTTGAAGTGCGAGTCGCTCGACGGGATCATTGCTGCGTGCCCGCAAGCGTTCAGCGTCGAACTTAAGGTCTGCAAGACTCCAGCTCTGTGGGGCTTTGAGAACTTCATTCGAAAGCCGCCTCTCGATTTCAATCACTGACGAAGAATGCGACGCCGCGTGGTTTCTCAAACGTGGTGCAACTGGTGAATCCACAACCGCAGGAAGATTTTCTGCACTTCGTTCACGTACAAACGAGCGAACCTGCCGATCCATCGAATCCAATGACGCGTAACGTTCCGGTGAATCGTCACGCTCGATCGCTCGGCCGTCCCATGATTCGAATCTCGGATCAGATGGTTCTTCTGTTTGAAACGTCGCCTGTTCAACAAATCCTTGCCCTTCACTTTGCCCAACATTGCTTTGTCCGACTCTACTGAACGTGCCAGAATAGATTGGGATCTCGGGCTCCATCTCTGGAATCGGACGCGTCGCTGCTTTCCAACCAGATACCGACGGAGCCTTGGCGATAGGCTTGAACTCTGGAACGTTCTTTTTGGGAGCTATCGATGGCGTCGAATTAGTCGACGGAACAGATCGTAAATCAAACGGAGTTGAATTTTCGCCCAGCGACGGTGGTTCGCTGTAGTCGATTTTTGTGGCGTCGTCTTTGGCGGGTGGGAGCTGCAAATCCGACATTTGAATCCAACGGTATTCGCCTGCCGGAGGCTCAATTTGAAGCCAGACAACCGATTTGCCGCTCGGGTGTGGCCAACTGGCTTCTCCCACGATTGCGACGCGTTCCCCTTTCTTAAGTTTCACTTGCCATAGCGGTTGTTCAACGGGGCCCAAGATTGTTCCAACCCAAGCTTGGCTTCCGTCTTCAAGAACTTCGGCAACGCCATCGCCAACGGTTTCGACCGCGGATTCCGGAATCAGACTGAAACTCTTTTCAGGTGGGCGAATCGCGCACCACCCTCCCGGGTCGTGACGATAAACTTCGACGAGCGCGTTTTCCTTTAGATTGTGAGTCGCATAGTGCGAGTCACCTGGACCGCTATGAACTTGGGCGCCGTCTTTGAG
>CAZORS010000219.1:5115-8777 GCA_964582025.1 uncultured Pirellulaceae bacterium | reverse complement strand
AGGTGCAAAATTCCTTTGTCTTTCAAGCTGAACTTCGCGTACTTGATTGGTTCATCGACACCCGTGTCAAACTGCCAATCGGGATAAGCATTCCGCGCGGTCCAGACTTCTTTCCAGTCTTTGCCATCGGCACTGACCCAGAACGTTAACCCTTTGGCTCGATCGTGAAGTTCCGCATCGTTGCGATTCACGACTTTGACCTTTCGGACAATCGTCGGATCGTTGAGCCGAATCACGACTTCCGGCGACGCGGTGTTCATGTTGTTGGGCGAATGGAATGCAAACGAACTGCGACGAACACCTTCGTGACTGAGCAGATGTTCTGCTTCGATGTTTTGAGCCGGAATAAAGCTCGGCGGGATGCGAATGTGAGTCTGACGTGAAACTTCGCCCTGCCCTTCGAAGCTTTGTAGCTCGTAGTCCAGATTCGGATTCGTCGCGACCCAATCACCCATCAGGAAAGCCAACAAATCCACGAACTCGCCAGGAGAAATCGTTTCGATTAAACCTTCGGGCATGCTACTGGCCTTCATGTCTTTGCGTTCTTCGATGTCGTCCTTGAGGATCTCTTTGCGTTTACCGTCAGCAATCCCAAGCACGACTTTCTCATCCGTTTCTTCCAAGATGAATCCGCTGGTCACGACGCCATCTGTGTCCGCGACCATGATCGTTTCGTAGCCTTTGGAGATTTCTTCGTTGGGCCAGAGGATGTTGCGAATGATGTGATCCTTGTTCATGCGATCACCCAGTCCTGTAAGGTCCGGACCGAACTTCACCCCAAGATCACCGTTCTTGTGGCAGTTGGCGCAAACTCGCTTGTAAACGGCGGCTCCATTTTTTCGATTGCCCTTCTGAGCCGCGACGACCTCTAACAACGCCTGATCAAGATCTTCCTGCTTGGCGTCAACGTCGGCGAGAACTTTTAACGGTTTGAAAACTTGGGCACCGGGACCTTGAGCGAATCTGGACATTTCGATGCGATCGCGAATTTCTTCAGGAAGCGACTCGATCATCGCGATTCCTTCGTCCGATGCCAATGCTGGACCGAACGATCGGATCGCATGTTCCATCGTGTAGTCGATCCAAGTGTCCGAGTCCAATGCAACGGCACTCAAAGCGATCCGTGCATTTTCAACAGTCGGATTAAGACTCGCCGCGCGAATCGTTTCTAGGCGAACACGTCCATTGATGTCCGCGATTCCTTTGCTGAGCAATTCCTGCGGATTCGAAAGGTATTTGATTTCGTTACCAACGGTGTGCATTGCGGCTGACCGCTGTTTGAAGTCTCCTTTGGCTAGGATTTTTTCGACTAGGGACGCCTCGACGCCGTGAAGATTTTCCTGAACCCAAAGCGCCTCAACCCAAACTTCTGGACTGTCGTTTTTACTACTGACCCATTGCTTGACCGCAGCAAGGACTTGATCGCGGTCGCGTCCAACCAACTCACGTCGAGCACGATATCGAGTTCGCGGCTCGTAGGCAACGAGCTGCTGCAGTAGCTCTTCAATTGACTTGCCGTATTGTGTGGCTGGCTCCAGCAGCGGCGTCTTCTTGTGAACCAGTCGATAGATCCGACCGTGTTCGTGATCTCGGTTTGGATCTCGCTGCGAGTACTGCATGTGTCCGATCAACGCATTGCACCAGTCTCCAAACCAGAGTGCGCCATCAGGACCAATCTTTGGATCGACTGGTCGAAAGAACATGTCCGTAGACGATATCAAATCTTCGATGCGTTTTCCGGTCA
Organism: uncultured Pirellulaceae bacterium; assembly: GCA_964582025.1. Taxonomy (GTDB): domain Bacteria; phylum Planctomycetota; class Planctomycetia; order Pirellulales; family Pirellulaceae; genus Mariniblastus. Next base: position 7,033 of record CAZORS010000219.1, on the reverse strand, counting down.
AACCAGTCACGTTTTCGTCGCTGTCAACGACATCAAACGCCGGGAAGCCATGCATGTTGATCACGCAAGAGTAGATTAACTGGTTGTGATATTCTTTAGGGAACTGCCGTGTTTCAAGGAACTCGTTTCCACAAGAAGGTCGCATGCCTTCGTTGTTGAAGATCGGGTCCATTCCAGATCGCGTCTTCGGCTGACCACCCGAAAGCGGGCTGGTCCAGTACTGGTTTGAGTTCGTTCCATCGCCGACAACACCGTGTCCATCTTTGTCAAACACTAGGCACCACGGATTGTACGTTCCTGGCACGCGGAAGTAACCGACGTCCATCGATTCAAGATCCCAGAAGTAACACCCAGACGCACCGAGATGCCGCTTCGGACCCCACGGAGTTTCCAACGTTGTCGTCATCGCGATGCCTTCGAGCATATGCAGCCGTCCGCCGGGCGACCATTCCCAAGCTCCCATCGCGTGGTGCGTGTCGTTGGTGCTGATTCCGTCGAGCAGATGAGTCACCTTGTCGGCTTTGTCGTCGCCGTCGGTGTCTTGTAGGAACAGAATTCGCGGCTGATCAGCAACCAGCACACCGTCTTTGTGAAACTCAAAACCGGTCGGACAGATTAGCTCGTCGTAGAACGTCGTGCACTTGTCTGCTTTGCCATCGTTATCGGTGTCTTCAAGGATCAGCAGTCTGTCGGTTGGTCGGCTGGAGTTGGGCAGCCACTGAGGATAGTTGATCATGCAGGAAACCCAAAGGCGACCTTTGTTGTCGAAAGCGATCTGAGTCGGATTGGCGAGTTCAGGAAAATCAGCCTCCGAGGCAAACACTTCGACCTCGAACCCGTCCGGGACTTTCATCTGTGCAATTGATTCTTCGGGCGTTGGGTAGTTCAGTGTTTTCGGTTCCCGCATTTCGCGGAATCCATCGTCGCGCGTTCCGAACATTGTTTCCGGAATGAAGTTTTCACCGGTTTTCGAATCGTCCGGCTGCGGTGGAACTGGCTTACCCAAAACCAGTTTGTTGATGTAGTCATCACGCAATGAAACCATCGATCGAATCTTTCCAAATTCACCTGGGAAAGTCTCCGTATCCCAAGTTCGCCGCCCGCCGTAAACGTACCAACCGTTGAGCATCCGATAGTCCTGAAGGTGGAACCACGCTTTGTCGTTCACGACGGAGCGAACTTTTTCGAAAAGTTCGGCTTGCGAATTGATTGCAATTGCTTTGCCGAAAAACTCTCGGTCCAAGATTGCCGCAACCTCGTTGTCTCCCTCTTCGTTTAGATGGCAGCCGTTGATGGTGAACTGTGCTCCAGCTTCGGCACTGAAAAGTTTTTTCGTTGGCGTAAACAGATCGACGAAAGGAAATTTTCGCTCAGCGGCCAATTCACGAATGACATTGGTGTATGCGGCGAGGTTTGCGTTTTCGGTTTCGCCGCTCGGCTGAAATTGGTTCCCGGTTGATTCAAAAGCGATCGGTGAAACGAGCGCGAACGTTGGTTGTTTTCCGCCCGCGTCTGTGATTTTCTTGCTGACGTCTGTCAGGTAATTTTCGTAGTTCGAACGAAAGGCTTTGAGTTGTTCTAGTTCGGCGCCCGCGAAAGATTCATTGAACCCAAAAAAGCAAATCATCAATTCAGGTGAGTAAACCAAAAACGGATCATCGATCTTGGTGTAGTTTCCCGGTCGCACTTGTCGTTCAACCGCATCCGCAGGCCAGCCAAAATTTCGAAAGACAGGTTTTTTTTCCGCAAACCGAATCTGCAATCGTGTTTCGAAATGCCCGAATAGGTTCATTCGCTCGGCCAACGAGTTTCCAACAAAAGCAACTTTTTGGCCCTTCGTTATTTCGAGGGTTGGCGAATCGTCAGCCGCATCGGCAGGACGTGGTCCAGCGATCAGAAGTACGGCTAATAGAAGAAG
>CAZORS010000219.1:0-5015 GCA_964582025.1 uncultured Pirellulaceae bacterium | reverse complement strand
TGAAAAGAACGTATCGCCGACCGTTGTCACCATCGAAACTGAGAAGACTCTCATCCGTGTTCTCAATGCAAAACACCACAAGGCACACCTTTCCCACGTGACGAAAAACGGTCGCGTTGAAGTTGCCCAAATCGATCCGAAACTTGCGGTTCAGACCTTTGTTGTCCCTTCCGGAATCTACGTCGTCACCGACGATGAAACTTCCCTGAGCTACGCAGCACCTGCGTTGGCAGAACTCGTTTCCGATCAACCACTGGAAATCAAGATCGGTGGAGCCGACCTGAGTGACAGAGAATGGGCTTGGATTCCGGCTGGCCATTCGTTGATCGGCGATACGATCGGCGTCGGTGCACGCGATGAGCCGTTAAGTTTACAAACATTCAAACCATTTTGGCTTTGTCGAACAGCGGTTACCAATCGGCAGTACGCCGAGTTCTTAAATGCGAATATCGTCAAGTTGGAGTGGATTGATCTCGCAAGTCGAAAATGCTGTATCGGCCAAGACTCCAGCGGTACGTATGTCGTCACACAACAAGAATCATATTTGCCTGTCGTAATGGTTAGCCACGCAGGCGCAGAAGCCTATTGCGAGTGGCTTTCGAAGTCTAACGGACGCAAGTATCGATTGCCGACCGAGTTCGAATGGGAAAAGGCTGCTCGTGGTCCGTCGTCGTTTGTGTATTCCTACGGCAACATCTATCAGCAACGTAGTGCCAATCAGGAAAGCGGAACCATCGCGGCTGTCGGTAGCTTTAATCCAAATGAGTACGGTCTGTACGACATGACCGGAAATGTTTTCGAATGGATGAGTAACGAATTCGATACCACGACACCTGGCAAGGTCATGAATCAGTCCTTGCGAGGCGGTTCGTTTGTGCTTGACGGCATTTACCAGCGAAACAGTTTTCGAATGCGGCAGAGCAAGACCGTCATGACTGACGACATTGGTTTTCGAGTTCTTCGAGAGGCAACTTTAACGGAGCTAAAAGAATGAAGAGTGTTATTCGATACATGTTCGCGTTGGTTACAGTTGGGTTGATGATCAGCTCCGCGGAAGCGCAGATGGGAATTCGTGGCTTTGGTTTATATAACCCGGAGTCTTTTTTGCAGCAGGCACCGCTCGTTGGTGAGAGTGCGCCGTCGCTGCATGTGCGGACTTTGTGTGGTGAGCCAACAAGTTTGGATGCCTACCTCGGCAAGAACGTGGTGGTGATCAAAGGAAGTTACACGTGACCGCCGATTCGCAGAGCTGCCGCCGGGTTGCGGCGCCTTCACAACCAGTTTTCCAAAACGGGCGACACAGAGATCGTGATCATCTACCAAAAAGAACCCCATGTCGGCACGATGGCGTTTCGCAATATTCGACAACCGGAAAATTTTTACGAACGAGTTACGTTGGCTAAGCGAATGAAAGAAGAATTCGAAATGCCAATGGATGTGCTTGTCGATACGATGGACGATGCGAGCCGCAAGATATTTTCGGATCTGCCAAGTCCCGTTTTTGTGCTGGACAAAGAAGGGGTTGTTCGCGACAAGTTTCCGTGGCCGGATCAGGAACAAATCGCGGATTCTATAAATCGAATCAGCGGAAAAAGTTCAGTTGAAGGTTTGGTTAGCCGCCAGTTGGAAAAATTTCCAGCAGCGTCTGAGCGACAGAATCCCATTTTTTAGCCGCCGCAGGAAAGTCAGCTTTCAAGAACTTGAGTTCAGCTTCAGGTTCGACGCGGCTGCGGACTTCGACGTCACTTGCGATTGGGATTTGAGCACTGTCCCCTTTCGCAAGGCGCGTTTCAATGTCGGCAGCGAGGAGCCGCTGCACCAGTCGCTTAGCGCGGATTTCGTTGGGGCCGTTTTTGATCACGCAGAGCGTGTTGGGAATGAACAACGTTCCAGATTGTCCTGCATCCTGATCGGGAAAGACAATTGCGACCGGGTTTGCACTTTCAATTTCGATGATCGCATCGTCGGTGTCGGTTAGACCAAACGCAAATTGCCCAGAGGCCACTTTTTGGGCAACCTGTTTGTTGCCGCCGAGCACGGTCGTGTTTTCGGCAAGCTGGCGATAGAAATCTTCCGCCTTTGCGTCGCCAAGTTTTTCAAACATCACGGCGGCATGAGTTGCGGAGGTTCCGAATAACGGTCTGGCGATGCAGCATTTGTCTTTCCATTTCGGATCAAGCAAATCGTCAATTGAAGTTGGACGTTCGTTTTCGGCAACCAGATCTGCGTTGACGATTAAAACGCGGGCTCTTGCGGCAAAACCGTACCACTGCCCTTCCGCAGAGACAAACTCAGATGGATATCGCTTTGCTGGGCTACATTCCCAAGCTTCCAAAAGTCCAGCTTCTTGCAAACGCAACGTGTGAAGGATTTCGTTGTTCCAGAAAATGTCGCAGCGTGGGCGACTTGCTTCCGCAATGATCGCATTCGCCAATCCAACGGTTTTGTTCGATTCGACGTCGTATCGCGGAAGCACGTTCAAATTCAGTTCTGCGGCGACGTCACGCAGAATTGGTTCGCTGAATTCACGATCAAGTGCGGCGTAAACGACGACTTCGTTTTCCTTTTCGGCGATACAGCCAGAAAATGATGCAATGAATAGACATGCGAATAAGAACGTTTTCGAAAATGGATTCATGGTTTGATTGTAGCTGCTTAATCCCAACCCGAAGCGAAAGAGGGGTGCGAATTCCCGGACTTTAAACAGGAGGTAACAGAGGAAACGGAGCTAATAAGAACCTCTGTTGTCTCCGTTTCCTCCCGTTCCAAACGCATCCTCCGTGCTTGCCAGTCGCATTCGGATGAGACTCAAAACTTTGACAAGAAAGTAAACCTTGCCGGTCAGTAAGACTTCGCGGTGTGTCATGACTGTTTCTTTTTTGGCGATCGAGGATAATGAAGCTATAGCTGCGGAGAAAATCGGCTAAAACATGACGACAAAGGTGGTATTAGCTTTCGGTCTGAGCGCATCCGGTTCACAGGCTGGAAGCGCTGGAAGCCCATGCCACTTGGCCTTTCGAATTTGATATTAAACGAATACTTCGAAGCGATATGAACGATCCACAAATCCATCTTTGCTTGGTTCTTCACAACCACCAGCCGGTAGGTAACTTCGACGGTGTGTTCGAAGCAGCCTATCAGGACAGTTACTTGCCGTTCTTGGAAGTATTTGAGCCGTTCACCGATTTGTCGATTTCACTGCACACCAGCGGCCCGTTGATGCAGTGGCTACAAGAGAAACATCCGGACTACCTCAGTCGCGTTGCGTCGCTGGTTGAGGCCGGCCGCATCGAGATCGTTGGCGGTGCATTTTACGAAGCCATCTTGCCGATGATCCCGACTCGCGATCGCGTCGGGCAGATTGCAAAATTTTCACAGTGGCTCAAGAAGCACGTTTGCTCAAGTGTTAACGGAATGTGGGTGCCAGAGCGAGTCTGGGAATCGAACTTGGCTTCATCGATAGCGGATGCCGGAATTCGCTACACGGTTTTGGATGACTATCACTTCCGTCGCGCCGGCTTGACGAATGATCAACTTTACGGTGACTACGTTGTTGAAGACGAAGGTCGCATCCTGCGAGTCTTTCCTGGTAGTGAAAAATTGCGCTATCTGATTCCGTTTTCTTCGCCGACCGAGGTGATCGACTATTGCCGCGAGGTTTCGCAAAAGCAACGAGGTGGAGTTTTGGTTTTTGGAGACGATGGTGAAAAGTTTGGTACTTGGCCCAACACCAAGAAACACGTCTACGAGGACGGTTGGCTTAAAGAGTTCTTTCAGGCTCTAACCGACAATCGTGATTGGCTTAGCACAACGACGTTGGCCAATACGATTAAGAACACGCAACCGCTGGGGAAGATTTATCTTCCCGATTGCAGCTACCGCGAGATGACAGAATGGGCGTTGCCGGTCCAGCGCCAGAGAGAACAGGATGAACTGGTGCATCAGCTTGAAGGTGATCCTCGCTGGAATCAAATCCAGAGTTTCATGAGCGGTGGCATGTGGCGTAACTTCAAGGTGAAGTATCCGGAAACGAATTTGATGTACGCTCGCATGATGTACGTCAGTGGTCTACTGCAACAAGCGATTGAAATGGGATCCAGCGAAGCGGTCGTTGAGGCGGCTCGCGATCACCTGTATCAAGGACAATGCAACTGTAGCTATTGGCACGGAGCGTTTGGCGGCATTTATCTTCCTCATCTTCGCAATGCCGTTTATCAACACTTGCTCTACGCGGAAAACTTACTGCGTGGAAGTTTGACGCCGGAAAAACTTTTTGTCGAAGCCGAATCAAACGATTACAACTTCGACGGACGTGCTGAAGTTCGGCTCGCCAATGAGCAAATTTCGACTTGGATTTCACCGCACGCCGGTGGGCATCTTTACGAGTTGGACCTAATGCAGATCGGTCACAATCTTGGTGCTACGCTCGCACGTCGCAATGAATTTTACCACGCGAAAGTCCAACAGGGGCAAAACCAAGCCGCGGGCGAAGCGGCGAGTATTCATGATTTGGTCGTCTTTAAACAGGAAGGTCTCGACGAGCGTCTGCAGTACGACAGCCGCATGCGGAATAGCCTGATCGATCATTTCTACGATGAAGATGTGACGCTGGATGCATTGATGGAAAGTCGTGCGATGGAACGCGGTGATTTCGCTGACGGCGACTTTGGTGCCAAGATCCGCCGCAGTTCCGATCGTATCCAAGTGATGCTGGTTCGCGAAGGCAACGCTTGGGGAGTTCCGCTCAAGATCACTAAAGGTCTGACGTTGGCGAAGGGCAGTGATGAAATTGAAATTGCCTATCTAATTGAAGGCTTGCCAGCCGATCGAGACTTCAGGTTCGCGGTTGAGTTTAATTTGGCTGGTTTGCCCGACGGTCAGGACGATCGCTTCTTCAGCGATGGAAACGGGAACAAGATCGGCCAACTGGGCGAGAAGATTGAATTGCTCTCTGCGAAAGAGATATCGCTCACCGATCAGTGGCTTGGTCTTCAGGCGACGCTTTCCACTGATTC
>CAZORS010000218.1:0-8872 GCA_964582025.1 uncultured Pirellulaceae bacterium | reverse complement strand
TGACCGCCGAGTTTCCGATGTTGGCGTTGATCTTCACCAGGAAGTTCCGCCCAATAATCATCGGCTCGCATTCAGGATGGTTGATGTTCAGCGGAATGATCGCTCGACCTCTGGCGACTTCTGATCGCACGAACTCGGCCGTGATGAAGGCCGGAGTCTTGGCGCCGAAAGTCTGACCAGGGTGCTGGTGCTCCATTCGATTTCGAGCCACTTGTTTGTCAGGATCGATTTCCGAAGGGCGAGGCATCTCGTAGCCTTCGGGCGTTGTGCACAATTGGCGGATTCGATCGGAGGCTTCAGGTGGCAGGTCTTTGAGATTCGGGTACGCGTCGGCGATCGTTTTGAATTCTTCCTTGCGGCCAAGATTCTCGCGGATCGCAATGTATTCCATTTCCGGCGTGATGATTCCCTGATCGGCGTACCATTTCTGCGTGACCGGATGCCAGTCCGCACCGTCATCGCTTCCTTTAGCGCGAAGAGGTTTTCGCTTGAGTCCCGGATACTCCTTCAGTCTGTTCTTGCCGTCTTTAAGCGAGTTGTACTTTTCAGAATGCGCTTCGGATAGGTAGCCATTGTCTTCCGGCTTCACGTCACGACCGGTGTACTCTTCAACATCGCCACGATCTTGAATCCACTGCATACGCATCGCCGGCAAGCCTTTGGTGACATCGCCTTCGAACTCAGGATCGCCCCATGGACCTGAACAATCATAAACTGCGATGGGATCGTTCTTCTCGACGGTTCCATCTTGATGCTCGGTGTCCGAGAGTCGAATCTCTCGCATTGGGACATTCACAGTCGGATGAATCTCACCTTGGACGTAGATTCGTGTCGAGTTCGGAAATTGAGTCGGATCGTTTTCGATCGCTCGGATTTCATCCGCGTTGTCGATCTCTTCGGTGAACTGACCTGTGTAATCGCCGCGTTGCGCGCCGAGTTGTTTTGCTTTTTCCAGCTCACTAATTTCTGGAGTCGGTTGTTTAGGTGCGTTCATCATTTTCCCTTAAAGGTAACAACGAGGAAAAACAGACGCAGAAAGAAAGAGGGGCTTGTTCGACATAGAAGAAACAGCCTCTCGCTCCCTTCGCCGGTATTATCCGTATCAGGTTCAAAGGGTTATTCTTGGCTCAGCAGCCAGAACTCTCAGTCCAACTGGGACACCCCTGCGTAGCTCTAAGTATCGTGTTAATTGGTTTTTGGTCAATGGTTTGTGGTAACGGCTTCCGTCGGAAGCAAGCAAATTACTTCCGATGACAGCACAACAAACTCTCAAATCCAGTGCGAACCAGTTCAAAAGGGTGGACATCATCGTCGAAGCATTGGACGCTGGTTCACTACGGAGCCCACGTTGCCGACAATACAGCTTGGAAATGCAACAGCCTATGTGTCGAGAACGGATTCGAACGCAAGGTTGAAGATTTGTACGTAATGCCCATGACTGGCCCTGCAGGATCGGATAGCGAAATCGTGCAGGACATTCGAAAACTTTTCAAAGTCTTGCATGTCGTCAAGAATAACTTTTCCAACAACGTTGGCGGAGGGGGCGTTCCGTTGAAGTAGTAACAGGAGACAGTGTTTTGAACGGCTGCGATTAGTACGTGGCCGTCCAAGATTCGTTTCAGATCCAAACGCAATCTGCCGGACGACGGACTTGCTTGCAAAACCAACCGCTCTCGTTGTCACGTGAGGAAGTCATCGCTACGATTTAGGCATGCTCATTTACAAAATCATCGATCGCGAAGCTTGGACCGCTGCAGAAGCTGTCGGCGAATTCAAAGGTGCCGCCATCGATTTACAGGATGGTTACATCCATTTCTCAACCGCAGAACAAGCCGCCGAAACAGCGGCCAAGCACTTCGCTGGCGTTACCGGCCTACTGTTGGTTGCCGTCGATGCAGATTCGCTGGGCGAAGCACTCAAATGGGAAGCCTCGCGCGGCGGAGCACTTTTTCCGCATCTGTACGAACCTCTTGTTACTTCAAATGTCGTTTGGGTGAAAGAGCTGCCGATCGGTGAAGACGGCGTTCACCAATTCCCGGAGTGAATTCGGAACACTTGCCATGCCAATCCCAAAAGAAGCGATGGATCTTGAAAACCGAAGCTTCGGTGACAACTGGGAAGCAACCATCGCTGATGCTTGGGGCATTCTCCACAAACAATGGCAAACCGGTGACCGGGATCGAGAACTTGGACTCCATCTGATGTTCTTGTCTTGGTATTCAATGATCGAGCCAAAGCACATTACTGGCTTCGAAGAATCCATCGAAATGTTTCACGAACTCGAAAGGGTTTTCGAAGAAGTCCATTCGTTCTTCGAACCTGACATCCATCAAGACGCTGAGATGCTCTATGTCGTCGGACTGGTTGCCCACATGCAGTGGTTCATGTTCAGCAACCGAGAAAAATGGGAAGCGATTTCGATCGAGTATCGAAAGGCTTATCGGGCGCTCGCGCCGGACAGATTTGAGCCAGCTGTCTTCGAAGGCCGCGGCGCATACGGTGACTACTTCGGCAGGCACGCGAAACTCGAGGACGCATACTAACTTCAGTGCCCGTCCTATAGCGCTGTTACCTGACCGTTCTGAAGACGAACTTGAACACGAGCCGTGTTGTTGCTCTCGTTGGTTTCCTGAATGTTATTTTCAGGATCCGTTTCGATTTCCAACCAGTAAGTGCCATCGGCAACGTTCGTCACATCGATCCACTGGTCATCCAGTGACGCCGAGTAAACGTCGGAGTAGCCCGCACTGATGCCCTGAATCTGTCCGCAGCTACTTCCGCCACGACCGTGAACAACACCAGCGTTGGCAGTGACGTCAGCAAACGGCTGCCGGATATTGATCAGGCAAAAACTTGTCTTGCCGCCACTGGCAACAATGGCGCCTGAGGCATCGGTCAGTTTCAAGTCGTAGGTTGCGAACCCTTCGAAGTGAATGTGCCCATGACCGGCGTGGTAAACGAATTCACCAGCAAGTTGATCGCGAGACCCACCGTCTTCTTGGTAGATACGTTGGAAGACCTGCTGAGTACTGCCCGACGCATCCCCGCCCCAAATTTCAAGCGGACCGTCTCCCGCGTTGGCGACTTCCGTTGAGAATCGCATCAGTCGTCGACCTGGCTGTTCCGAGGTATCAATGCTGAGGCGTTCGGTCAGCGTCGATGCGATTGGAGTCAAATCGGGCAAGTAATCTCCGACGGTGCTGTCGTTGTCGACGATCGTAACTGTGGCGGCACTATCAGTCCCCAATACTGCTCCATTGGTAGGATTCGAAAGGACCAACTGGAAAGACTCGAGGTCTTCGTCAGTGCCATCATCAACGATTGGAATTTGAATCGTCACTTCAGGCTGACCATTTTCGAAAACTGCCGTTCCCGAGACGGCGCCGAAATCTGATTGTGATGCCGATCCCGTTGTTGTCGCATAGTCAACCGTAACACGTCCGACGCGGCCAGATGTTCGGGTCAGGACCACTTCTGCAAACCCGGAATCTTCGTTGAGGTTGATACTTGTTCTTTGAACTTCGATGGTTCCCGGAAGAGCCGGCAAAGCCTCCACAACAACGTCGTCGACGGCGGCTTCTACAAGACTCGCGCCCAGCAGGTCAGCTGCTTCAAACAAAATCTGTATCGTCTGACCAGACCAGGCTGAGATATTCAGATTCGCAAAATTCCACGATGAAGCCTGATTGCTGTCGTGTGCATGATCATCAAACAACTCAGTCGTCACGTCGCCTGAAACAATTGAAACGCTGAAGTAGTCATCGTTACTTGCGTTATCGAGGTAGGCGAGGCTGTATTCGAAGCTCAGTTCAAGTTCTGGAACACTCGGCAAGTCGATCGTCGGCGAAAGAACAGATGTAAGGCCGTTGTCGATATCAAAAGTGCCAACCGACGAACCGGCCGCCAAACCTGTCACCAATGCTCCCGGACCGAAGTGACCCGAGTTCGGTTGCAGTGTGATTCCGCTGGATGTTGTTGACTGCGGTGAGCCAATTTCCCATTGGCCCGTTGTCGCTGTGTCAGTTCCATTCGGATTCGTTGTCCAGTTCGATACAGTCTCGAAGCTATCCTCGAAAATGATGCCAACGGTTGGCTGATCGTCGTCGTTGATCGTCACGGTTTGCGAAGTAATCGCTCCGAGTGAGGCTCCGCCGGTCGGATTCGAAAGCGAAAACGTGAACGACTCGGCTGATTCCACGACGCTGTCATCGGTGATCTGCAGCGAAACCTGTTGACTGTTGATTCCATCCTCAAAAACCAGAGTGCCAGACACGGGAGTTAAATCTCCGCTTCCTGCTGAACCCAGATTCGTCGTGTAGTCGACCGTCACCCGACCGTCAGAACCACCAGAACGGAACACAACGAAATTGAGTTCGCCAAGGTCTTCGTTGATTGTTAGCGTGTTGAGCGTCAAGCCGATTTCGCCTGGCTGAACGTTCGTGTCACCGGAGTACAGAAAGAAACCTTCAGTGTGAAGCCATTCACTTTGGCGATTGCCGGGTTGAACCCCATCTTCGGGCAACCATGTTCCGGTTGAGAAAGTTGACGCTGCTTCAGTCTCAAACGTTTGGCCATCGATGGAGATCGAATCGACGATAAGGTTGTTGTCGATACCGGCATCAGGATCATATTCGTCGTTGATGAATTCAACTTGAATCTGTCCTGCCGTAACCACGCCATCGTGGCGATATGAAAATGTCTGGTCTTGCGTGGAGGCCGTGAATGTTCCAACCGTATCGCCCAGAATTCGCAAGTTGAATTGCTCAACGCCTTCGCTACCTCGAGCACGGACTTCGATCAGGCTGCCATTATTTGAACTTCCAGCGAACTGAAAATAGCCATTCGTGTGGAGATATTCACTTTCGCGATTGCCTTCAACAATTCCATCTCCAGGCAGCCATGTGCCAGTCGAGAACACGGAAGGGTCTTCGGTTTCGTATCGAACACCATCGATAACAATTGCGTCAATTCGAACGTTGCTGTCGATGTTGTTCGCTGGATCGTAGAGGTCGTTCGTGAACTGGACTCGCACCTGGTCAGCAGAAATCGTCCCCGCTGTATTGAAGGTGTAACTCTGGAATTGGCCCGCGTCGGCATTTCCACCGAGGTTGTTGAACGTGGCGACTGCTTGTTGGTCAACTTGAATTTCGATCGTCTCAGAGTTTTCGACTCCGGCAGCGATGATTTCAACCGAAGACAACATCATTCTGTCTTCAAGGGCTTCTACAGAAAGTTCAGAATCACGAGTAGGATTCTGGCGCAGATTGGTGGTCATGGGGAGCTCCGGATGGCAGTCAAGGTGAGCCCACATTGTGACTCAATAACCAGTCAGCTCAAGCGTCTTGCTGGTTCATTTTTTCGATGACTTCGGGCAGCGGAATTTCCAGCACGGACACTTCTCCCAGTGCTTTAATCTCCGCCAGCCGTTTCCACCCGCGAGTCACGAGCGATTTGCGTTGCGAGACATATTCTTTATCGAGGGCATCCTTTGAAAATTCGCCGTCGACGACAACGGCTTCGAACGCATCATCAACGATGAACTGAGCCAACAATGGATTGCAGCGAATGTGCCGCTCCGGTGTCGCGTGCAATAACTCGGGATCCAGCAGCCCTATCACGTATCGCAAATACAAATCGCTGTCCGTAATTTCGGCGACGTCTTCACCACACACACTGCAAAGATAGCCCTCGTCGCACTTAGCCATCGGAGAGTCCCAAGACGTCGAACATGTTGTACAGCCCCGGCTTTTGCTTGGCAGCGAATTTGGCTGCCGCCAATGCTCCCAAGGCATAACAATCGCGATTCGACGCCGCGACATGAAGTTCGATTTTTTCGCCAAGCATCCCAAAGAGAATCGTGTGCTGGCCAGGATCATCACCGGCGCGAACTGCATGGTAGCCGATTTCGTTCCGAGTGCGCTGTCCAACGACGCCTTCGCGGCCATGCTGATGATTGTCCAATCCCATCGCTTCGCCAACGATTTGTCCAAACTTGAGCGCCGTACCGCTGGGCGAGTCCACCTTGAATCGGTGATGACGTTCAAGAATTTCAACGTCAACGCCGCCATCAAGATCCTTGAGCGCCTTGCCAACGAATTCGGTGACTTTCATCATCAAGTTTACCGCGAGGCTCATGCTGGGAGCCCAAACAACTGGAATCGTCTCCGCAGCAGATTTAATCGCTGCGATCTCAGCTTCTTCGAGTCCCGTCGTGGCCATTACCAACGGGCAGTTGTTGGCGACACAATACTCGATCGCGAGTGCTGCTCCTGCGGGAGTCGAGAAATCGATCACTGCCTGCGAGTCACCACAGTATTCGGACCCGATAGAAACTCCAGATTCGCCCGAACCGGCAACAATCCCAGCGTCTGCTCCAACCGACGAATGGCCGGCATGGTCAATCGCATCGACAACCGTCAACCCGTCGTCCGCCGCGGCACAGGCAATCAGTCGCAGCCCCATACGTCCGGCTGCTCCGCTAATAGAAATCTTCAAGCTCATCAATCGAAACTTCCGCTCAGTTTTTGTCTAACCAGTTTACGCGGCTAAGTTATGACTCATTCTTTGCAAAACGTCACCTAGGAGACCCACCAAATCTAAAGCGTCAGATTCAACATCAGCAGCCGAATCAATGTGGGGTCAAAGGAGGTTCTGTTCAGCTTGCTTCCCTCAACAAGGTTGACGAATCTCGCCTTAACAGGTGGCTCGAATATCATAATTATCAGAAACCCGGCAAATCCCCCGCTCAAGTGAACCTAACCGGATCAAAACGAATCAAACATGTGAATTCGAAGGAATTACGAAACCAAAGCCTCCTTCAACCCGTAGAACAGCGATAGGATAATGCCCGAAACGGATTGGATTCTTCCCCAAAAAAGAGGTTGTGGGATTTTTCGGCGATGCGTTTTCCCTTAGAAAAATACGACGATCTGAGCCTCAATTGGCAATAACCAAATCGAATGAACGAAACAAGTAAGCACAAAGCGTGTTCATTTGAGTTCGTGATTGGTTGCACTAGCTCAGACCGATGAGAATGCGAAAGGAATAGAGAGATGGCAAAATATAAGAAGGCAGAGGTAAAGCCCTTTAAGGAATTGCTTTTGGCGCTCCGCGCTCGGTTGCGAGGCGACGTTAGTACGTTGGCCAATTCGGCACTTTCTGCGTCGAGTTCTGGCGGAGCGGGTTCATCTTCGGTTCCGAGCCACATGGCTGATATGGGAAGCGATACATTCGAGCAGGACAACACAATCCTGCTGATGAACAGCGAAGGTGAAACGCTTACCGCTGTCGAAGGTGCTCTTGAACGGGTCGAAGAGGGTGTTTATGGTGTCTGCCTCCGGTGCGAGTCGAAGATTCCGAAGACTCGCCTGAAAGCGATTCCTTATACACCGCATTGCGTGAAGTGTGCCAGTGAACTCGAAGACGACAACTACTAACATCGCTTCGAAGACATCTGAACCAGAGATTACATTGATGGACGAACGGCTGCCAATAAGCCGCTTCGTCCTTTTTTTTGGCTTACTGATCACCGGCCTTATTGCGGACTTGGTCACCAAGGCTTGGGTCTTCAACACTTATTATGAACCCGAGCTAACGGAGCAGGGCTATGGGCAGGATGTTTCGTTTTGGTGGATCGAGGGCATATTCGGCGTTCAACCATCCACCAATCCCGGGGCTCTTTTCGGTATGGGCGCCGGTTTTAGTTTTTACTTCGCGATATTTTCTCTGGTCGCATTGACCGGAATCGTCGTCTGGCTGTTCGTCTATCGGGCTGCCCACGATCGATGGCTGACGTTCGCATTGGGATTGGTGTCAGGAGGAATCCTCGGCAATCTCTATGACCGAATCGGCTTGGGAGCCAAACCGGAATACCCGGAACATATTCGCGACAATGTTCGAGACTGGCTTCTCTTTCGTCTTGAAGGCGTCCCATTTTTTGACCCTTGGCCTAACTTCAACATCGCCGACGCCTTACTCGTTACTGGCGCTGCAATGCTTTTCATTCACTCGGTTGTGTTATACAAACAAGAATTGAATGAACAAGCCGAAGAACCTTCGCCCACGACAGAACCTTGAGCTCCGAATCATTGCCGCGTGAACAAACTGAACGCTACGAACTTGCACAGCGTATCGCCAAGTCCGCCGGAAAGATTACTTTAAACTGGTTTCAGACAGACCGCTTCAAAGTCGAAAAGAAATCCGATCGTTCGCCGCTAACGGTTGCCGATCGCGAATCCGAAACGCATCTTCGGGAACAGATTGCCCAGCACTTTCCCGATGACACGATCGTCGGAGAAGAATTCGGTGTCACTGAGGGCAGTTCTGATTGGCGATGGATTCTGGATCCCATCGACGGCACGAAATCGTTCATCTCTGGTGTTCCGCTGTATGGAACTATGGTCGCGGTCGACCGAAAAGTTGCGGATTCAGATCAACGCGAATGTCTGATTGGATCCGTCTACATTCCGGCGCTCGATGAAGGTCTCCACGCCATGAAAGGGCAGGGGGCTTGGCACTTTCGAGGCGACGACACGCCAATTCGAGCTTCAGTGTCGAAAAACACTTCGATCTCAGACGCCGTTCTGGCAACTTCCCAAGTTGAAACGTTCGACAGAATGGAGTTGTCGGAAACGTGGGACCGTTTGGCCAACGAAGTATACTTCTGCCGCACGTGGGGAGACGTCTACGGATATTTGTTACTTGCGACAGGACGCATTGACGTGATGGTCGATGCCGAACTGAATATTTGGGACGCGGCCGCCGTGATGCCGATCGTTCAAGAAGCCGGCGGAATTTTCACGGACTTCAACGGCGACGCGAAGATCGACACCGGGAATGCAATCGCCAGCAATGGTCCGCTTCACGATCGGCT
>CAZORS010000217.1:0-8934 GCA_964582025.1 uncultured Pirellulaceae bacterium | reverse complement strand
CGAAACGCAAGCGAGTGAATCTGGGCAAAACGAAGTGCCCAAAAATATTCACTCGCTTGCGCTTCGGGCTTGTATTGGCTACTTTCCAAACTCAGTTGCCAGAAATTGAGCAGTAACGGCGAACAGTCCACGATAGAAAGAACTGTTCGTTTTCTTGATGGCGACTTCGCAGTAGCCGATCAGCCACTTTAGATGAGCATTTGCGAATTGAGTGCGAAGTTCTGTGATCGGCATTAGGTCTTCCGGATCAGAGTTCGCTCCCGCTCCGCAGATTCGCTGCATTAGCGCCAGTTGAAAACCGGCCTGATCTTGCATTTTCTGTTCCCTAAACAAAATGCCTTCCGGTTTGCCGATGATCTCAATGAATTTCAGAAGCGTCTCCAAACAGTCGCCTTGGAAACGGCTGTGGCTAACGACCGATTGGTGCGGTGGTAGATGTCCTTTGGGGCCAAGGAAGCAAGCGCAGAATTCGATCGCCAACTCATCGACGGCCTGTTCAACACTTTCATGTTCGGGAATCGTTCCGCCAAGTTCCACGTATGCGTCGCGCAAATCGCCGCTTCGAAGTTGTTCGATCGTGTCGGCATCAAGCTCGGCGATCCAAAGTCGCGCGAGGAATCCGTAGACGTTAGCGTGGCTTTGAAGTGTGGCTTTATCGGGCATGGCGTCGACGATAACTAAACTTTCTTGATCGACACAACGGTATCGTGAAATGCTTGCTGTCCTGTAATTGGATCAGGTGCGATGGGCACCAGCTTGTTCTGGTTCCAGCCATTGCCCGTGTTCTTTCTCCACTTCGTTGGATCTCCGCCCGATTGGTCTTCCCACCACATATTGCGTTCCCAGTCCGCGTCGCGATACATTTCCGCGTCGCTGCCCTTGGCACTTTCGTCTGCCGGACGACCTTTGATCCCTTTGGCGACGTTGGTGTATTCCCAGTGTCCGCAAGAGTTGCTCATCGCGATCGCTTTGGGGTGAATGCCTTCCATCGTCACGATCGGAACACGCATTGATGAAACGACTTGGCGTCCGTTGACGACCGGCAAGTCATCACGATTGAGGTGCGGACTTTTCTCTGTCAGTGATTCAGGGTAGTAGCTGGTAAGTTCGATCCAGTCGCCGTCTTCCAAGCCGAACTTTGCCGCGGTTTCAGGATTCAGCCAAGCAGGATTCGAGTGCACGATCTCTGCCAGCCATTTCAGATTCATTGTCCGTCCGTGATTGTGGACGTTCCACTTGAAGCTGGTCATGATCAATTCTTCATCACGCAAGCCTTCGTGCTCAGTCGGTTGGAACCAGATTGGCATCTGATCGACTTCAACGTCGTGACCAGCGTGTTCCTTCGGGCGATTCGACGCTTTCTTTTCTCCGCTGGCTGCGATCAAGTCCGTGCAGTCTTGGTTGTTGCCGATACGATTGATGAACAGACTGCGGATTTCGAACTTGCGGCTTGGTGTTTTGAAACCGCGAACCGGTTTTCCATTGAGCATCACGCCGATGCCTTTGCCATTGCTGGCGAAGATGACTCCGTCGTCGTTGGTTGTCGAGCCCTTCAATTCTTCTTCGGTGATCGCGGTGTTGTACGGCTCGTAGAAAGGATCTCGCGATTCGTCTTCCCAGGCGCCTTCGTCCATCAAACGATCCAAGCCAGCTTTGCCGGTTTCTGGATTCTTTGGGACGTTCGAAGCCCATGATTCCATGTAATCTTCCAGCGTTCCGTACTCGTAAGCTTTCTCCATGCCGCCGCCAATACGTTTGGCGAGCTCTGGAAAGAATTCGCGAACGTCTTTCGATTCACCAAGCGGTTCAACCATCGGAGTTCGCAAACCAACGTAAGGTCGCAAGTTGTATGCGCCTCGGGCGTCGAGGTCCCAGCGTTCCATGTACGTTGCCCAGGGCAAAACGATGTCGGCGTAGTGAGCGGTTTCGTTGTAGAAGCAGTTGATGCAAACGTGAAACGGAATCAAGTCCTCGTTGGTCATGACTTCTTTGGTCAGACTTTCTTCCGGCCAAGTCAATGGAGCGTCGAGGTTGTAAGTCATGTACGCATCAATTTCAGCACGACCTTGCTGGAGGTAGAGATAAATGATCTCGCCGACTCGCATGCGGCGCCAAACATTTGCCAGCGGATATTCCGGCGGATCTTCGAGAATGCTGCGGTTCTTTTTCCCCTTTGGCATCGGAGGCGTTTTGACTTGCGGGTCGAGTCCTCCCCAAGGAGACCAACACCATCCGCCCTTTTTCCCGACGCTGCCGACGATCGCGTTGAGCATTTGAATCGCGCGGTCGTTGTAAAAACCGTTCAAGTGAGCCGAACTTCCGCGATTGCACATCGTGGTTGCGGCCGGAGCAGCAGCTGCGAATTCCAGCGCGATGCGACGAATGTCGGCGGCCGCAACGCCGCTAAGTTTTTCGGCTCGATCGGGCGTGAATTCTTTTAGGTGTTCTTTCAGTTCATCAACCGAAACGTTGGTCCACGTTTCGAGGAACTCGGTGTCCTGCTTCCCCTCTTTCAGAATCGTGTGAGCCATCGCCAAAGCAATCGCTCCATCGGTGCCGGGGAACGGGAAGAATACTTCGTCGCTGCCGCCGGCCGTGTTGGAAAGTCGCACATCAAACGTCACCAATTTCGCACCGTTCTCGAAACGGCCTTTCTGAATTCGGCTGGCGAATGGAATATGGCCCTGATGAGCCTCGAATGCGTTGGAGCCAAAGTTCAGAATGTATTTTGAGTGTTCGACATCGTTCAGGTCCCAATCGCTTTCCCACAGAAACGCCAGGTTTGCGGCACGGCGATTCCCGGAACACAGCGATCGATGGCTGAGCTGCGTTTTCGTTCCGAACGCGTCGAGGAAACGTTTAAGTGCATCTTTGCTACGTTGGCGACCTTGATGAAACGCGAACCGTTCGGGCTTTCCACTGTCGCGAACTTTCTTCAGCTTCAACGCGATCTCGTCGAGTGCCTCGTTCCAGCTGACTCGTTTCCATTTTCCTTCGCCGCGTTTTCCGACTCGTTTCAGCGGATACAAAAGTCGTTCAGGATGATAAAGATGATTCAGCCCCGCATGACCCCGAGCGCACAAATAGCCTCGGCTGTTGGGATCTTTTGGATTGCCTTCGATCTTGATCAATCGGCCTTCTTTGACGTAACCGATCATACCGCAAACGGTACTGCACAGCTGACACATGCCGGGAACGGTATTCACGTCTTTGTATTTGTTGACGTCTGGCCAGTTCTTTTTCGCGTTGGGGCCAGGAAGTTGGCATACTCCCGGAGCCGGACCTGAACCGAGTTCATAGTCCTTGCCCTTGATGCTTTTCCATTTCTCCATGTCGATGCCTTGCTCAGGCCGAACTTTCTTTTCATCTTGTTCGTCCTGTTTCTTGGCGACAGGTTCAGCGCAACCAGCCGCTGCTGCCAAAGCCACGGTGCCAGAAGCCAAGCCAAGCCGCAGGAATTTGCGACGTTGTTCGATGGAGTTTTTTGATTCAGAGTTCGGTTGCGTATTCATCAGATATCTTTGCGAGTTGGTGACATCGGCGAGCAAGGTCCCCTAAAAAAAGAGACCGTAAGGAGAGCAGCAATTCAATCGGAATCGGATTCAGAGTCAGGCTGTTTGCCCTTCCAGTTGTAAATGCTGTACGCATCGGGATGGTAAGATTCGCCCTCGGCGGGAATTCTCGGCTCAATCTTTGCGGGAGCCTCACCAGCGAACCACATTAACGGCTTGGTTTCTTTTTCACCTCGAAGTTGAACCAGACCAGAAACTGTTTCGGCTTCCTGCATTGCTTTCGAGATCTTTGAGTTCTCATCGTTGAGATCACCGAAGAACAGTGCTTCTGAAGGGCATGTCGGAACACATGCTGGCTCAAGCCCATTCTCCGTTCGATGAAAACAGTTGTGACATTTGACGGCCTGTTTGGCGACCGGATCAAGGTAAATGGCTCCGTAAGGGCAGACGTCGACGCAAGTTCCATGTCCGCAGCAGGAATCGTAATTGACCGCGACCGTGCCGCCCGATTTCTTATGAAGGGCTCCACAGGGACAGGCTTTCACGCAAGGAGCATCCTCGCAATGTTGGCAAGACATCGGCAAGAACAGACGTGCAACTTTTGGATAGGAACCTTCGTCCTGGTAAAAAGTCTGGCGGATGTAGTTTCCTAGCGGCACATCGTTTTCGGCTTTGCAACTGACTTCACAAGCGTGACATCCGAAGCATCGCCGCGTGTCGACGAACCAACCGTATTTCTTGCCATCGTCGGGAGGCGTCATTCGCTCCTCCCAATATTCTTTCGGTTGAAAGAGCTCGTTTTCCTGTTCGGAATTCGGTTGGCTCTCCGCGGCGGCCGCTCCTGCGCCGATCGCTGAGAGTCCTACACCGTGTTTGAGGAAGTCGCGTCGGTTTTTTTCATTCGTCTGCGTATCTTCGTCGTCTGAATTTCGCATCGCGTGATTGGTCCTTGGCGGGAAGGTGAGTTTTGATCAACACATAATATACCTTTCGCGTCCGCCAATTGCGATGAATCGAATCAATTCAAATCAGAGTGTCATTGGTCCGATTTGAGCCACTATTTGCATGTCGACAAACTTTGAGGAACCTCATTACCTCCCTTGCGTCTTGGATGGAATTGAAGGCGATGACATTATTCGGCATGTTGAGATCGACTGTGCGAGCCGTTATCATTTGGACTCTCTTTCCGCGCGTTATCTTTTCAAGCGTTCTTTAATGGTTGAAGTTGTGAAATCCGCGAAGCCGCGTTCGAAGAATGCTCGACGAGTCACGAATTTCATTGCGAGAAACTATCTGAATCTGTTTTCGGCCTGTTTGCTGCTGACCGCTCTCTTCTATTTCGTTCAAGTCCAGCAGCTTCGAGTTGCGACTTTGTCCAATAATCCTGAACTGTTTTCTGATGGTGACATCGCCGTCGTAACGCGAGTGATTGATGGTGACGAAGTTCGAATTCACAATTCGCGTGGAAGTACCTTAGTGAGAATTTTGGGTATCAAGTCCTTCGATGCTACGGAACGAGATCTTATGTTGGCCGAGTATGGCAAAGTCGCTGTCGACTACCTTGAAGAGGAAGCCGTCGGGAAAGAAGTATTGGTAAAGTTGGGGGAGATTAAAGTTGACGATGAAGGTCGTCTTTTGGCGACGCTTCTGTTGGGAAGTCAGCACGATCAGGATGTTGCCGAATCCATGCTCGCCAATGGTGTCACGCTAGTGTTCACAAAGTTTTCTTTTCCGGCTATGGATGAGTATTTAAAAATTCAGGAAGTCGCGAAATCTGAGAAGCTTGGCCTGTGGCAAAATCAACGCGTCAGCGCCCGTTCAGAATCTATGTTGAACTTATGGAATCAGGAGCGTCGCGATCGTTAGCGTGCTTTTTAGATTGCTACAGAAGTCAACGTTCGCGATGTTGCACGAACGGTACGGACAAGCTGCGCTTTTGTTTGTGGCATTGTTGGTCTATTCGGCAACGGGCTACATGTATTTCGAGTTTTCAGATAACCCAGACCTCACGTGGGCGGATGCGTTTTGGTGGTCGATCGTCACCATGACGACCGTTGGATACGGCGACTTCTTCCCCAGCACTTTCGGTGGGCGTTGGTTTGTCGGCATGCCAACGATGGTGTTGGGGATCGGGTTGCTTGGCTACATTCTTTCATTGATTGCGACGTTTATGTTGGAGTCTAAATCGTTGGAGTTAAAAGGTATGAAGACTATCCATTGCGCGGACCATGTCGTGATTTGCGAATTTGGATCCGAAAGTGAGTTGCTGAAGCTAATCGGCGAAATTCAGCAGGATCAGCAAACCTGCAATTCAGACATTGTGATCATTGATGATTCGATTGATGAGTTGCCGGCCAGTATGCAAGTTGCGAAAGTCCATTTTGTTCGAGGTGATTCGGCTCAGGAAGCTGTGTTGCATCGAGCCAACGTTGGCGAGGCACATGCCGTGATCATTCAATCGTCAGCTCACCGCGGATCGGACGATCGAAATCTAAAGATTGCGTTGGCCGTGAAGTCATACAGTCCTTCCGCATTTTTGATTGCCGAGTGTGAGAGTCCTGAGAACGTGCGTTTTCTACGGCAAGCCAAGTGCGATAGTGTTCTCTGTGTTTCGACGCTGTCGGAACAAATGTTGGTACAGGAACTATTGAGTCCCGGCGTTGGCGGCGTCATTTCGCAATTGACTAGCAATACGCAAGGCAAGCAGTTCTATATCGTCGATATGCCCGGTCAGTACGAAAACTATCGTGCGGCGCGGAAAGCAAATTCTAGCGCCGGAAGAGTTCCGGTTGGAATCCATCGCAACGGTGATAGTAGCTTGTTGCCGGAAGATGATTTCGCGATCGAGTCTGGTGATCGTCTGATTTTGATTGCTTCGCAGCGACCGGTATGAAGTTGTTCCTTTCCAAACGGTGAAGCATTGAGCACACGTTTGACATCACCCTCCCTTTGGGAGTGGCGGAGCCTAAGCGAGTTCTCCCAGCCACTGAAATTCGCGAAGTGCCTCGCAAAGGAGCGTGATGAACATCGAGCCTAATTTCTCAAGCTTTTGAGATACAGAGAATACAGCTTCGGTTCAAAAGTCCGATTCACTGGCGAACCTTCGATCTTGGCAATGTCTTTCCCGAATCGTTGCGAGTCTTCAAAGATTTGCGATGTCAGAAAACGACATTTTGAACTTTCTATCTCCACCGAAGTCACAGGCGTTCCGTCTGCCGAACAGAGATTGAATCCCCAGATGCCAAAGGAAACCATCGGGATTCGAAAAGGCGTCACGCCAAAAGAGGCAGCTTCCATGGTGCGATTGATGCACCAGAAAACCTGATTGGCAAAAAATGGAGATGAACACTGGCAAACCATGTGGCCGTTTGGCGTCATGCAGCCTCTGACGATCTCGTAAAACTCCTTTGAGTAAAGTTTATCCAAAACTTCGTTGTGTGGGTCCGGTAAGTCGATGATCACGCGGTCAAATCGCTCGAAGCCCGGACCACTCTTGCCCGCGTAATCCAAAAGGTAGCTGAAAGCGTCTTGGTTGATGACCGTCAGTTTTTCATTTTTCAACGCTCCCTCATTGAGTCGCACGATCGGAGTGAATGAAGAGCAAAACTCGGTGATCGCCGGATCAATGTCGACCATTGTGATTCGCTCAACGTCCGGGTACTTCAAAACTTCTCGAACTGCCATCCCGTCGCCGCCGCCAAGAATCAGAACATTATTTCGCGATCCGTCGATGCTCATCAGAGGATGCACAAGAGCTTCGTGATAACGGTACTCATCGATGGAAGCAAACTGAATGTGTTTGTCGAGGTACAGTCGGATTTCCTTGTTTCTTGAATTCTCAGTAACGACGATTCGTTGATAGGGAGTCTGCTTCATAAAGACAACTCTGTCGGCATACATTTGGCTCTCTGCGAATCGAGTCAGATGTTCCGACGCGACCATGCCACCAATCAGACACGCCAATACGAATAGGGAACCGTACAGACACAGTCGATACCCCGATAGCGATTTTCCGAACATGAATATGGAAAGGATCGCCACTCCGATGTTCAGTAGACCAATCGCAAACGATGATTGAAACAGGCCCAGCGAAGGCAACATCACCAACGGGAACGCAACGGAGCCAACAAGTGCTCCTAGGTAGTCGAGCGACAAAACGTTGGCGATTGACTCTTTCCACGCCGTAGAACGACTAAGGATCCTTGCCAGTAGTGGAATTTCGAGGCCAACCAAAGTCCCGATCACGATAATCAACCCAAACATGACCGGGCGATAAAATGCGTGATAGGGAAACATTAGGAACAGCAAGCTGCTGCTGAATCCGCCAATCAAGGCGACTGCAATCTCAATCGTGATAAAGCTGGAAACGAGATCGCGATGGAACCATTTCGAAATGTAGGAACCAATGCCCATCGCGAACATGAAGAACCCGATCGTCATTGAAAACTGGTAGACGCTGTTGCCAAGTAAGTAACTCGAAACGGATGCGATGATTAGCTCGTAAACGATACCGCACAGCGCAACAATCAGCACACTGATCATCATGACGGCAGTTTGCTTGCTGGTCAGCGGATTTTCTTCAGCGGATTTTTCACGGTCACTGTCGACTGGTTGAGCTGAATCCATAAAACGATTTCGAAGTCAAAGTGATGTAAAGAGATGAAGCAAGAAATACAACCGGTGTCTCGATGGCAGTTTGGGGCAGTTCGTTTAACGACTAGTCGGCAGGCGTCGGCGTTTGGTAGGTAAAAACGAGGTCGCCTTCCGGCTTGTCGTTAAACGATGACAGCAAGCATTGAGTACGCAAAAACTGATTCAATTATTTGACGGTCTTTAAATTAGGCAATTTAGAAACTGGAACGCATCAAAAAAAGCCACCAGTCATGACCAGTGGCTCTTGTAGCTCAAATACATGTTGAAGTTTGTGATGATAGAACACCACTATTTTCCGAAGCTAAAGCCTTTCGAGCCAGATCGAGTTCGTGTAGACGTACTTTTCGCCGCCGACCTCGCCTTCGAGACAGCTGTCTTATGGTATGTCTTCGGGCTCATTTTCGTGGTGCTGTGATTGGGCTTCATGCTTGACCGCGCGCCTGAATAGTAGCTCCTGTTTCGGCCAAGCATGGAACCAAGCAGATAGCCGGTAAAGAAACCGCTTGGCCGATAGCGGTGGTCACGGTAGTGTCCGCCACCGTCGGAAGCAATCACACGGCCTCGTTCATCGTCGATTTCGATCTTAAACAGTTCCTTTTCGCCGGCGTCCTGAACGTTGTCTTTGTCGATGTCCGCGAAACCATTAATCGTTCCCGATTCGTGCAACGTTACGCCGATCGGCTTCGAAATCAGTTTGGCCGCGTTAAGCTTGGTGCGGAATAGAGACAAGAATTCTTCCTTCTTGGCGTCGTCTTCTTGATCGACGACT
>CAZORS010000216.1:4818-8943 GCA_964582025.1 uncultured Pirellulaceae bacterium | reverse complement strand
CAATTGTCAATCAGCCGCGTCTTCCCAACATAGACCGCGATCAGCAACGCAACTGGCAGCTGAATCGGATCGGACGACTCAAGCGTCAGCGGATCAACAACCGCCGCGTAGTCAATCGAAGAAACTTCCCCGTCTATCAGCATCTGCCGCATTTCGGTCACAACTTCAAAGCCATCTCGCTGTCCGTCTTGGATCTGCTTCTGAACATGAGTCAGCGTTTTGTTGATCGTCAACGCGATCTCGCGTTCGTCTTTGCTCAAGTAAACATTTCGCGAACTCAGAGCCAGCCCGTCGGCGTCTCGAATGATCGGGCACGTTCGAATCTCAACCGGAACGTTCAGGTCCCGCACCATCTGACTGACAACGGCGACTTGTTGAAAGTCCTTTTGTCCAAAGAAAGCGACATCTGGCCCGACGATGTTGAACAGCTTCAAGACGATCGTCGCGACGCCACCGAAATGCGTCGGTCGAAATTCACCTTCAAGCTTTCGCGAAATCTTCGGCGGTGTGATCGAAGTTGAACTGTTCGGCGGATACATCGTTTCGGTTTCTGGATTGAAAACGTACTGCACGCCAGCTTCGCCAAGCAACTTCAAATCGTCTTCCAACTGTCGCGGGTACTTACTGAGATCTTCTCCGGGCGCAAACTGGGTTGGATTCACAAAGATAGTCGCAACGGTAACGTCCGTTTCTACAACTGATGCTCGCGCGAGGCTCAAGTGTCCTTCGTGAAGCGCTCCCATGGTCGGCACGCATCCGACTTTCTTGCCGTTTCGTTTGAGGGACTCCGTAAGAGACTTCATTTCAACAGGATCGTGAATGACAACAGGTGCTTCCGGCACGGCAACGCTTTCGAGAAATCAAAATTGGAATCGGGAAATTTTGACGCCAATTGTGTACAATGGAAACCCCGCAACACTTAAAAACGAACCCTTCCGGCGACATGAGCACAGCAGAAAACGACGCACAAGGATTTGAAGACGAAGTCGTCGAATCTGGGCAAAGAATGTTGATGTTCAATGTGATTCCCAGTTGGATGATTAGTTTCATCGGGCATGTCGGTTTGATTGTTCTGTTGGCGTTTCTGGTCATGCCAAAGCGTGAGGAAATCACGACGGCCCTAGAAGCGTCTGCGACTCCAAGTGAATCGGTTGAGACGATTGATCTGGACATGGCAGATTTCGACGAAGCGACCGAAGAAGAGCTCAGCGAAACCGAGTTCGATGACGTGATGCCCGTCGAAGTCGAAACGACAGAACTTGAAGCGATTGAGTCATTGGAGATGTCTGAATTTGTCGGTGCCGAAGAAATGGTTTTCGATGAAGGTGACTTTGGCGACATCGGTGCCATGAGCGGTCAAGGCAATGAACTGGGCGGACGGTCCGGCGATGGAAAAAAGAAAGCTCTCAAAGAGTATGGCGGCACGGACGCATCAGAGGAAGCCGTTCAGCTGGCTCTCAAATGGATTGTGAACCATCAGTTGCCGGACGGCGGCTGGGATCTCGATCACCGGATCGGTCCGGGCAGCCATCGCGACAGTCCTAACCCGGGCGATAAAGAACCTGCTCGAAACGCGGCGACTGCATTGGCTCTTTTGCCGCTGCTTGGAAACGGGCAGACTCACAAAGTCGGATTCTATAAAGACAATGTCCGGGCGGGCCTAGAGTATTTGATGGCGAATGCGAAACAGGAAGGCCGCGGCATTTCGTTCTACGAAAAAGGTGGTGGGCAAATGTATTCGCACGGGCTTGCCTCCATCGTTTTCTGCGAAGCGTTTGCCATGTCCAAAGATCCAAAGCTTGCCCCGTACGCCCAAGGCTCGATCTGGTACATGGAAGATGTTCAAGATCCAGTTGGCGGAGGTTGGAAATATACTCCTCGGCAACGGGGCGATACTTCGGTTGTTGGCTGGCAAATTATGGCCATGAAAAGTGCGAAGCTTTCCGGGCTCGATATCAATCCGCGAACATGGAGACTGTTGGACAAGTTTTTAAATGAAGTCTCCAACACTAATGGGTCGGTCTACGGCTATGAGTCACCTCCTCAAAAACGTAACCGCTCTCACTTGGGCAAGACATCGATCGGCATGCTGTGTCGAATGTATATGGGCTGGGACAAGGACACGCCAGGCCTGAAAGAAGGTGTCGGCTGGATCGGCGAAAATGGTCCTGATGAGTTCGAAGGTGGTGAGGATACTTCGGATATCTATTACAACTACTATGCCACGCAAGTGATGAAGCAGTACGGAGGCCGAGAGTGGACGGCATGGAATAGCAAGATGCGAGACAATCTTGTCAACACTCAGAGCAAGGATGGAAACACTGCTGGAAGTTGGTTTTTTAACGCGCCGCAGCGACATTCAAGTGACGGTGGTGGTCGTCTCTATACGACAGCTTTGGCGTGTATGACGCTGGAAGTTTACTATCGCTACCTTCCGATCTACACGGACAAAAGCATCACTGACGACTTCAAGCTCGAGTAATTTAGCCGCGTCTGTCCCAGACTCGTGGGCGATTACTTCTTGTCGCCGACGCGGAAAACGGTGTCAGTTTTCAGCACCGCACAAGTTTCCGGGAAAGTATGAAATGCTCTCACGCGAACGTGATTGATGAACGATTGGGCGTGCATGTAGCTGATGGCGCCAAAACTTAGCCGTCCGTTTGACTCAAAACGATGAACGAGTCCATCCGTTTCAACTCGTTTGTCCAACTGCTGCTGTATCGTGACAAAGATCTTCGGATCAACCGAGTCCATCGAAACGTTTGACTGGTAGCCAATAATTTCTTCGTAAAGTGACGGCCCATTGTCGGTGGAGTCAGTTGCCACGTGCGAAACGAGGCGACAGTTTTCGGGCAGCGAGTGACTGGCCGCAGCGGCAACTTCACAAAACGTCAGGTCGTCATGTCGAAACGTGATCAAATGGCCATCGGTTGTGATGTTCAATTGCAATTGATAGTTGTCTCGTTCGACCGTACGCGTACCGCACACTTCGACCAGTTCCGGGTGAACGGGTTTGGCGAAGAGATGGAAATTCATCTCGGTAACTTTTGGTCTTACTGATAACACGTGGTTTCACACTCGACTTGAGTTTTCTATTTCTAAATGTAGTCCCTGCACTTCATTCGCGGCGACTCCAAACGAAACAAACTTTGAAAAACTAATTTTGTTTGAGACGACAAATTATAGAGGTGAAAAGTCGAATGCCAAATCGCAATTTCTTTTAGTCGAAATTTGGTTTTCTGTCGTTGACAACCGCTAAAATATAGATCGGCATTTCAGCGATGAATCTGAATCGGTTCAGCAGATTGCAAGAATGTCGAAGACCGCATGCACGCCGATAGCGATCGCAATTCCGCGAAAACGGAACAGAATGCACAAAAAGATTGAAGCGAGGAAACGGAACAGAAACGTTGAAGTTTGGAACGGGAATCCTTCAGGGTTAACCACATCGCAATGTGCCATCGCAAACAAAATGCTGACAATGGTTGCGGCGATCAGCAACGCGGTCAATTCTCTTTCGATGACGCGACGCAAGCAGTGCAGCAACGGCGCAAACATCAGTAAACGAAAAGCGATCTCTTCGTGGATTCCTGCTCCCAGACAAGTCAATAGTTTTCCGTACTGTTGCGAGTCCGAGAAGATTTTGGTCAGCCCAGCAAGCGGTTGTGGGCGCTGGTTGTCAAAATAGAGCATGAACGCGTCGCTGGCCAAGAACAAGATCAAAGCCAACGCAATCGATTCCAGAGTTAACCAGAAAAGGGTTCGAAAATGAAAGTGTCCAGGTTGATCGAGTCGATGATGCCAAAATAATAAGGCTCCGGCGGACACCAGTGGCAGAACCCCAACGCTGACCGTTCCCAACGGCATCAGCAATGATTCGATCAGTCGGTCGACGCCACTGCGAACGGCATCAGGATGAAAGATCATGCTGACTTCGTAGAACAGTAATAGAGGCAGCACGAACGCGAGGCAAACCAGTGGCTTACGGGTCTCAGATGAGTAATCGTATTTCGCTGGTTTCGTTTTTGCGGGTCGAATTTTCGACTCGAGAACTTCAATAACCGATCCCGGTTTTTTGGGTTTCGATTGTCGAAGACTGGAGCTCATGTTTTGTTCTTGGTTTTT
>CAZORS010000216.1:0-4718 GCA_964582025.1 uncultured Pirellulaceae bacterium | reverse complement strand
GCTTCATTGGTTCTGGAAAAAGGTCGACTGCCAATAAAACCACGACTCGCCGACAATGGCGATGGATGAGGCGAAACGATCGTCGTATGGTGTGCGCCAATAAACGGAAGTTTCTTTTCTGCTGGCTTTCCCCACAAAACAAAAACACAGGGAATTTCCCTTTCTCCGATTCGACGAATGACAGCATCAGTAAATTTTTCCCAACCTTTTTTTCGGTGGGAATTCGCCTCAGATTCGCGAACGGTAAGAACGGTGTTGAGCAAAAGAACACCTTGCCTAGCCCACGATTCCAAATTGCCAACCTCGGGGATTTCGCAATCCAAATCGGCAGCCATTTCCTTGTAGACGTTCTTTAGCGAAGGGGGCAGCTTCGACACGCATTCCAAAACCGAGAAACAAAGTCCATGTGCTTGCCCCGCACCGTGATACGGATCTTGCCCGAGAATGACAACGCGTGTGTCAGCCAGTGAAGTCCATTGGAACGCATTGAACGTATCTTCAGCCGACGGATAGACCGTTGCTTCTGTTCGCTGTTGGGCAACGAATTCAGTGAGCGATTGAAACCAGTCTGATTTCAATTCAGCATCGAGCGCCGCCGTCCAGTCGGAATCGATTGGCCAGTGTTCGGGATAGCCTCTCATTGAGCGCTAGTCGCAACAGTTTGTCCCGATTTACTGTCGACGTCAGAACCCGATGGGCGAAAATCAACGAGGTGCAACTGCACGCTACGGTGGCCTCGGAATTCATTGATCTGCGGACGGAATGCAAAATCAAAACAGGCGTCCGGCTTTTCAAGTTCCTTCGCCCAGTCTGCTTTTCCGAACGCGACCGCGCGAACGGAAGAACCATGTTGTTCAAGCCGCAGAGAAAGATGCCGACCATCGGATCCCATCGTTCGCGGAGGTTCGGCGAGCCGCACTTCGGTGGCACACATCAGCGGACGAGGATTCTTTTGGCCAAAGGGAGCAAGTTTCTCGAGATCGTTCATCATTTGAAAAGTCAGATGCCCAAGCAATGCTTCGGCGTCAATGTCTAGGTCAGGAATCAGTTCATCGACGCTAACCTGATCGATGACTTGTTCGCAAAAGTCTTCCCGAAACGCATCGACCTTGTCCGGGTCGATGCTGAGGCCGGCCGCCGCAGAGTGCCCCCCGAATTTGATCAAGTGTTGCGAGCTTCCCTGAATCGCATCGTACAGATTGACTCCGCAGGCAGAGCGACAGGATCCAACTCCAGGACGGGCTCCCAGTGGATCAAGCGAAATGAGAATCGTGGGTCGATGATATAGCTCGGCGATTCGTCCTGCGGCGATGCCGATCACGCCAAGGTGCCAATCCGGTTGAGCCAAAACGATCGCCGGTTCATTCTCCGGGTCGTGATGTTTCTTGATGACTTCGTTGGCCGATTTTAGAATTCGACGATCGAGCGAATCACGGTTCTTGTTTAGCTCATTGATATAAGTCGCCAGTTGTTGGGCTCGTTCGGGTGAATCGCAGGTCAGCAATTCGACTCCTAGTTGTGCTTGTCCCAGTCGACCAGCCGCGTTGAGTCGCGGGCCGATGCGGAATCCGAGGTCTTCTGATTCAAGTTTCGGTTTCTTGTCACAATCAGCGATCTTGATCAACGCTTGCAGCCCTCGATTGGCGTATCGCGTCATGCAGTTGAGTCCGTGGTGGACGATGATTCGGTTTTCGTCCAACAGTGGAACGACATCGCACACGGTTCCGATAGCGGCAAGTGAAACGGCGGCAAACAGGAAGTTGCGCATCGATTCCGGAAGCTTTTCACTGCCAGCCCGTCGCTGACAAAGTGCCCAAGCCAACTTGAACGCAACACCGGCTCCACAGAGCCCCGGAAAAGGATACGGATCGTGCGGTAAACCCGGGTGGACGATTGCTGCAGCATTCGGAAGTTCCATTCCGACGTGGTGGTGGTCGGTGATCACCATTCGCAAGCCGATGGTTTTCGCGTATTCGACTTCTGCGACGCTGGTAATTCCACAGTCGACGGTGATCACAAGCTTGGAACCGCGTTCCTGAATTTTCTTGAGATTGTCGTTGCTGACACCATATCCGTCATCGAGTCGGTTGGGCACGAAGTAGCTGATTTCAGCGCCCAGTTTTTTCAAACAGCGATACAGAATCGCGGTCGAAGTCATCCCGTCTGCGTCATAGTCTCCATAGACGCAAATTTTTTCTTTCGACTCGATCGACTCAAAGATGGCATCCACGGCGGCATCGATACCTGGCAGTTCGCTGGGCTTTCGAAGACCGGTCATCTTGAGGTCCAGGAAACTGCTGACGTGGTTCGGTTGCGTGATTCCCCGAAGTGCGAGCAGTTGAGCGATCACGGGGGAGACTCCTGAGGCTCGTTCGATCGATTGAACCAGCTGTGCGTCGTGCGCACGCAAATTCCATTTCAAGCTCATCGATCCTCCAACGTATTCCGTTTTCTGAAAGACGACAGTTTAACGTTTTCGGCTTCGCTGCGGGAGGGTCGAAAGTCCAATGTCGCCCAGCTCTCCGAGCTGGTAGCGAGGCAATGAAGAGATGTTCGATCTTTTCAAGGGTCGATCGACGGACCCTAGCCGGAGTCTTGCGACGTCGCAAGACTCCGGGCGAACGATAGATTGCTGCGACATTGTCTCTGCTTCACCCGAACTGTTGCCAGTCCGGCTACGCAAGTGGCGAGCTTTGGTGAACGGGGTTCGCAGCTTAGCGCTACCAGCTCGGAGAGCTGGGCGACAATGGCCTACGCGACAATGGCCTACGCAACGTCGTGGAAGTCTTTGATGATCTGCCACGTTTCCTCAGGGGACTCCGCGTATTGGAACAGATCCAGATGCGAGTCCTGAATCACGCCTTCATCGGCAAGGAACTGGAAGTTAATAATGCCGTCCCAGTATTCTTTGCTGTAAAGAATGATTGGAATGTTTTGCATTCGACCGGTCTGCCGCAACGTCAATGTTGTGAACAGTTCATCCAACGTTCCAAATCCGCCCGGGAAGCAAACCAGTGCTTTGGCACGAAGGAGGAAATGCATTTTTCGAATGGCAAAGTAGTTGAACTGGAAACAGAGGCCGGGCGTGATGTACGAGTTCGGCGTTTGTTCGAACGGCAACGTGATGTTCAAAGCCATCGATTGGCCCTTCGCATCGTAGGCTCCACGGTTACCGGCTTCCATGATCCCAGGACCGCCACCAGTCTTGATGATGAACTCGCCGTGGTGACCGTCGCTAAGATTGTATTCGGTGACGATGCGTGAGAACTCGCGGCACTCTTCATAGTAACGCGACTTGGACATGACTCGTTCGGCCAAGAACAGTTCACGCTTGGCGGCTTCGCCATCAGGGGTTGCCGCAATTCCCGCTTTGGCAGCAGCGAGTCGTTTTTCGGCAACGTCCTTGGGGGCGATCTGCGTTCCACCGAAAACCACAACGGTAGACTTGATGCCAGCTTCTTCCATCAACACTTCGGGCTTGAGTAACTCAAGCTCCAGCCGCAGCGGTCGCAAGTCTTCACGTCGGATGAATGTTTCGTCCAGATACGCCAACTCGTAACTATGATTATTCATAATCGCGTCAAGTCGGTCTGTTACTTCTTTGTCTTCGCTCACGATGCTATCCTGTCCGTTCACTTCTATTCGTTTTCATATATTTCTTTGAGCGAAAAAGCCTAAAGCCCAACCGCATTTTTTGAAAGACCGGTTTGTCGGTCCCACACATGTCTGCAGAAGAATCTTCCTTTATGCCATCGGCCAGCTTGGCGACGCTGCGCCAAAGAAGCCTGCTTTTGGCAAAGATTCGCATCTTTTTTGAGGCAAGGCAATTTATCCACGTCGAAACGCCGCTGATTTCGAGGGACACGGTCGTCGATCGCTATATCGAACCGGTGAAAGTTCCCCGATCGAATGTGGTCGACGGTGAGCGGAGTGATGATGAATTGTTCTTACAGACTTCGCCCGAGTTCGCGATGAAGCGACTGGTCGTCGCCGGCGCGACGGCGATCTATCAGATTTGCAAAGCGTTTCGAAAAGGCGAGGCGGGTCGACGACACAATCCCGAGTTCACCATGCTGGAGTGGTATCGAGTCGGAGATGACTTGTCGGCGGGAATGGGACTGCTGGCCGATTTTGCGAAAGCGATGTTTGGGGTAGGGCAGGTCGATATTGTTTCGTACCGCGAGGCTTTTGTTCGGTATGCAAACGTCGATCCGTTTGCTGCATCCATCGATCAGCTTCGATCTACTTGTCACAAGGCGCGCGTTGACACAAGTTCATTTGCTGGAGAAGAAGATCGCGATTCGTGGTTGAATCTGATCATGTCAGAAATCGTGGAACCCGAATTGGGCGTCGCTGGCCCGGAGATTATTTTCCATTTTCCGGCGAGCCAAGCCGCACTGGCGAAAGTGTGTGCTGATTCGCGTGGAGCTGATGTTGCGGAGCGGTTTGAGCTCTATGTGAATGGTGTTGAACTGGCCAATGGTTACCATGAATTGCTCGACGCAGCGGAACTTGAGCGACGAAATGAGAAAGTGAACTCTCAGCGTGTGGATGATGGAAGCGATCAGCTGCCGGTCGGTAGCAGGATGCTGGAAGCAATGCGATACGGGATGCCGGCGTGCAGCGGCGTTGCGTTAGGAGTCGATAGGTTGATGATGTTGCTGTTGGAGAAGGATTCCATTTCGGATGTGATTGCTTTTCCATTCGATCGAGCTTGA
>CAZORS010000215.1:2619-8964 GCA_964582025.1 uncultured Pirellulaceae bacterium | reverse complement strand
CATTTGATCAGCAAAAATTGCGTTGGGGTTCGAATTTTCGGGAGAGGGGAGCCAAAAATATTTGTGTAGACACCAATGCCCTCTGGGGAGGGTGTAGTTGTTTGTGTTTTCCATTAGATAGCTTTACCATCCGCGCCCTCCCCGTCGCTTAGGCTCCGACCCTCCCAAAGGGAGGGTGATCAACTTCTCCGCCCCTCTCAAGCGAGGGCGATCAACTACTCAAAAGTAA
Organism: uncultured Pirellulaceae bacterium; assembly: GCA_964582025.1. Taxonomy (GTDB): domain Bacteria; phylum Planctomycetota; class Planctomycetia; order Pirellulales; family Pirellulaceae; genus Mariniblastus. Next base: position 8,735 of record CAZORS010000215.1, on the reverse strand, counting down.
CCTTCATGCGAAATTGGTACGACATACAATCGATAGCGTACATCGTACTTTATGTTGGCTTCATCATCGCCCAATGGCAAACTGGATTTTCTTGGCTCATGTACGCGGGCTGTCTGTTTTGCTCAATCGGCGTGCAAGTCGTACACCATAACCACATTCATCTTGGAATTTGGCACAGCAAGCGACTCAACAACATAACCAATTTGCTGATCAGCATCAGCACCGCGGTCCCCAGCGCGATGGTTTACGGAGGGCATCTTCGTAATCATCACATCCATCAACACGGCCCCGAAGATGAAACGCGAACGTATCGATTCGGAGGGGATCACAATCATCTTTTGGGATATCTGCTCCATCCGATTCAAGCGTACTGCGTATTGATCCCAAAGTTCTTCAGGGAGTTCAAAATCGAATGGCCGAAGCGCACTCGATTTTCCAAAGATTTGCTATTACAAGTTTGCCTGATCGGCGCCTTGTGGATCGCGTTGTTCATTCTTGATTGGCGAAATTTCATCTTGCTGGTGGCAATCCCACAAGCATTCGGATTGCATTGGCTGCTCGGCTCCAACTATTTCCAACACGCCCATTGCGATGACGAATCGGAGGTAAACTACGCTCGAAACTTCACCGGAGCAATCAACTTGATTTGGATGAACATCGGGTTTCATACAGCTCACCATGACCACCCGCGGGCTCATTGGTCGACGCTGCGAAAACTCCACCACGAGCAATGCCAAGCAACAGATCCGCGACTATGTTGCGAGAGCTTTCTGGGTTACGTCGTGCGAACGTTTTTCCTGAGTTCCTTTTTCCCTTTTTATCGAAGCGAAAGTTTGAAAGGTCGCGACGTGCCATCCGACATCTGATGACCAATTATGTACATTGTGTGAATAGTGAAATTTGAGCAGCAAATAAAATGTCACCAAACCCAAAGTTTTAGTGTCCATAAACCACGTGGCATCCCATTTGCTTAACAACGACCTACGTGACAACAACAAGACTTTCGAGTTGCAGTAGAAAAAGGAATAACGTGCGAAATTCGAGAACGATGCATCAATTCCCTTACATCAACGAGGAAGTTAACAGGGTCTTCGCTGCCGAAAAATCACACCTCGACTACACGCTGGTTCGCCCGCTAATTCTGGTTGCGTACTTCTTCGTTCGAATCCTGATTTTTCCAATCAAGTTCATTTTTCATCGCGTGCCATACGGCTTCGAAGCCTACGTAATCGACTGGTGGATGTCGATCGGCATGAAGTATCTGGCGCGTCACGATGCGGCTGAACTCATGCTGCGTCACGTTCAAATCGAACCGTTACTTTACCGACACGTTCTGGCCGGACATGACGACAAACCACCCAAAGAAGTTCGTAAACTCAACGGCATCGATGGTGACTTCGCAGTCGACGACTTAAAAGAGGTCACTGACAACAACATGACGATCGGACATGACCTACTGTCCTACGAACTGGTCGACCGATTCGATAAAGAGAAGTTCATGGAGAACATTGACTGGATTCGGCAACAGAAAATTGAAGACCACGATCAGTACAGCAAAAAAGCACTTGAGATCAACAAGAAACATTCGTTTCAGCTGTTGGGCGTGACGAACATCGTCATGCTGGTCGTGTTTACCATCACCGTATTTGGCGATCTGCGAACGACAATGACGGCTCTAAATTCCTTCGGTTCTGACTCGATTCTGCTTTGGTGCCTGAAGCAACTCTACGTTGACGATCGACAGGCTCAAATCACGTTGGACTTTTTCATGCAGGAAGTCAACAACCGTGGCCACTACAACAGCAGCGCGTTTTTCTCGAATCCGAATCAGTATCTCTACTATCACATCGTGTTCGATGAAGTCGCCTATGACATGCTGTTGAATCGTCCTCCTGCTTCTGCGTGACGACTCGAATGAATTGTTTTATCACTCAAACAGGTTCGTTTTTGCCCGGATCACCGGTTAGCAATGCCGACATTGACTTGCATCTTGGTACGCTTGAAGGTGAATCAGAGGTCAAGAAAACGGTCCTGCGAATGAACGGCATTACGAGCCGGCACTACGCTCAAGACATTCAACAACAGCCAACTTTTGACGTCTATCAACTCGCCTGTCGTGCGATTCAGGACTGTTTGGCAAAACGTGGCAACATTGAAAATCCAGTTTCTCTATTGGCTGCTGGAACCACGTACGCGCCCCTTGGCGGACCGGGATTGGCGTCGATACTGCACGCACAATTGCAGGATCACCAATTGCTAACGCAACCAGTCGAAAGCCTTTCACACGGCGGCATTTGCACATCAGCTGCCGCTGCAATGGTGTCGGCAATTCGATCGGTCGCATCCGGCGAACATGATTCCGCAATTTGCGTCGGCGCTGAGCATCCGTCGAGTGCATTGAAGGCCAGTGTAATCAAACCCGTCGATGATCGAGACCAACATTCCGAACTTCGAAAATCGCAATGGTTCATGTCTGTCTTTCTGCGATTCATGCTCTCTGATGGCGCTGGAGCATTTCTTTTGGAAAGCGAACCAAAATCCAGTGGCATTTCATTCAAAGTGAATTGGACTCACTCGCGATCGTTCGCTCATGAGACTCCGCTTTGCATGAAGCTGGAAAACCAAGGCGTCCGACTATCCCAAGACATTTCAATCCTTTCAAAGTATCTTATGCCGACGGCTCGGAAGTTCACCGCCGAAGCAATGCAACGCCATGAAGAGGATTTGATCGACTACAAGATGATCTTGCCGCACCTCTCTTCGTTTTTCTTCCGCAAGAAAACAGAACGAGTTATGCAGGAGTTCACAAGCTCGCCCGACCCAGTGCCTTATTGGACCAATTTGGCGACCGCGGGGAATACCGGTTCGGCAAGTATCTTCATCATGCTGGACCATTACATTCAGGAAAACGAAGTCAACGATGGTGACAAGTTGATGTTGTTCATTCCGGAATCTGGGCGGTTCAACTATGTGATGATCAGCTTGACTGCGATCATAAAATGAAAAAGCGTCTAGCGATCGTTGGCGGCGGCAGCAGTGGATTGATCACGCTGAAAATGGCGCTCGATTTTCTGCCAGATTGGGAAATCGTCTGTTTTGAAAAATCAGATTCGATCGTTGGGTGTTGGGGAAATCCGTATCCGGGCTTCGTGTCGACGTCGACAAGATACACGACACAGTTTGCCTGCTTCCCAATCTGCGATGCCTCCGTCAATGAAGACGGCGGAACGAGCCGCGAGGAATTTTTTCGCAACGACGAATACGGAACTTATCTGAATTCTTTCGCGGAACATTTTGGATTACGAAAGTATATTCGGCTCAACACTCGTGTCGACCACATTCGCAAGAAGGCCCATCAATGGAAATTCGACATCGGTGGCGAATCCTCGACCTTTGACGCAGTCGTAATCTGCACTGGATTGGCCGCGACACCCAAACCAGTTGACTGCAAATTGCCTCAACTGTCGACAAGGGAATTGAACCACCCGGACGGTCTTGGACATGTCCGAGGGAAAAAGATTGTGATTGTCGGCGGCGGTGAGTCAGCAGTCGACTACGCGAATCGACTGGCGAATCCAAAATTGAACAATGAAGTGTTGTTATCCTTGCGTTCTGGAATTCGAGTCAGTCCACGTTACCATCCGGTCCGCGGCGTGCCGTCTGACTTTCTTCGGAATCGCTTGATGTTGTCCGTCGATCCGGACATCCGAAATTGGCTCGGGCAGATTTTCGTGAAGCTGAGAATCAAATACGAACGACAGTTCCGAAAACTGTTTCCACACAAACAAGATGTGGAGAACTCAACAGCAGAAGATGAAATCAATCGGCGGAAAGAATGGACAATGCGACTGACGATCGCCGCAAAGGACGATCTGTTCAACATGTTCCACAATAAGAGCGACGACTTTCTCGAAGCCGTCGGTGCTCAGCGGATCAGAATTGTCGGAACCGCGACGAATGATTCGTGGACCCAGTTCAACCAATTTGAGTCCGCAGGCGATCGAGTTTCGTTTGAGCCAGAGTTTTTGATTCCGGCAACAGGATACAGGTCAACGATTGGGAAACTGACTGACGAACGGATTTCATTGAGGGACTTTCATCTTGGCTGTTGTCACATCCGCGATCCGGGTTTGTTTCTGGTGGGTTTTGCCAGACCGATCATTGGTAACATTCCCACGATCAGTGAAATGCAAGCGAGATATGTCTGCGGGCAAATTGCCGGAAAATTCGAACGACCGAAGGATATTGAACAGTGTCATGCAAACGAACAGGCACAGCGAGAAACTAGATTTGCCAAACTGGACATGGATTCGGTTTATGCAGTTGAGATGTTTCCTTACTGCGATCGATTGGCGAGGTTGATGAAGTTAAAGACGGGTCCTAGAGTCTGGGAATCTCCGATGGCATGGTGGAAAACGAAACTGGCGCCCGCTTCGACGTTGCAATACCGTGAAGAAAGCGGCGAGGGTTCTGATGCACAACGCTACATGCCGGCGACGCTGGTAGCCTTCATTGTTTTGATGAAACCAGTTGACTGGGCGTGGAAAGCCTGGAAAAAAGTCATGCAATAGTTGCATTGGTTCGCCGCCTATCCGCGGCGGATCGAGGAACCTTCGAATCGAATGTGAATTCGATACACGGATCGTTCCTTCAAATTGATCTTCCCCGTCTGTAAGTCGACCGAATCAGGCGTCTTGCGAATCGTCTTGTCCACGCAAGCGTTGAATCCACGCTCGGAGAAAATGTCGATCAACATCGACAACGCTAGGGGATTCTCGAACATACTGTCTTCGGTGTTAACAATCGCTCGGCCGGACAAGGCATGACGAGTGATGATCGGCATGAACTTTTCCTGAACACGTTCCACGACATCGACGAACAAGTCTTTGTGTTCAAGCTCGTAGCTATCAAGTCGCCGCACCAAATCCTGACGAGCGTGAATCGTGATCTCTTCAGCCAGCGGAATCGGTCCGAGTCGATCAAACGTTTTCGGATCGAGCTCCAAAGAGCTTTGATACTGAAGCTCGCGAAGAATGTTCGCTTCTACGTCTTCGATCGCACCCGAAGCACTGATGAAGTGGTAGTGGTAGATCTCTTGTAATGATTGCAAAGCATCCCAAGTCTTTTCCTTAAAAACTTGGTAGCGACGGCGAGCCTTGTCAGGATCCAAATCGGTCGACCGAAGCTCTTTCAGCTGGCCGATACCAGTCTCGTGAACTTTCTGATTGTGGACTTCGATTTCCCTGCCGCGTTGAAGCTGTCGATCGACGCTGGTCTTTTCACCAACAAACAACACCATTGCGTGAATCGTTGGGCGACGGAAATTGGTCGCCAGCGGAGTATCCGCATACTCGCCGTGCAACAGAACGACTTTGTCAACCAACATCTTCAGGCACTCGACCTGCACGCCGGTTCGTGGGAAGCCATCAAGAACTGCTCCGTCGCGGTACTGCGGCTTGAGTAATTCCCGCAAGACGATCCCAATGACTTCTTTGTCGCCGACCATGCGACCATCGTCTTTGATTTTTTCAGCTTCTGGTGTGTTGAGAAGGCTGCTGACAACGATCGGCGGGCAAGTCAAACCACGAGCCTGCAAAATGAATCGCGTGTGTGTGCCTTTGCCAGCTCCGGGAGCTCCGCCAAGCAGAATCAGCTCCTTCGGAAAAGTGAGTTTCTCGTGTCCGAATTCTTCCGTTAGCTTTCGCCACACGGATTTGAAGATGACTTCCGGATCCTTAATTTCCAAATCGGAAGGAACCGCACCAGAATCAGATTTATTGTCAGGAACCGACATAGCCAAAAACGCCAACAGAGGACCAATAACTTCGGCTGACAATTTACCAAGGCATTTCCATTTGCCCAACGACTTCCCGAGCAATTCGGTCAATTATTTCCTGCTGAGTCGTCGCCAGAGATTGGCCGCCTTCGGGGATAAGCTCTGCGTCAAAATCGAGTCGCACCGTCTGACGCTGCATCAGAGGTGTTCCCGCACGGTCGAGCCATGAAACCTCGACGCGATTGGCGACGTCCAACGACCTCGCTTCGTCCGTGATCGTCTCTCCGGTAACGGTCTTCGATTCGCGAAGTAAGCGGCCTGTAATAAAGCTGTCGGCGAG
>CAZORS010000215.1:0-2519 GCA_964582025.1 uncultured Pirellulaceae bacterium | reverse complement strand
CGACTCGTTGTCACCGGCGGCGATGACTGGTTTATCAGCCTCCGGATCCGGGAACATGTTGACCAACCATTCAGCGTGTTGACTTGGAACGGCTGGCAAACTTGCGACGCGTTCGATTTTTTCATCGATCGATGAAGAGTAAATCGTATCGGGGAATTTTTCTGCGACAGCCGAATAGCACAGTTGAGCTGCTCGATTTTCACCACGTCGTTCGTGATAACGTCCCAACTCGAAACCGCGTTGAGCCAACTGATTGTTGACCAATGCTGCCTGCTGTTCGAGCACCTCCACGTTTTCCTGTGATTCTTTCGGGAACTGACGAACGATGGTTTTAATCAGCTGCTCAGATTTTTCCAACGGCGTCGCATCGTAGCTGGGGCCGTTGTAAGACTTGAGCCTTGATTCAAGCTCCAACATGTGTGAATCAAAAAGGTACTTACTGCCCGGATAGTTCCGACGCAGATCTTCGTAGGTGTCAGCTGCCTCGTAGTAGCGACCAGACTTCAAGAATGCATTGGCTAACTCAAACGTCGCATCATCCGAAAGTTTGCCCGTCGGATCATCCAATCGGATATTGTGGAGCACGCGTCTCGCTTCGCCAGCAACATTGAATCGAGGCCGTTTCGGATCATTCAACGCAAGCATCGGACCGCTTTCGGAAAGTTCGAGCCAATATTTTGAAATCACGTACCGGCGTTCTTCGGCACGGTCTAGGAACGACGAACCGGAATACTGAGCGATCAGTTTCTCGAACGCCCGATTGGCTTGCACGTAGCGATCTGCAAAGAAATAGGATTCGCCTTCGTAGAACGTCGCCTGTTCCTCCATCGCTGAATCAGGCCATTTAGCCGCCGCGATTCGATACTGATTCGCCGCTTCGACAAACGTTGTCTGCCAAGAACCACTTTCGCCACCGCGTTGTTTTTCAGCGTTAGCTCGCTCGTAGAGTTGCGTCGCACTTGAAAAAGCACTGTTGGCTGCCTCTTTGTTGATTCCCGTTCCAGATCGGATTTTCAGAGTCGTCGCAATTTGACTGGGAGACAAATCGTCCAGCAACAGCCGATTCCCATCGCGCCTCCCCAAAGGATCCAGCGCTTCGTCGGCCAACAGATCGCCAGGACGGTCTTTTTTCTTTTCCGTGAGCCGATCAAGCAGGCTACCCTGCTTGTGTCTGAATCCGCTGCAGCCTGTCGTGGCTGACGAAAGAAACGCCAGCATCAGCAGTATGATCAACGATTGAATTGTGGGTCGCATACGAGACTTCCTTGTCCGGTATCTGCCTAGTTATATTGTGTTCGCGGGAAGACTACAGGTTTTCGATGTACTTTTGCAGTCGAATCTGATGCCCTACGAGATGATTTAAATATTGGTTCATTAATTGTCTGGCTTCGCGATATCCTTTTCGCTCAACCAGCGGCGTTTCGTCTTTTGAACTGCTGTCACTTTTCGATTCAAGGCTCTCGTTTTCCAACGTCACATCAAATCGATCCAGCAACAACTGCAAGCAATCGCTGCCAAGAATTTTGATCGCGGACTTGCCGCGACAACAATCGTTGCACAACAGTCCGCCATCGTTCAATCCAAAATGGACTCGATCGATTCGCGTTTTGCCAATCCCGCAAGCCACGCATCGCGTCAGCATCGGGGCATGCCCCAACGACTGCAACAATCCGCACTCGAAAGTGAACACGGTTTCCGCGGGCAGACCTTGACCGTCAATCATTTCGATTGCATTAAATGCCAAATCGAAGACTTCCGGATGCGGATCTGCCTCATCGGTCAACGTGCGCAGCAGTTCAACAATGTAGTAACCACAATAGAGCCTCTGCAGGTCTCGATTGGAGCTACGAAAACGACGATCGAGCTTTGCTTCGGTGAGCAAATCCATCGAATCGTTGGTTTTGTGGAGGAACACTATTCGACAGATCGCCAACACGTCAATAGCAGACTCGAATGGCCCTTTGGGACGGCGTGCTCCTTTTGCCAGAGCCGTTATCTTTCCCATGCTACGCGTGAACAGCGTGACGACGCAGCTAGTTTCGCTGAAGTCGACAACTCGAAGGACGATAGCAGACGTCTTTTCAGGTTCCATATGTAGAAAAGTGCGGCGCAAAGAGCTGTGGGTCAATCCACACGATAGCTTTGCGGAGCGCACAAAAAAAGCCCCACCGAATTCGGCAGGGCTCTTGATTTCGCCTTCGCATTTAGGATCGCTTGCGTCGAACTAAGAGTCCAATCAATCCAAAGCTGATAAATGCGGCGCTTGACGGCTCAGGAACAGCGGCGATTTGGTTGAAGGTGGCAAACCCACGCCCACTTTTGGGAAATCGGTTCGTTCCCAGAGCGGTAGTCTGTACAGCACCAAGACCGGCATTAATTCCCTCGATTGACAATCCGGTATCAGCGAGTGCACCCCATGTCGCTTCCGAAACGAAACTCGGTGCAGCACTGGAAAATCCGGTCATTAGTTCGACCCGACTCCCGTTTGTAGGAGCGAAGAACCAGTTTGGAGTAGTACC
>CAZORS010000214.1:0-9130 GCA_964582025.1 uncultured Pirellulaceae bacterium | reverse complement strand
CCTCACGGACGCGTGGATTGAAACGTCGTGACCGAGTTCGAAGGCGAACCAGCGGATGTCGCGTCCTCACGGACGCGTGGATTGAAACTGAATCTCGGCGTTGGGAAATTCAATATTGAGCTCGTCGCGTCCTCACGGACGCGTGGATTGAAACGTACAAGCACGGATCCTGATGAAGCAACACGATGGTCGCGTCCTCACGGACGCGTGAATAAAAACATCAGTGTTCCAGCTTCGGAGGTTGAAAAGTGGTATGCCGTTCACTTTTCTTGACGTCGTCGCAGCGCCGATTGCTGATGACCGATCAAGCCTTCGATTTCAGCCAATCTTGCCGTATCAGCAACCAGCTCCGCCGGCGCCGCATCGAGCTTCAACCAGGTTCGCATTCTCAAAAATGTAAATACGTTTAATCCCGCGGTGAAACGGGCTGTTCCCGAAGTTGGCAACGTGTGATTCGGACCCACACCGTAGTCGCCAAAGACCTCCGCGGACTGGTGCCCAATGAAAATGCAGCCTGCGTTACGGATCTGCTTCGACACCGAATCAGCATTCTCGACGTGAAGCTCAAGATGTTCCGGTGCAATACGATTGCACACTTCAATGGCTTGATCGATCGATTCGCAAACGATCGCGGCTCCATTGCTAGTGATCGAAGCCGTGGCCGTGTCGCAGGAAGGAAGTTCTTTGACTTGCTTTTCAACTTCTAGGCTCACCATATCAGCAACCGCGGCGCTGGTTGTGATTAAGAACGGTCGTGCATCAATATCGTGTTCGGCTTGCCCAAGTAAGTCCGCGGCAACCGTGGCGGGATCGGCGGATTCATCAGCGACCAGAACCAGTTCGGACGGTCCAGCGATCATGTCGATGCCGCAATCACCATGAACAAGCTTTTTGGCGGCGGTGACAAATTTGTTTCCAGGGCCGGCAATCAAGTCGCATCGTTCCAAGTCTTCAAAACCATACGCCATTGCGGCGATCGCCTGAGCACCGCCAACGGCCAGAACCGAGTCGGCGCCCGATACAGAAGCAGTCGCCAGGATCATGTCAGATGGATTCGGCGATGCGACGGTGACGCGTTTGCAGCCTGCAACCCGAGCCGTTACAGCCGTCATCATCACCGTGGAGGGCAGGGCGTATCGTCCCGCCGGAGCATAGCAGCCTGCGTGTTCGATCGGTTCGATCGTGTGTCCTGCTTTGCCGCCGGGAACTTCGGTCGTTAGTTCGCTTATGCAATTAAGCTGCGCCGAAGCAAAATTCTCAATGCGAGCGCTGACTCGATGGAGCAATTCTGAATCTTCGTTGGAAAGTCGAGCCAATGCGGCGTCGAGTTCTTCGCGAGGAATGATCAGAGGTTGGTCAGGTGTACGTTCGCTGAACTTTTCAGCGTACTTTCGAATAGCATATTCGCCACCGGATCGAACGTCATCGATGATCGATTGCGCGACACCCAAAGTTTCACGATCAATGGAGTGCGGAAACGACTGAGCGTTGAAATCGGAGGCTTGGATGATTTTGAGCATGGATTTAGTCAAGTAAGTAGCACGGTGGTCCACCACCGTGACAGTTTAAAACACGGCGGAGGCCACCGCGCTACGGAGAAATACGGTGGAGACCACCGGGCCACATATTAGTCCCTTCGGATCACTCGATTCATGCGCCGCGCGAGTTCAGCGTAAACTTCGTCGAGGCCAACGCCATTTTTTAACATTGCGACCAGAGAAAAGTAAAACACATCCGCAGTTTCCCAAGCCACTTCGTAACGGTCGTCTTCTTGGCTTGCGTCTGAAAGCTCCTTCGCTTCTTCGAGCAGTTTCTTTTCCAACAAAGCAGCATCGGTTGCCAGTCGTCGAGTAAACGATTTCTCGTTCGACGATTCGATTCGCCCTGCCAGTCGTTGCAGAACCGTGGCGATCGATCGTTCTTCACCGAAGCATGTATGAGTTTTTTTGTGGCAGAAACCAGGCGGATCCTGAGTGACGGTAAAACGAAGGCAATCGGAATCGCAGTCCAAACGAATGCCAAGCAGTTGTTGAGTTGCTCCGCTGGTCGCGCCCTTTTCCCAAAGTTCATTTCGCGAACGAGACCAATAGGTACCGTTTCGCGTGGCGATCGCGTGTCGCAAGCTTGTTTCGTTCGAGTAAGCCAAACCAAGTGCGATTCCAAGTTGGTCGCAAATCACAGTTGGCCACATGCCGTCTGGTCGATCGCTTTTTAAACGTGCGATCAGGAAGTCAGCGATAATATCAGGATTGGATTTCAAATTTTCGATGCAATAGACATCGGTCAGGTCTGAATCAAGTTGGATGCGATCGCTTGGAACGGTCGGCCACTGTTCAGTTTGCGATGCGGATCCAACGACAAGAGAATTTGCCCCGATGTTGAGCATTTCGATGGCCGCATCATCCGAAGCAGAGTCAAATCGAATCAACAGATCACAAAACCCGCTAACTTTCTTGATCACCGCCGATAGCGGCGCAGCGAATTCGTCGCAGCTTTCACCTTCGACGACAAGGTACGCGCTGCCGAGGAAACCCCAATGCTTCAACTTTGAAACGAGTTCTTCCTGTTGATCCGCCGACATTGGGTTCGCGGAAACGGAGACTTTGGGAACGATCATATTCGCACCTCGACGCCCAACGCCGTAAGGTCACGTTTCACGTCGGCGACCGTCATGTTTTTGTCGTGGAAGATGGAAGCGGCTAAAACTGCGTGGGCTCCGTGCTGAAATGCTTCAACCATGTGCTCAACCGAGTCAGCTCCGCCGGAAGCGATGACAGGCAAACTGCAAGCCGCGACAACGGCGTCCATCAGTTCAAGATCGTAACCGCTGCGTGTGCCGTCTCGATCAAAACTGGTCAGCAAAATCTCGCCCGCCCCGCGACGTTGAGCTTCGCCAGCCCACCAGGCAGCGTCGAGCGTTTCGCCTTGAGTTCCACTTCGCGTCATAACTTGCCAAATGTTCTCTTGAGTCGTATCGCGTTTGGCATCGACAGCAACGACGGTGCACTGGGCTCCAAATCGATCGGCCATTTCGTTGATCAAGTCCGGGTGGCGAACCGCTGCCGAATTGATGCTGACTTTGTCCGCGCCGGCGTTAAGCAGTCGACCAGCGTCTTCGATAGAGCCGACGCCGCCACCAACGGTGAGTGGAATCGAAAGCTGTTGGCGGACGCCTTCAATCGTTTCCAGCATTGCCAAACGTGCTTGCCGAGTCGCCGAAACGTCGAGCACCACCAGTTCATCGGCACCTTGCTCTTGATAGTGAGCCGCGAGGTCAACCGGATTTCCCGCGTCGCGAAGGTTCTGAAACTTGACCCCTTTGACGACGCGACCATCGTTCACGTCGAGGCAAGGAATGATTCGTGACTTAAGCATTTTCGTACCATCCTTTTAAAAGGGTCTGACCCCATTTTCCGGAGAGCTCTGGGTGAAACTGACAGGCCAGCGTTCTGCCGCGCCAAACGCTGCTGACGAAACCGCCGTCGTAGTCGGTGGTCGCATAGTCCCAGCCTTCAGGTGGCGTTCCCATTCGGAAGGAGTTGGCGAAATAGGCTTCACCGGTTTCGAATTTTTGCTCGTGGCAACTTTCGTGAGGCACCACGGCGTTCCAACCAAGTTGCGGGACGGCAACGTCTTGGGAGAATCGCTCGATCTTCGCGTCAATGACACCAAGGCCTTTGTGGTTCGGATTTTCTTCGCTGGCATCGCAAAGCAGTTGTAAGCCCAGGCAAATGCAGAGCGTTGCTTTCTCTGGTTGTCCGAGTCGTTTGCAAATCGCGTCACGCAATTGAAGCCGATCGATTGCATCCGCCGCTGCGCCGAATGCTCCCACGCCTGGCAGCACGACATGTGTTGCTGATTCGATGGCAGAAGCGTCTTCAGTTAAGGCCCAGGGAGCATCGATGCGATCGAATGCTGCTTGCAGAGAGCGAATGTTCGCGACTCCGGTATTGATAATTTGTATTTCGGGTGGCATAGGCTTCCAGCCTGTGAGCGGGATGAAAAAACGGACGAGTGAGTTGTGATTCGAGAGAATGTAGCGTTGATACAGAGTGCTTCGGCAGTGTCACCATGATGTTCACGCTCTGGAAACCCACGCCACCTTACAGCACGCCCTTAGTGCTGGGTACGGCGCCCGCTGTCCTAGTCAGGGCTTGCTGCAGTGCTTTCGCCAGCGATTTGAAAGCAGCTTCGGCTTTGTGGTGATCATTGGTTCCGCGGATGACATCGACGTGCAACGAGCACTTCAATGTCATGGCGAACGATTGGAAAAAGTGAACGATGTTCTCGCACGCCCAAGTTCCAACCATTTCACGTTCGAGTTTTAGGTGAACTTCCGGCCATGGTCGCCCGCTCAAGTCGATAACTGTTCTGGCAAGTGACTCATCGAGCGGCGCGTACGCGAATCCGAAACGTTTGATGCCGCGACGCGGCCCGAGTGCTTCATCGATCGCGGTGCCGAGCGCTAAGGCACAATCTTCGGCAGTGTGATGGTCGTCGATGTGTAGATCACCGTCGCAGATTAGCTTCAAATCCATACCGCTGTGAAACGCTAAGGCCGTCAGCATGTGATCGAGGAATCCGATGCCCGTTGAGATTTCTGTTTTGCCGATTCCGTAGAGATCGAGCTCGATCTGAATGTTGGTTTCTTTGGTTTCCCGGTTTGTGGAAGAGACGAAATCGCGTTCCAAATCAGCGGCCTGATTCGATTCATTCTCAGGAAGCATTTCCGCCAACAGGCTTTCCTTAATTGGAGCGAAATCTGTTTCGGTCGCTTCGGCCAGCGATTTCGCAACGCGAAGCAAGTCACCTTGATTCGTTGGACAAGTGATCCGCAGCTGACCGGCGAGCAAGTCGTTGCTGGGAAAGATGCGAACCGCGATTCCTTGCTCAACTAGTCGATCCCAAACCTTTTTAGCATCATTGAATTTGGCAAGGATAAAGTTGCCTTGAGAGGGAATTGTTTCGCCACCGCATTGCGTGATGGTTCTGTCCAGTTGGCCGCGGATCGATTTAATGCGTGCAATGTTACCAAGCATCTCATCCGAGTAACTTTCAATCGCTCGCCTCGCAGTCTCCAGTGAAACGCTGCTGACAGGAAACGGCCCTGACAAATTGCGAATCGTTGTCGCAAATTCCGCGTTGGGAGCAATCAAGTATCCGACTCGCAGACCTGCCAATCCGAGTGCTTTGGAAAACGTGCGGACAATCATCACGTTGTCGTTCGAAGACAACGCTTCCGTAGGATCGGAGTCCGCGAATTCGATGTACGCGTTATCGACCAACAATTTCGCACCCGCCGTTTTTGCAGCTTCAGCAATTTTCAAAACCTGTTCGACCGAAATCAACCCGCCCGTGGGATTGTTTGGAGTAACCACCACCACAACCGCCGTTTCTGAATCGATACGGCCCATAAAATCATCCAGCGGAAAATCACCACCCAGCCAAGTCGTTGCGTCGAGTTCGCCATCGTACATGTCCGCGTAGACCGCGATCATTTCAAACGAGGGCTGATGGCAGACGATCTTCTTTCGCGAATCGGTAATGGAGTGACTCATCACACGGTCAATCGCATCATCGCCACCAGCGGTCACGACGATCCGATCGGCATCCACACCTGTGTACTTTCCAATTGCACTTTGCAACGGCAAGTGATCGGGATACTGCGAAACGATGTCGGTTTGGTCAGCGAGTTGCTGTGACAAGTCGTCGATCGGACAGCAGCTTTCGTTGCGAGAAAGCTGCAAGTCAATTTCGTTTTTGAATTTCGGTGGGTTGTAAGCCATGGTACTGTTAGTTTTGGTGGCATAGGCGTCTAGAGCGTGAACATGCAGATCACAGGCTGGAAGCCTATGCCTCCTAATGCACGCTACGGGATCAACTGTTCTGCCGAAGTGGTCACGATGTCGCAAGCACCGGCGGTTTTCAGTTTCGGAATTACGTCCGCCAATTCGCCTCGCGGAACTGCGGATCGTACCGAGTGCCACCCGTCGTTGCTAAGCGTTGAAATTGTTGGCTGTCGCATCGTCGGTAGAACTTTCAGAACCGCATCAAGGTCGCCAGCCGCAACATTCAAGTCCATCATGACTCGACCGCGAGCACGCAAGACGGCTTCCAATAGCAAACCGAGATCATCGAGTTGAGATTTGATTGCTGAATTTTCCATCGCTTCTTTAGAAGCGTAGAGCCGGGTCGAAGACTTCATGATCTCATCGATGATATGCAGACCGTTGGCTCGAAGTGTCGAACCGGTCGCAGTGTTGTCGATAATCAGGTCAGCATCTTCCGGAGGAAAAACTTCGGTCGCACCGTAGGTGGTCAGGACTTCAGCATCAATACCTTTGGCTTCAATCCAACGCTGAGCCATGTTCGGATACTCAGAAGCGATCACTAGATGCCTCTTCGGAAGCTCTCCATCGACCAAAATCTGATGCGGAGCCGCCACGACCAATCGAACTGGATTGAGTTTCGTATCCAGAACTTCCACCAACTCTACGCCCATTTCGTCGAGCCAATCGGCTCCCGCGAAACCAACATCACGAGCTCCTGCGACCAGCATGCTGATCACGTTTCGCGGTTTGAGAATTTTAGCGTCGTAGTTCGATAGTGAAATCGAAGGGCGGTAGCCGCGAGACGAATTTCGAATCGAAATGCCTGCTCCTTTGAGAAGAGCAACGATTTCATCGTACATGCGGCCTTTAGGCAGCGCGATTCGAACAAGATTGGGGTCTCTTGATGGAGACATGACGTTCCTTTGGATTTGGAAATAAAGCCTGATGTAAGCCGCGATTCACGGGATAAAAGGCCGGCGTCATGTTACCAGAAGGCACAAAAAAACACCGACCGGAGTGGTCAGCGTTTCGTTTGATTCGCGAAGAAAAACCACAACCGTCACCGCCAATGGCGGACGAAATGATGGTGGTGATGTGCTGTTGGGTAATTCATGGACGCAGGTTAAATCGCGTTGGAAGCAATGTCAAGTCAATAATTACACCCCCAAAATGGCAGTTTTGAGCCACCAATTCGGCTAGCGGACCGATTCAGCCAGATGAATTCCCGATGGGAAGATTTGCACCAAATGAAGGTCGAACCGAGAATTCAAAACTGGAGCATGAAAGCTCACTCTTAAACATCTTGACCAAATTGAAATTGACTAACTGTCCGCACCGCGGATGTATTGTCATCCTACGACATAACAACCTGCTGCGCCCGAATGACCGATATAGAAAAGAATTAGTTTCAAACATACCTTAATCAACCTTGTGGGCCGAAAAACAACATGAATTGACGCGCGAAAAATTTGGGTGAGGATTTCTTTTGAAACCAAATGGTGACGAGTGGCAATGGTCGGAGCAGCCGGGGAAGCATCTGATCAGTGACCTTCAGTGGAAGAAAATTTCATACATCCTCGCGATCTCGGAACGTGAAAAGGAAGTGTGTCGATTGCTTTTCGAAGGAATCACGAGGGAAGATATCGCGGTCAAGATGGATATTAAAGTTCGAACCGTGAGGCACTATCTCGAACGCCTACACACCAAGCTACAAGTCAGTAATCGCGTTGCACTCGTTTTGCGTCTGATACAAGTACGAGACGCGCTCAAAGATATCCCCGACTCAAAGTTTCCGCCGGATCTTTAAACGGCTCGAATCGTGCTTCAGGATTGAACTTCAATCCACAGTAGTCCAATCGGATCGTCACGAAACGTTGGCAACTCGATTTCTTCGTCACGCTTTAGAGTTGCCTTTCCGGAACTCGCGTCTGTCCAGCCAACAGTGTGGCCGGGACCAAGCCATGTCCAGTTACTCCACGGATAAGCAGCGAACGAACCGATCGATCGCATTGCGTTTTCAACACGCTCTGAATCTGGGAGTCCACGATCCAAATGAGGGATCTTTATCCCGATCTCGATTCGTCGGTGCTGAGCAGGATGATCGACAAACAGTTCAACGGCAGGTTGTGAGCACAGCGACATGCCCACAGTTGTCAAAATCGTTTCCGATTCAGATTCGTATCGAATCAGACCGCGCGGAGGAAATTTTCCTCCATCAATTGCGTAGTACTGTTTTTGATTCTGTTCCCCAAAGTAATTGTTAAAAGCAGCAACCAGTTTTGGCTGAAGAGTTCTAAAAGGCGAACTATCGGTAGTGAACGATTGCCAGAATTCAGTCGCTTTTTCGATCCGCAAGTGCAGCGAAGGATTCTCAGGCATTGGCCAAGCCAGCGGCGTTTCGTGAGCGCAGTTGGAAGCGTATCCATGAAAGCCATCGACTCCGCTCCAAGGTGGAATGACGGCGATGGTGGTTCGCGTTTGGCTGTCGCTGATGGGATCCGTTTCGACCAATGCCGCGCCGTTACCTTCTTCGAACCAAACGATTTCCAGTGAATCGGCTCCCGGAAGACGGATTAACGTCGGATCAATGCAGTCGTTTCGCGGCAACAGAGGCGCTTTTCCGCCGGCCATGTCTGCTTTATCCAGCACCATCGGCCCACGTTCGAGGTTTCGCACCCAGCAGGCTCGAGTCCCAAATCGACTCTCGTCGTTGCCCTCGTTTGGGCGTTCATTGAGGTAAAAGTACACGACGCGGCCATCATGTTCGACGATTCCGTCCAGCGTGCCAAATGGCGATGTCTCGAAAAGGATCGTTTCAGTTGAGTCAGTCATCTTCGAAAAGTGGAGCCAAAAGGGTGGGACAGGAAAGGGGTTGAAACCGAGATCGCGATTCGAGAGTACCAATCAACGCCAACATTGCAAGGCAATCCCCAAGTCAACACAACCTAGGTAGTATCTCCTAGCGAGTATCCATAACCGGCGGCGAGCATCTATAATCGGGCTCCCACTGAGACAACGGCCTAACGAAGACGACGAACCATTATGACAGAGACGGCGGAAGCGGAACTAGTAACGGCGAATCTTGCAAGCAGCGACTCAACGCCAGCGATCGTCTCCGAAAAATTGTGCAAGACTTACAGCGAAGGTCTGATTTTTCGGAAGAAGTTTCAAGCGCTCGAAGAAGTTAGCTTCACCGTGAATCAGGGCGAAATCTTCGGCCTGCTTGGTCCCAACGGTGCCGGTAAGACAACTTTCATCAAAGTTCTGCTCGGCATCATCAACAAGTCTGGCGGAAGCGC
>CAZORS010000213.1:0-9148 GCA_964582025.1 uncultured Pirellulaceae bacterium | reverse complement strand
CACGTTTGCATTAACCGCATCATCCATCGACCGCAATCCAAGCCCGAAGCGCAAGCGAGGGGTTCGACTGCTTCGAAAGTTTGATTCCGGCAGTGTTTAATATTTTCGCATGACAACGCGCGGATAAACCACTCGCTTGCGCTTCGGGCTCGTATTTTCATTTCCATTTTCAATTCTCCATTCGGCTCCGCGCTGTCGGTCGCCTCGAATCGACGGTGTCTAAATATTCTTGCAGCATCATGTCGACCGTTGAGCTGTTTTTTGATTCTTTGATCGTGTTCTTCTTTTCACCCGGATCGTTTTTCAGATTGTAAAGTGCTTTCGGTTCGAATTTCGTGCGCTTGTTGTTGCTTTGGATGATCAGCTTCCAAGGCATGTTGCGAATCATCACTTCGGCCTTTGAACCAGCCTGATTGAGCCAAGTTTCTCGTGGCTTGAAATCGCCTTCGCCGGTCAGCAGCGGCAGCAAGTTGTTCGAATCCTGAGCCTGCCCTTGCGGGATCTTCGTTCCAACGAGTGCCGCAAAGGTTGCGACCATGTCCTGATTGACAATCAGTTCGTCGGAAACACCAGGCTTGATCTTGCCCGGCCACAATGCAAATGTTGGCACGCGATGGCCGCCTTCGAGCGGACTGTTTTTACTTCCATTGAATCCGCCGCCGACCTGATAGCCGACTTTCTTGGCTGGTCCATCTTGTAAGCCGCCGTTGTCCGAAGTCAAAACGAACAGCGTGTTTTCATATTCGCCAGCCGCTTTGAGTGCATCCACGATTCGCTTCATCTGCATATCGAAGTCCAAAACCATGTCCAAATGTTTTGTCGGCGTCTGACCTTCTATTTTCGTGCCGTCGAATTCCTCAGTTGGAACATGTGGCCGGTGAACCATTGGCGAGCAGTAGTAAAGAAAAAACGGTTCTTCCTTTGCGGCGCTGTTGGTGATGAAATCGAAGGCTTTCGCGGACAGCATTTTTCCAATTTCACGGGTGTCCCACTGAGAGTCACCCATGCCCTCCCCTTTTGATGCTAGATCGGCAGGATTAATCGCGGTGTCCTTGTTGAAGAAGATGATCTTCGACTGTTCATTGATCGGAGCCCACTCTTGATTTTCGTATAGCAGGTAATGCGGTCCCTGAATTCCGCAGGGAGTCGTGTAGTCGTAGTCGAATCCGCAAAACTTCGGCCCGCCACCAACCATTTTCGACATGTCTACTTTGCCAGTCACATCGCCGTTTTTCTTGCCACGAAAAATCTTGTCGGTGCCAGGAATCTTGAAATCGCCGCCAAGATGCCACTTTCCAATGAATCCTGTCCGATAGCCAGCATCACGCACAACCGTGCCGAGCGTTGCATGCCCTTTCAAAAAAGCCGTTTTTCCAAACGTGCTCCAGACTCCTGGCGGTTGATAAGATCGATAGTTATTGTTGCCGCTCATTACCGCATAGCGAGTCGGCGCGCAAAGCGACGTTGCCGAATGGCCGTCGGTGAACCAGAGACTTTGTGCGGCCAGTGCATCAAGCGTCGGCGTTTCAAAAAGTGGTTCTTGCTTTTGAATGTTGCGAGTGTGAAAGCTAACGTCGCCGAGTCCTAGATCGTCCGCCATCACAAGGACAATGTTTGGTCTTTCGTCTGCCAACGCAATGTTGGTTAGTAACAGTAGGGCGAAAATGAACGTAAGAGATTTCATCGTTTGTTCCGGGGACAAGCAATCGATGATATATTGTAACGGCAAACTTTCCGTTCTCGGTCAGCGCAGTCTGCGACGCAAAAATCATCTGCCTTCCTCACTTGGGCAGACGGGCACTAATGTTGAAACGCGGAGCCGCGGAGTTCGCAGAGAGTTGATTCTCGGAGGCTCCGCGCTCTTCGCGTCTCCGCGTTTAAGTTATTTGTCTGAACGAAAGGCTTCCGTTCCGTCACCTTTCTTGCCCCAGTCAACTTCGACGCGGTTGTCGAAGATGATTCCAAGCAACCTGTTTTTCATCGCCATGGCGATTTCCTTGTGACTGCTGTCAAACGCCACGTTGTTAACTTCGCTTGGATCAGAAGCCGTGTGATACAGTGCCGGATCAAGTTCTTTCCAGTTCGCTTCCTTGGCCCAATTCATGTTCTTGTCACGTTTCTTGTCCGGGCGAGTCTGACACGAAAACACATAGTCCTTCGTGCGAATGTATGCACGAGGACCGGTCACCGCATGACATTCACCGATCACATAGTCGCGAACGGGCGCCGCGCCTGAGACGACGGTTGCCAAATCATGGCCGTCCAGATGTTGGAATGATTCTTCATCCAGTTTTGCGCCAGCGGCACCAAGGATCGTCGGCGCGATGTCAACGAACTCAGTGAAGTCTGTGACGACTTTTCCACCAGGGAATTTCGTCTTGTCCGATGACACCACAATGATTGGATTGTGGCAATCGACTTCCCATGGCGAGAACTTTGAAATCGAACCGTGGTCATTCAACTTCCAACCGTGATCGCCGCAGACGTAAACGACCATCCATTCCTGCTTCTGTTTCTCGCTGTACGCCACAAACGAATCGACAGCCTGGCCAACCAACGAATCGCCGTAAGCACAGAACGCATAGTAGTCCTGAGTCATTTTTTGTTTTTCTTCGTCCGTCAGATGATCGCTGTAGCCGTTGGTGACCTGCTTTCGCATTTGCTTCGCCATCGTCTTGAGTTCCGCTTCATCGAATTCAGGAATCTTGTATTCGAATTTCTTGAACCGATCACGAAGACTCTTGGGTGGATTGACTGGCGTATGTGGAAAGTCAAAACCGATGTGGCAGAAGAGCGGCTTTTTCGTGTCGACGCCTTCAAAGGATTCGGTTCCAACGTTGAAGGATTGATCCGCGTTTCCAAGATAGTCATCGAATGTCGATGCGTAGTATCCATCACGCGTCTTACCAGCCTTTCGCGAGCTGACTCCTGTAATCGCGATCCCAACACCGGGTCCACCAAGTTTCTTCTTGTTGTAGTGCCGCAGCAGATCGTATTTCTCGTCGACTCGTTTGCTCTGCCCTTTGTACTTTTCGAAAGCTTCGATCTGAGGGCTGGTCATTTCGAATTCGCCGTCGGGCGTGATGAAGTATTCAACCGACTTCAGTGGTTCATCAAGCTTTTCACCGTCAAGCTCGAAGAACCAATCTTTGCCTCGATCAGAGAGTCCCTGTTTGGCAAGGAACTTGGAACTGATTTCCGTTTGATAAATCGGATGCTTGACCGCCCTGCCCCTCTTGTTTAGCGTCTTGATTCGCACACCAAGTTTGCCGATTTGAATGGTCTGATACCCGAGGTCCGCCATTTCTTCTGGCAACGTCGGTCGGCAATGCTCCACCGTGTTGTTGTGGTATTCGAATTCGTAGACTCCACTACGAAATGGATAGCGTCCGTAGTGCATCGACGCGCGCGACGGAGCGCATCCGGGGCATTGGCAGTAAGTGTTGATGAACGTTGTGCCCATTTTCGCCAGCCGATCAACGTTAGGTGATTCAACGTGGCCGAGTGCGCTATGGTCTCGATCATGCAAAATTCGATTGAACTCCTGAATCGAATCGTAGCGTTGGTCGTCAGTCACGATCCAGAGCACATTCGGTTGTTCGGCGAAGGCAGCGGGAGCATCGACAAGGTGACTTGCGGCAGCGATGCAAACAAAAATGACAGCTTTGAACATGTGAGCTCTTTGATGGGTGATTCGTTCATGCGTTTGGTTCTTGGCCTCGTCAACTAGTTAAGCTTAAGGCCGCGCGGCAGGGCTACTTGCTCTCGGGCAAGGTCGCTGCTTTTTTCTTCGCACCCTTTTTCTTCATCGAAGGAAGCTTTGTATCGGGTCCGTAAAATTCAGGATGCATTTCTGACAGTTTCGCCTTAAGCTCTGGACGCTGAGCAAATGCCTTCATCACTTTGCGAACCATTTTCGGTTTCGTGACTCCACCAAGTGATTTTCCGGCTGGCATGATCTGGCTATCCCAGCCAGCCAAATCGGACGGTTTTACGTTTTCGTAATAGAGGGCTCCGGTTGTAAAGGAACTCGGTGCGAATCCACCAACATGTTCGACATTCAGATCCGGTTTAATTTCGTCTTCCATGCCGGCTGCCCACAGGCATGCGTTCGTGAAACTGCGACGTGCGTCTTCATCAAATAAGTCTTCCGAGGCTCCGAACGACAGATAGACGACGCGGGCTTCCTTTTTGTCGCCGGAAGGTGCCACGTAAAATTCTCGAGTCCATCCTGCGGATACGAGTGGCTTTTCTTTGACAGGCTCTCCTCCGGGAGCCAGTTTGTCCAGCACCTGAACTTCGACTAACGGCGTTGCGTCAGCCGGTGGCCGTGATCTGTAGGCGCCGCACCACGAATGAATCGGGCCGACGCCACTGTTGATGGGATGGTCCTTCGCCGAAGCAACCGCGGTGACCAGAGCTCCTGTCGCATGATTGCTTCCGTAGTGGTCCTGCCCTCGCTCTCTATGCCAAGTGTTTCCGAAAATCTGTTCGCCCAAACCGCCGAGGTAATCTTCGCCCTCGTAATTGAAGTTGAGTTTGCCCCATTTCCCTTTTTGCCCGTTAAAGCAATGAGTCGATGTGCGAATTCCGACTGCCGGCCCACCCCGTTCGAAATAGTCGACCAACAGATTGGCCTGGTCATCCGGTAATTTCATGAACCGGGCGAAGAAGAACAACAGATCGGCATCCTTGAGCGCTTCCATACCAGGCACTGGAGCACCGCCTGCCTTGATGTGTCCGTCTTTGTCGACTCCGAACAGAACCGTGCACTTAAATCCGTGCCGTTTCGCCAAGATCTTCGCCATCGCCGGACAAGTTTGCTCCGATCGATATTCGTGATCATTGGCAATGAACACGATGTGCTTGCCTTTGCCGATTCCCTCGGTTCCCTCGTAGACCAATGTCTGCGGATTGGATTCGGTGAAGGTTTTTTTGGAATTGGATTTCTTCTTTGCCTTACCTTTTTTCGAACGCTTTGGTATCGGTGTGGTGTGATAGTGCGTCATCGTATCCAAAATCAAGTCCGACAATTTGGTTGCGTCGACGATTCCTGATTTTCGATAAAGAACCTCTCCGTCGCCATCGACCAGTAACGAGTATGGCATCGGCCCCGGCCACTTCGGATCCAAGGCTTCGACCAAATCATCGATGCTCGCTCCGGTGTAAAGATAGTTGTTCGTTGCGCGACCTTCCGCCTCGACGCTTTTACGAAGCTTGGCACTCATGACGACGCGATGTTTTCCTAGGAACGCTTCTGCTTTCTGTTTGTCCTTTGGTAGGTCCATCGAAATCGTAATCAGTTCGAAGTCTCGACGGCTGAACTTTCGTGCGATCTTTGCCAAGTCAGGAATCTCTTCAACGCATGGACTGCAAGAAGTTGACCAGACGTTGAACAGTCGAATTTTTCCGGATCCATTTTTACGCAGTTCATTAATTTTCGCCGCATCCGCTTCCTGCATCGTGACCTTAGCCGCTTGCCACTGAGCCTCTTCTTTGGCGACGTGCTTGCTGCGTTCCTTCCACTTGGTCGAGCAACCGTGTGGCCGAGTTTTCTCGACGAGAACAGGTTCCCCAGCAAGTAATGCTTTTACGGCGTTGATTGCATCGGGACTCTTGACCGATGCCGGGTCGGGTAGACGCGAATCGTCAAACCGGCCGTTGTATCGAAGCTTGCGTTCGCTGTCGAAGACGAAAACATGCGGCGTCGCACGACAGCCATAGTCACGAGCCGTCTGTTGTTTGTCACCGTCATACAGAA
The DNA here is from genome assembly GCA_964582025.1 of uncultured Pirellulaceae bacterium. Taxonomy (GTDB): domain Bacteria; phylum Planctomycetota; class Planctomycetia; order Pirellulales; family Pirellulaceae; genus Mariniblastus. Next base: position 3,387 of record CAZORS010000213.1, on the reverse strand, counting down.
ATGGAAATTCCCAACCGAGGTCTTTGGCGTATCGTTTCGAGTCCGCAAACGTTTCGTCGTATTTCGTGTGACCAAATTCGTCCGGGCGGAGTCCCGATGAATGGTTCGGGTTGATGGCGACGAATCCGAAACTGGTTCCTTTCATCGACTTCAAGAATGTCTGCAATCGTTTTTCGACGCCGTGCGATGTTGGGCAGTGTGTTCCGGTGAAATAAACCATCAGAACATCGGGGTCAGCAAAGTCCTTCAGCGTATAGTTTTTCCCATCGATGCCGGGCAGATCGAAATCAGGCGCCGCCGCACCGATTTCCAGATCTTTGAATCCTTCCGGCAATTCCTGTTGCGCATTAACAACCGGAAGACAGGCAATAAAAATAAAGACAGCGAGCAAATGAGGATTCAATAGACTGCGTTTCATGACGTGACCAAAAGAATGTTTCATTGATGGTGCAAATTCAAACAAGAAGTATAGGCCACCGCTGTCTAAGTTTCACGGATGTCCTGTCAGGTTTCGGGCGTTCAAAAAACTGGCTACTCGGGTTTGCCATTGGTGGCTTCGCCAGCGACAAACTTGATCGAGTTGCTCAAGAACGTTTGATAAGACTCGTTTGTGTAAGCCTTTTTGGTGAATCCAGGCATGATGTAGATGACTCTTGAACTTTTGTACTGGTGAGTCCAAGCGATCGTCTCTGCAATATCCGGATGATCACTTTTGAGCAGCGGTGTCACATTCGGGCTCATGTAAATGTTCCCGTAGAAGGCATCCGTCAATTCGAAATCAGCAATTCCGTCCGTTACGGGATGTTCGGGGTCGCCGATTTTTACATTTAGCGTCAAGTCGGTGAAATAGGTTGAATGCAATGCTGCGTTTTCTTCGAACTGTTTTAGGAACCATTTGCCACCGATAAGGTCGTGATACTCATCCCACTCTGGTTCGGATGACAAAGTAAATTGCAGGAAGACCATGCCTGTACCAAGCGACGCAAGATCTATGTATCGTTTCCGATTCCGTTTCGAAGTGGTGTACTTTTTGTTTTGGTTTAGAAACAGGATCGCATCGTATTTTGCATCAATCTGTTTCGCAGTCATCTGTTCAAAATGAGCCGTCAGAACGAGATCACATTTCATCTTTGGCATTCTGCGGCACATATCTTCAAATGCTGGCGTGTCGTATGCGTGGCCACCTCGGACGACCAACACAGAGAGCTCAGTTTGTTTCGGCGCTGTGTGTGATGTCTGTTGCATCTCCGGCGCGTCGACAGTTTTTGTTCGCGAGCAAGACAAGCAAATGGCGCATGAAAGTACGACAAGCAGAAGTGTAGCGGCTCGGATCATTTGGTTGGGCTTATTAGGTGTTGTGCGTTCAGGAATTTACCATAGAGAATGCAGGTCATGTTCGACGAATTGCTGCTAATACTAATCACTTAACAACCGCGAATCAGGACGCACTCAATCGCTATCGATGGCATCTATTTTCTGCACAGAATGTGGAAAATTTCGTCAGGGACCGTGAGACTGGTCGATGGATTGCCTCACGCAAAGGCGCAGAGGCGCAAAGTTTAACCCGACGGCCTTTGCGAGCTTCGCGCCTTTGCGAGAGGCATTTTTGTATGGGTTTCCCATTGCTGCGGGATCATGCCCGAACACTACATGAATCGTTGCTGATTTCAAAAATTGCAATGTGAAAACTTCGACGATGCTTTCGACGGGATGCGGATTATCGAACTCCCGAAACCCAGCAGGCGAGTCAAGATTCGCTTTTCTTTTTGTTTTCTCCGTAGTCACCCCAACCACTCGTATAGCGGGCTGTTCGAAGTTAGTATCTAACGCTTCAATTCGATACACATGCCGTTTTTGAATGCGAGATAAAATGAACATCAATAAAGGAATCATCTACACAGTTTTGATTGCGGCCATCACCGCGGTCACCACGTTGGGCAGCTCGGTACAGGCGCAATTCCAGTACCCGAATCAGCGAGGGCAGAACTTGGGTTCGGCGACTCGCCAAGCAGTACCACAAACTCCGAATTATCAAACCGTCACTCTGACCGAAGCGCAGATGGCCAAATCGACTCTGGGCGCCAGCTTTGCGGACTCGGCAGTTGGCGTTGTAGTTCGCTCGGTTTACACCAACAGCCCTGCTGACAAAGCTGGCTTGAAAACGGGTTATGTGATCAGCAAGCTCAACGGCAAGGCGGTTTCTAATTCGGCGTCCCTGAATGCGACGATCGAGGGAATGTCTGACGGCGATCTTCTCAAGCTAACTTGCAAAAACAGCGTTGGCAAAGTAGCTGACGTCCAATGCAACGTTTCGACATTGGGACAGGTCATGGAGGCCAGCAATGTTCCCGAAGCGGGCGTCTACGGCTCGGCGATCGCTCAGGCAAAAGTCAGCCTTGAGCAAATGGGTATCAGAATTAAAAACGCTACTCAAGAACTTGAAGCGATGAAGAAACAGTACGCTGCTCAGGAGAAGAAGATCGGTGAACTCGAAGCAAAAGCTGACGAAATTCGCAAAAAAGAAGCAGCCAAAAAAGCCGACGCCAACTAGTTCGGCCAACTGGTAAATTTCGAAAGGGCGAATCTCCTTCCAAGCTTCACGTAAGCATGGCGAGAGGTTCGCCATATTTTTTCGTTCTGCCTACCGCCGTCCAAACGAAGCCGTATCAACTTCTCGAAGACGTTTGCTCCCACTCCAAACGTGGTGCCCGTCGGTCGCATTGTAGTCGCTGAGCACTCGAAACGTTTGCGGATTAGCGCCTTTCAGGATTCGACCGCTCCACCAAATGAATCGATCATCTGTAAAATACCTGCTGGCTTCGCCTTTCTCCGTAGGTAAGCAACGCCACGCTTTTGGATTCGCGTAGACGGCATCTCCATCGACGGTGTCCCCGATTCGTTCCGTTCCAAATCCAAAAACGAAATTCTTGTCCATCCAATAAGACGGTTCTAGATCCTTGTGAAATGTTTCCGGGTCAGCCGAATCGATCACATACTCGGATGAAAACAGACTTCCTGAAGAATCAAAATAGACATGATCTTGATCAGCAAACCATGTTTCATGTGGTTTTCTGTGTACGATTCGCAGCGTCGCAGAATCGAATCCGTCCCGCCGGTCGACTCGCAGACCTCTTTCGGTGCCGACGACGATAAAACTTGCCACCTGACGGTTCATGGTCCGACCGCGGAAAATGAACTGTTTATCGCAGGCCCAGTCTCTGTCCAAAGCCTTGAACGAATTCGGATCGGCTCCCTCGACGACGAGGTTGCGGTAGTACACTCTAGTCGCATCCGTGCCCAAGAACGCTTACTCCTCTGTGGTAAATCCGTCTGCGCGTTCCTGCATGATTTCGTTCGGTCTTTTTTAACCACAGAGAGCACAGAGGT
>CAZORS010000212.1:0-9195 GCA_964582025.1 uncultured Pirellulaceae bacterium | reverse complement strand
GATCGCACCGAAGCAGTTAACAAACTCAAGTCGTTCATGGATGCCGCGCGAGAAGACTCGCCCGTCGAACTTTCCGACGTCAAAGAAGATTGGGACGAAAGCGGCAATCTGGATTTCGCTTTTTCTGCAATGGGTTTTCGGATCGCTGGAAAAATGGTCACTGAGGCCATGAAAGTTTCCATTAACGGCAACCTGCCATTTGCGGCATTGCCCTTTCGTGGCGCGATCGAGAATCAACTGAAGTCAAAAATCATCGAAGCGATCGACGCATAAGTTTCACTTAGCAGTCAACAATCCGCAAAAGAAAAAGTTTGACATCGGCGGCGAACACCTTCACGATGATTGAATATTCAATATTCAACAGGAAGCATGTCATGTCTCAGTCAGTGCTCGAAGCGATCCGTCAAGGCAAATGGGATTTCGAACCAGACTTCTCTTCGAATGGCAAAAGCCGATTCGATTCAACGTTCGCCCTTCCGGGAACGCAAGAAAAAGTCGACGCCCTAGCAGAACGAGCTCTCAGCGGATTGCCGCTTTGGCACCCCGAAGATCGCAGAACGTTTGACGATTCGTTCAGCGGCCTCGAGTAGTTTTAATGGTGCAATTTTTTTCAGACCGGAACTTTGTCATCACCCTCCCTTCGGGAGGGTCGGAGCCTAAGCGACGGGGAGGGCGCGGATGTTGAGGCTGTTTCGCATTCGTTTAACGGCATTGGCTGCAAGTCTTCGTTTCGAATGTCGTTCCAGAATCCGCGATCGTCAACCATTAGCAGCTCGAGATCAAAGAACAGCTGAGTCCGATCAACGATGCAGTCGATGTGTCGACTGGCCACATCACTCAATGCATCAATGCAAGCCGTTTGTGCTTCCAAAAAGTCACGCGCCCAAACGCCGCCGGTCCCGAGTCGAAACTCGAGCGACGTACTGACGACACGCTCATAGGCCAACGCGGCTCGAGCAACGGCGATCAAATACTGTTCTCGGTCGAGTGTCAGATTTCGCAGATCATTGCGAACCGAAAATTTAATGTTGTCTTCTAGCTGCTTCAGGTTCCGCAACGAACGCTGGTACGTGATGATCGAACCGCGAAACGAGTTGCGCTGCGCGAAACGATTCAAAGGTGAATCGAACGAAAGGCCAAGCGATGTCACGCTATTGTCTAGGTCAAAGTTAAACGGCTGATTGACGCCAGGTTCAGTGTCGACTCGGTGACTGGCACGCAGAGTCAAAACCGATTTCAATTCGTCCGCCGCCAGTTTAATCCCGCGCCAATCGTCAGCAACACCGCCTCGTTCGTTCATCAGTTCGTAACGCAAAACGATGGCCGTGATCATCGCATCGTCCATTCGCGATCTTTTTCGATGTCCGTTTCCACCGATTGATCACTCGTCAGATCGGAACGGACCGCTGCTCCTCGAGGAAAACGCTAGGTTCAAGACAAGGCTCTGGGGGCAAAACAGACTGATTCAGTTCCGGCAAGCTAATGGAATGGAAAACGGTCAAGGTAGGAGTCAAGAATCTTTTACTTCACAAACTTAGAAGTCTGCTAGCTCTCTTGGGAGTCATCTTGGCGTCGGCTCGGTCATCGCCATGCTGGCGGTCGGAGAAGGTTCCAAGTAAGAAGCTCTTGAACGCATCCGTGCACTCGGTGCAAGCAACGTCATCGTTCGAAGCGTCAAACCAATTGTCGAATCAGACGGATCGGAAACAGCTTCCTCGAAAAACAACGAAGTCGAAAGCATCGACGTTTTGGAATATGGACTACGCCACCGCTCCCATAGGAATGCCATCGAAGTCGAAAGCCAGTAATGGATGGCAGAAAGCACCCCGGCGTTTCTCGCAGTCCAGCGGGCCAGCGCCAGCTACTTGTTGACTCGGCGAGTGAGATTCAGTTCGGTACTATCTTGAACAAGCAACACAAAATCTCGTGATCTAATGCGATCCACGGATGCTTCATAATGAGGCTGCAGAATTTTTTCAGCGGTAACTTTCGGATTGTCAAAGAATCGATAGGCCGCTTCCATTTCGGCACGTCCACTGGTGGCGCCGGGAATGCTCAAGTTGGGCTGCTTGCCAAGCTCCTTGGCAATTAACTGAAGGCGAACGCTCAAACGCTTATCGCCAAAGTCCGAGTCTTTCGTCTCTTGTTGCAAAGATTCAAGCATGAACTAAACCCTGAGAACCAATAGGAAAATTGATCCAGAAGGCCCCTCGACTGAATGGCGAGTTGCTATACGAAGAAACAACGATTTGGTTCAATTCCCCCGCACAAATCCATAAAAGCAAACATGACTTGTGTGGTACGATGAGGCCTGACGACACCGACAGCTTCTATGTCGCCCTCCGGGCTAAAACACCACTACTTTAGAACTTACTCTTCGGGTTATGATCTCTCAGCTCTGACTCAACCAGAACTCTTAATTCGCGACGATATTTACCAATCGATCCGGAACGGCGATCACCTTGCGGACCGTCTTGCCTTCGAGCAATTCCTGAATCCGCTCATTGGCCAATGCGATCTTTTCAAGCGCGTCCTTCGACAAGCCACGCTCAACCGTAATCTTAGTTCGATTCTTTCCCATTATCTGAACAGGTATCTCAACCGTCGATTCAATCGTCAATGCTTCATCGTACTGCGGCCACGGCTCATACGACAACGAACTCTCATGTCCCAAAACTGACCAGAGCTCTTCGCACAGATGCGGTGCCAACGGCGAAAGCAACAACACGAACTGCTCCATGATTGCTTTCGGGCGAGCCTCTTGTCCGGTGAAGAAGTTGACGAACTCCATCATCCGAGAGATCGCCGTGTTGAAGCTGAGCTTCTCAATGTCGTTCGACACGGCCATGATCGTTTTGTGCAAAATCCGAGTCTGCTCTTCGGTTGGATCGTGATCGCCAACGGCGGCGTGCAACTTTACTTCTTCGGCCCGGTCATCGATGATCATCCGCCAAACGCGATCGAGGAATCCTCGCACGCCACTGACGCCAGACATGCTCCACGGCTTCGATTGCTCGAGCGGACCCATGAACATTTCGTAAAGCCGCAACGCATCGGCACCGTAATCCGCAATCACAACGTCTGGGTTAATCACGTTGCCACGACTTTTCGACATCTTGTAAGCACGACTGTTGATTCGAATCGACGGCTGAGATGCGATTACGAAGAACTCGCCCTGTTTCTCTACCAAATCTGGCTGCAGCGAAACAGACTTTAGTCCGACAGACGTATCCGACTTCAAAACAGGTTGATGATTTTCGTCTTCAGTCACGTCGGCCGCAGAAACCCACTGCTCGTCGGCGTCGCGATAGCCAGTAAATTCATTCTCACCAAGAATCATTCCTTGGTTCACCAACCGTTGGAACGGCTCGTTCGTGCTCACATGGCCGCGATCAAAAAGCACCTTGTGCCAGAATCGTGAATACAACAAGTGCAACACAGCATGTTCGGCGCCGCCAATGTACAGGTCCACCGGCATCCAGGCTTTCTCCAACTCCGGACTAACGAAACAGTCGTCGTTGTGCGGATCGATGAAACGCAAGAAGTACCAACACGAACCTGCCCATTGCGGCATCGTGTTTGTTTCGCGGCGATACTTCACGCCGTCAACAACTGGAAACAACCAATCATCGTCTGCTTTCTCGAGCGGTGGCTCGGGACGGCCGTGAGGCTTGAAGTCTTCCAGCTCAGGCAACTCGACCGGCAAACTGTCTGCGGGTACCGCGCGAATGCGTCCGGTTTTGTTTCCTTTTTCGTCAATGTGATGCAGAATCGGAAACGGCTCGCCCCAGAAACGCTGACGCGAGAACAACCAGTCGCGAAGCTTGTAGTTGACGGCAGCTTTCCCAAGCCCATTGCCATCAAGCTGCGAAGTAATCTCGGACTTCACATCGGCGGTCGACTTGCCATTGAAGTCGCCGCTGTTGATCGCCGTTCCGTGACCGGCGAAACAAGCTTTGCCCGAAGCGACATCCGCAGGATCAATGTCGGATGATTCTGGCGGCTGAACGACGGGCACGATATCGATGCCGTACTTGGTCGCGAATTCATGGTCACGTTTGTCGTGTGCCGGAACCGCCATAATGGCTCCCGTTCCGTAGCTGATCAGAACGTAGTCCGCGATCCAAACAGGGACCTGATTTCCGTTGACCGGATTGACCGCGTAGCTGCCCGTGAAGACGCCGGTCTTGGTGAGCTTATCATCCTGTCGGTCGCGATCGCTTTTGGCCGCAGCAGCAGAACAATAGGCTTCCACGTCCGCTTTCTGTTCGTCGGTCGTCAATGATTCGGCAGCCGGATGCTCGGGCGCGATCACCATGTAAGTCGCACCGAAAAGTGTATCCGGTCGAGTCGTGTAAACTCGCAAAACGTCCGCGTCTGGCTTGCGTGGGAAACCTGATTTGCTGCGTGCCGATTTCCAATCGGCTTCACCTGCAGCGTCACCAATAAAGAAGTCAACTTCGGCGCCGGTACTGCGACCAATCCAATCGCGTTGAAGCTTCTTGATGCCGTCAGACCAATCCAACGGCTCGAGCTCTTTCTCAAGCCGGTCAGCGTACGCCGTAATCCTCAACATCCATTGCTTCAACGGACGACGCTCAACCGGATGGCCGCCTCGTTCGCTCAAGCCATCTTTGACTTCTTCGTTGGCCAATACGGTGCCCAAACCGGGACACCAATTGACAAGCGCATTTGATTGATAGGCCAATCGGAAATCGTCACGGTATTCGGCAACGGCCTCTTCGCCCTGCGATTGAACTTCATCCGGAATCGGAAGCTCCGAAATCGGTCGCCCTTTTTCGGTTGCCGGATCGAACCAGGTATCAAACAACACCAGGAAGATCCATTGAGTCCACTTCACGTACGGAACGTCGGTCGTGGAAATCTGGCGATCCCAGTCGTAGCTGAAACCAAGCTGCTTCAACTGTCGCGTGAAAGTTTGAATGTTCTTTTCAGTCGAAACGCGTGGCGGAGTGTTCGTTTTGATCGCGTACTCTTCGGCTGGCAAACCGAATGCGTCAAAGCCCATCGGATGAAGAACGGTAACTCCATTCATTCGCGCGTGTCGAGCTACGATGTCCGTCGCGGTGTAACCTTCGGGGTGCCCAACATGAAGGCCATTGCCGCTGGGGTAGGGAAACATGTCTAACGCGTAGAGCTTTTTTTCGCCAACTTCGTCGGGAGTTTTGAACGTTTTGTTTTCGTCCCAATAGCGTTGCCAGCGAGGTTCGATTTCCGAGGGTTCGTACTTAGGCACTTAAACTGTCCTGGTCGTTAACGATAGATTTTGAATTTGTTTCGCAATGGGAGATAGTTTACCGAAATTATTCGCGGCGACAGGCGACCTGAACCAAGTTTTCTTTGTTCGGTTGCAACGCCTACGCCTCGCGAAAAATCCGTGCTTTATCAGAGAGCCCACGAACCAAAAGGACCACATATTTCTCCGCTGGTTCGGGGGTTCAACCCAGCAAAACGCCGATTTACTGTTGACCAATGGACTTTGCGGCCATGCGAGAATTCGCGACTGGAGAATCGGTTTCTTTGTGCTAAATTGAAGTCCCCACCGGTACAGCTCCTCAACAGATCGATCTTATGATTCGCCGTCGGCCAAAAATTAGACTAACCGAAGTAGATCGCGAGCAAATGCGGTTGGCCTGTCGCTTCAATGCCCAACTCATTGATTTTATTCGCCCGCATGTCGCCGCCGGAATCGAGACGCGACGCATCGATCAGCTGGTGCACGACTATACGCTTGATCACGGACATACGCCTGCCTGCTTGGGCTATCCAGGCGAACACGGACCGTATCCCAAAAGCAGTTGCATCAGCATCAACGACGTCATCTGCCACGGCATTCCCGGAGCATACGAACTCAGGCCTGGCGACATCGTCAATGTTGATTTGACGACGATCGTGGACGGATGGCATGGCGATCAATCTGAGACGTTCATCATCGGCGAACCAAATCAGGTACTCGACATGGCTCGCGATGTGACGCAGTGCGCTTTCGATGCGCTCTACGCTGGCATCAACGCGTTGACGCCGGGTTGTCCCGTTGCAGTGATCGGAGAAGCAATTTTGGAGCTTGTTCAAGAACGCCAGCCCAGCTTCGGTGTCGTGGAGAAGTACGTCGGTCACGGTATCGGAGCCAGATTCCATCAGCGACCAAACATTCCTCATGTGCCAACTCGGCAATCACGGCAGGATCGACTTTATCCTGGCATGTGCTTCACGATCGAACCGATGATCAACACGGGCACCGAAAGAAGTCAACTCGATCCGCATGATGGCTGGACGGTTCGAACGCTTGACGGAGGTTTGTCGGCTCAGTTTGAGCATACGATTCTGATGACCGAAGAAGGTCCCGAGATCATGACGCTGACCAAAGACGGTCCGCAAAAGGGTCATAAGTTCTAGGGCCGTCAGTTACATCACCCTCCCTCTGGGCATTGGTGTCTACAAAAACAATTACTCGCTCCCCTCTCCCGAAAATTCGAACCCTAACGCAACCCTAACGCCTTTTTTGCTGATCAAACTTTGATCGAATTTTTGGGAGAGGGGCTGGGGGTGAGGGAAAATCGGTCAGCTTCAACGAGAATGGGTTCTCACTTCCGAGAAACCTGTGCGCATCGTTAAGCTCGCGGATTAATGCGAGCTTCTGCCCCTCACCCCCAACCCCTCTTCCCCGTGAATTCGGTCAGCGTTTGATTCGGAAGCCACGTGTTGAGGTCCGAATTCACGAGGACAGGGGAGCCAATTTTTCGTCTTTCGAACTTGTGTAGACACCAATGCCCTCTGGGAGGGTCGGAGCCTAAGCGACGGGAAGGGAGAATCTGCTTTACGCTTGAGTTTGGGAACCGTAGACCATTGCACCCTCCCCAGATCGTTCCACGACTTGTCGACAAAAAACGCTGGTCAATCATGGGGAATTGCTTGTCTGCTGCCGCCACTTCGTGGCTTTGGAATCTGGTACGATTCGGTTCTGCGGGCTCACGCCCGCAGCTATATGCTGCCGCCACTCCGTGGCTAGAATTCCACGACCATCAACTTTTTTGCTCTGTAAATGTCTCTCAATAAAATCGTCCAGCTTCGCTACCCGCAATCTGATATCGCGGTCATCTGCATGGACACGCCGGATCGACCGGGCAACGTTCTCGACGATCAGCTCTTCGACGAACTCGATGCAGCTATTGAATTGCTTTCGACGCGAGATGATCTGGCTGGCGCGATTCTGATTTCAGCCAAGCCAAGGATTTTCGTTGCCGGTGCCGACCTAAAACGAATTCAGAAGACGGCTGACTTCTCCGACGAGCAGATTGTCGAATTCTGCGAACAGGGCAGGGCAGTGATGCGCAAGTTTAGCTGCACAGACTTCCCAACCGTCGCTGCGATTCACGGGGCCGCCGTCGGTGGAGGACTCGAAATCGCGATGTGGTGTGACTATCGAATCGCAACCGATCACCGCGCCACCAAACTGGGACTGCCAGAAGTGAAGCTGGGACTCGTCCCCGGCTGGGCTGGCACCGTCAGACTACCCCGGCTAACCAACCTTACTGATGCGATCAATCTGGTGACCTCGGGTGAACTCATTCTCGCAAACCGGGCCGCCGAATTGGGATTGGTCGATGGTGTTGTGCAGTGCGACAATCCGGCAACCGCAGAATTGAGCCTAGAAACCGAAGCGATCAAGTTAATTCGCGACGCGAAAGAAAACGCGTGGCGAAAGAAGCGTGAAACGTTGACTGGGCCAGTTCAGAACTGCAACGATACCGAAAACATCGTCGCTGATACCGCCAAACAGATCATCGCCAACCGCGACATCTTTCTGTACGCACCAACAGTCGTCCTAGAACACATGGCCCGCACGGCATCACTCGACGCGTTAGAGGCCGAAGCATCCGAATCGATTGCGATGGCGCAAGTCTATGGAAGTCCCGCGAACCTCGGATTGTTGCATCACTATTTTTTGGTGCGACACAACCACAAGGATCCAGGATTGGTGGACCTGTCATTGGAAACGAAACCGGTGAAGACACTTGGGATCGTTGGTGCTGGATTGATGGGGGCTTCGATCGCGACCAAGTGTGCGACAGCAGGGATTGAAGTTCGACTCCTTGATGCGAATCCGGGAGCGGCAAATTTGGCGGCTGAACGCATCAATCAGAATACAAAAGGCACCGCCGTGAAAGTGATCGACGATTACGATGACCTTGCAGGAGTCGACCTAGTCATCGAATCAGTCGTTGAGACAATCAATGTTAAGAAATCGGTACTGCAGAAGATCGAGGCGATTCCAAACGCACCGCGTTGGGTCGCAAGTAACACGTCGGCAATTCAAATTGGATCGATGTCACCGCACATTGAACATCGCGATTCATTTTGCGGCATTCATTTCTGCCACCCGAAGTTAATGTCGCTGGTCGAAGTCATCTGTGGTCCGGACACCGACGAGCAAACCGTTGCCGACTCCGTTGCGTTCGTGCGGCAATTGCGAATGATGCCGGTCGCAATCAATGACTGTCCGGGATTTGTGGTCAACCGTTTATTGGCAGCGATGCTGAACCAAGCGCTTCAACTTTATAGCGAAGGTCACTCGATCGAATCCATTGACGGTGCGATGCGCGACTTCGGATTCCTTGGTGGCCCCTTCGAAATCATCGACGTCATCGGCGCTGACACTTGCATGTATGCCGGACGAAGCATGTGGGAGAACGGACTGAAATGCGTTTCACTTTCTCCGATCCTGCCGCGAATGGTCAAAAAGAATTCGCTGGGCCGTAAAGTCGGCACCGGATTCTATCGCTATGCGACTCCCGAAGGAGACCCCGAATTCGATCCATCGATCGACGAATTATTGAATGGCTATCGAACGGTCGCCACCGAACTCGATGCCGATTCCATTGCCGTTCGCATTTTGGCAAACGTGGCCATGGAAGCATCCTTGATCATGGAAGAGGAGATCGTGGGAGATCCACGCGACATCGACCTGTGTATTGTCCACGGCCTGTCATTCCCGACTCACTACGGCGGAATCCTGTTCTGGGCGGATCAGATTGGAATTGGAAACCTGAACAAGATTCTGCGTGACGATACGTCGGAACTGCTTCGAAAAATGGAACTTGAGAACGTGACGTTTTACGCTTGATGGGAAACAATATCCTCGCGAAAAACGAGCAGTTGCATAAGTTTGCCAAT
>CAZORS010000211.1:7987-9196 GCA_964582025.1 uncultured Pirellulaceae bacterium | reverse complement strand
TACTTGATCGGAATCATACGACTTGCCTCAATCCATCAATGACTGACAACTGCGAAGCGCGGATTGCGGGAACAAGTCCGCTGACCAAACCAATCAATCCTGCCACGCCAATGAGTCCGAACAACCACGGTCCAATCAACTGAGAAATTGGAAACGGAAACAGGATGGCTGCAGCGGGAACGGAGGAAAGCAAGTGAAGTAAGCCCAATCCTGCCCCGATCCCCAACAGGCCGCCGAGACACGCGATCAGAAAGGACTCTCCGAGCACCAGCGACAGGACACGGTTTTTGGAAAAGCCAATGGCCTTGAGGACGGCAACTTCGGTGGTTCGTTCTCGCATTGACATCGCCATCGCGGTTGCCGTCACCAACGATAAAGCAAACACAACCGCCAGCGAGATATAGCGAATGAACGATTGAACGTCGCCCAACATGTCGGTGAACATTTTCGAAAATGCAGCTTCAGTTCGCGTCCGTGTTGCGTTTTCCGAGTTCGCAAACTTGGCGTCGATTTCGTCGCACATCAACGCGACTTCACTTCCGACTTTGCACTTTACGGTGATCGAACCCGCGTTCCCAGAAAACCCGGTGCCAGATGCTTGAAGCAAATCGTCAAGATAGTACCAGTTGAAATAGATGGAACCAGTGTTGGATGGACCTTTATAAATTCCGACCAGCTTCAAATCCAAGTCAGCTTGATAGATTGTGCCTTCAACTGGAATTCGGTCACCGATCGACCATTCCATGGACTCCGCGAGTTGCTGGTCAACAACGCAAGCGTTGCGAACCTTTTTGAACTCAGCCAATTGTTCTGGAGGAATATTGACTTCCGCTTGAACATCAAACAGCGTATCCGGATCGACGCCAAAGAGCGCGAATTCCGCTCGCTTGGACTCGTAATTGCCGCCGTACCATGAAAATGGAGTCGCCGAGACGACGCCGTCCATCTTCTTGATCTTTTCCAGATGAGCGATTGGGAGCGGAGCCGCAAATCCCATCTTGTTCAATACCACAACGCGATCGTGTTTGTTGGCTTCACGCTCGGTGACGTCCTGAACCGCCAGGAAACCATAAAGAATCGTCATCAGCGCCAGACTGAAACCCACCGACATGATTGTCAGCAGAGATCGCAGTTTGTTTCGCGTGACGTTTCGCCAAATGTATTTCAAAAGCTTCATGCTGATTGCTCCGCTTTTTGAACTTCGGAATC
>CAZORS010000211.1:0-7887 GCA_964582025.1 uncultured Pirellulaceae bacterium | reverse complement strand
ATCAGGCACCGCATCGACTGAAATCTCGGCTTCCTGAGCGACGGAAACTCGAGAAATGAAATCTTCTTGGACGTCGCATTCGATTTCCAAGTTGTCGAGGTCAGCAATGGTGGCGACGCTACCGCGACCCGATCCGCCGCCCATACCGCCGGGCATGATCGATTCGCCGACTTCGGCATCTTTAGAAATGACTGTTCCGTCAAACGGAGCTCGAATGAACATGTTCTCCCGGAGCTGTTCTGTTTGGCGTCGTTGAGCTTCCGACAGTTCAATATCAGCCTTCATTGAATCGTATTTGGCGCGAGCAGATTTGTAGGCGAATCGAGACTGATCGTACTCCGATTCCGAGACGCTGCGAGATTTTCGAAGTCGCTGCGTGCGTTGCCAATCAACTTTCGCTTGCTCGATCATGATCGATTGTTCAGCAAGGGAAGCTTTCGACCGCGCGACACTTGCCGATGCGGCTGCCAACGAAGCGTCCAGATCTTTGTGGTCCAATTCGGCGAGCAGCTGATCTTTGGTGACTTTTTTGCCTTCTTCGAAGAGCACGATGTTGATTCGACCGGCGGCACGTGCACCGATGCGGGCTTGTCGCTGCGAGCCCAGATATCCTGTCGCGACGACAACCGCGTCAGCGGCGCGTCCTTTTTTTACTTTGACAGCGGCGAGTCGAACTTCTTCTTTTTTCTGTAGAGCATCGGTCAGGAAATTCTGATTGTCGCCCAAAACCGATGAGGCTTTGTCGCCATAGTTCTGCCAAACGAACCATCCAGCGGCGCCCAGAACGATGATCGTCAGTAGAACCTTCCACCAGCGTCCAGAACTTTTTTCTACCCCGCGATTGATGCGCAGCGAAGCCAGTGCATCGGAAGAGTTTGTATTCGAAGGTGGAGTGGCCATGCCTTCTAGATTACACACCGAGTCGCCCTCAAGCAACTTGCCATTAGAGCGTAGCGGTCGTAAGGGTCACGCAATCAAGAAGTTGCCGATTTGTTTGGCTTCTCGGCTCTTCGATTGATAAAATAAGCGAATCGGATCCCCATTTATTGTTGCCGCGAATGTCAAAAAACGAAAACAAGAATCGAAAGCTGAAATCGTATCTGAGTCGGAAAGCCTTCGAACTTGGCTTGCAGAGACGAAAATCTGAGGAGAGCTTTGGCGAAGAAAAAAGAAAATGGTCGCTGAAGAGGTTCATTCACCAAAAGCTTTTCGACATCGGACTGCTTAGGCTGCCCCCGGAAGATGCGCTCACTGACGAGGGAAAGTGGGAACGAGGAACGGATCGACTTCGAAGGAAGCTGTCGAAACTTGGGCTAGAAGGCGAGTCTCTTGAAAAGATCTTTGAGGATGAAAACCGAAAGTGGACACTGAAAACGAAGCTGCGCGTGGGGCTGTTCACACTGCGGTTAACGTGGCGGCGTTTGAAGCAGGTTTTTGACGACAAGAAGAAACGGTGGTCGCCCCAAGCCTATTTGCGTGAGCTCGGATTAGCTGCCCCGCGCCCAATTCACGCCGCAGCTGGGCTTGCTGTTTTATCCGTTGCGATGCTTGCTATTTGGTCTGGTGGGAAAAGCGTCGCGGAAAATTCGAGCATTGAAAAGAGTGTCGAGGACGCCAAGTTCGAGATCAAGGACGAGCTTTTCGAACTGGAAGATCTAAAGTTCGAAAAAGATGTCGACGCGCTGGTCGTCATGGGAGAGGTGAATTCTCGAAAGGAAAGAATCAATGTCCTCAGGCAGAGCCCTCACATCGACGACTCGCAGACATCTAGACTGGACGTGCTTGAACTGAGAATGCAAAGCATGCTTGTGATCTCATTCCTTAATGAAGGAATCGAATCTGAGCTCGAAAGGAAAGACCTCGAATCGATGGCCCAAGTGCTCAAGGAGAACGCAAATCCGGAGTTGTCTGGTTTTGCCGACTTCACACTTTGCGCCGTGGCAATCAAGACGCTTTCGGCAGATCCGACCGAAGAGAATGCAACGGTTGCGAGCAATTTGCTTTCGCAACACCAAGACTGTTACGTGGAAGAACCGCGCCGCGCTGCGAGCCTTGTCCAAATGTTGTTCCAGACTCGGAAGAAGCATTCCTCCAACGACTTCGTTGGCGAGTGTATTGCTGATACGGGAGCCATTTTTGAGCGAAGTAGCGATGTAGCAATTAAGAATGCCGCCAGAAACGTGCTCGAGTACAACTCATTGGCGAAGTTCAATTTGGAGGGGCTTGAAAAGAGAATTCGGTTTCATGGCAAGCATGCGGCCGAGGATATCAACGGTGCTATTGAGCAATTGCGTCTTCAGCCAGATGTGATGCTTTTTCGTTGGAGTCATCTTATTCGCTGTTGTGAAGCGTTCGGTTCGATCTCCGATCAAGATCAGCTCACGCAATCAAGAAAATCGCTTTGCGAAATCGCGGAGACGATTGCTGATTCGAACCCTATAAAACAGGAAGTGTTGCAATTGCTTGAACGGCAGAAGAAAAGGATCTCTGCGGTTGGCACGAAATTCGATACTGCAGGTGACGAAGAAGCCGACGAAAGGGTGCTAGTTGAGGCGAGCAGCAAAAAATACACGCTCGTGGTGTTCGTAGACCAAATGCCATCGTCCCGCAGTGTGATACGTCGGCTTGCATCGACGAAGGTTGGCAATGAGATAAGCACCATTATTGCATTCGAACCTAGAAAACTTCCCGCCAATCCGAAAGAAATGTCGCTACGTTCAAGAAACATTCGGGTTGCTTCGGAGGAAACTTCGAAGAAGTACTTTGGCCAAATGCCGATCGACTTTTTTCCGCAGTGCATTTTGGTCGACGCCCAAGGTACCGTTTTGGCGACCAATCTGCTGCCGATGCAAGTTGCTGGGTGGGTCGCTGCGCACGAAAAAGCTATGGACAATGAGTAACTGCAAACGCTGCAAGAGTGCGGTGCACATTCTGGTTGAGTCAAAAAAAGCTGGTCGGTAAGCCGGGTTTTGTCGTGGATGATCATTTATCTAGGCGAGCCATTGCTGACACGCTCAAGCAGCCTACCCGAAAGTCATAACGCGGCGGGCCGCCACTGCTTTCTGTTTGGCCTTGCTTCGGGTGGGGTTTACCAAGCCATCGAAGTCACCTTCGATGCTGGTGAGCTCTTACCTCACCGTTTCACCCTTACCACGCAAGCGACTGCAAGCAGTCACCCCGTTCGGCGGTATGCTTTCTGTGGCACTGTCCCTAATCCTGCGACCGGTCGGCGTTACCGACCACCCTGCCCTACGAAGCCCGGACTTTCCTCTGACGAATAAATTCGCCAGCGATCATCTAACCAGCCGTTGAAGTCTACAAAGAAAGTGTGCCATAGGATAGATATAGAGTTCCGTAGAATGGGCACCTTGACCGCGGTCACATGTGGGACGGGCACCTTGCCCGTCAATACGCGTCGGCCGAGGCGACCGCCCTACTTCATGCGTCGGCCGAGGCGACCGACCTACTTCTTACCCGCCAACCATTGAGCTCAAAACTTTCGTGATCGAACTTCCACCGTCCGGCTTGATGACGATTCGATCTCCATCGAGCAACGCATAGTCCTGCTCAGGAGTTGGCCCCATCAAACTACGTTGGTACTTGACCGGCATCCGCAATCCGCGGCTTTTGCCTTTATGTTCGACAACGCGAAGGATCTCAACCTCCATGCCGCGAAACTTTTTGATCGCTCCCGATTTGGTCAAAGCTTCTGAAACCGTTGTCGATCCAGTCAGCGTACCTTTGTATTGTTTCGGAGATCCGAAATTCGGATGCATCTCAACGGAATACGATCCGTTACCAGCTGCCGCAGCATCGACGGGCAATTCTGTATTGGTCAACGAAGTCATCGTTGAACAGCCAGTTGCCGAAATGGATAATGCAACGATTGCCAAAAGAGCAATCGATTTGCATAGGGAGATTCGAATAACAGAGGTGCGAGTAGGTGACTGATTCATAAGGTTACCCATCAATTTCGTCGCGCAGATCAGCCGCGCCCATGAAAACCCCCTTCATTCCTAATCGTCATCGACGACGTGACCGGAAAAGTTTAACATCGTTACGGAAAATCAGCTGTTTCCCGAATATTGCCTCGTGGATCGAGGAATTCATAGCTAGCATTCGACGCAATGGATAAGTGGAAAGACAAAGTAGTCGTCGTGACTGGCGGATCCGCAGGGCTCGGTAAAGCCATCGTTGATGCGTTCGCTGCCGCCGGAGCGACTGTCGTTAGCCTCTCAAGATCCGAGCACGAGGATTCTGGAAACATATTTTCTGTGCAGGCTGACGTAATGGATGACGATTCTGTCGCCGCGGCGATTGGCTCGATTTTATCGCAACATAAAAAGATCGATGTCTGGATCAACAATGTCGGTCAGTCGATTCGCGTTGCGTTCGAAGAAGCGTCCATCGACCAGTATCGTCAACTGATGGAAGTAAACTTCTTCACTGCCATCCGATGCAGTATCGCCGTGTTACCACACCTGAAGGAAACATCCGGCTCGATCGTCCATGTCGGAAGCTTGGCGTCTCGAACCGGTTGGAAACACGTGGGCCCGTACGTGACCAGCAAGCACGCGCTTTCCGGGTTCGCTCATCAGCTAAGAATTGAGGGACCGGAAAACGTGCATTCCCTGTTCGTGTGCCCGGGGCCGATTCGCCGCGAAGATTCGGCGACTCGATATCAACAGCAAGCCAAAAACCTTGAAGGCGCCGCGGCCGCGCCCGGCGCCGGCGTGAAGCTCTCGGGAATCGAACCCGGAAAGTTGGCTCGCCTGATTGTCGGGGCGGTCGAATCGCGAAAACCGGAATTGGTTTTGCCTCTCAAATCGCGACTGCTTTTCGCAACCCTTCAAGTCAGTCCGCGACTAGGCGACTGGATCTTGCGGAAGTTCTCCTGAGCTTCAATTTGGAATTTTTTTCAATGTGAGCGAAATACCTGATGGCTAACTGATTCACTTCAAGATAGAACGACAGTTTGTATCAATGATGAAGTTGTTTGGAGCAATGAAATGGCTGCCTTTTCCGACATTCCGAAGATCAAATACGAAGGTCCCGATACGGACAATCCGTTCGCATTTCGCTGGTACAACGCCGATGAAATGATTGAAGGCAAATCGATGAAAGATCATCTTCGGTTCAGTGTTGTTTACTGGCACACGTTCCGAGCCAACGGTTCAGATCCGTTCGGAATGCCGACTCTTAATCGCCCATGGGAAGACGGAACGGACTCCGTGGACAACGCTGTGAATCGCGTCCGCGTCGCTTTTGAATTCATGGAAAAGCTGGACGTGCCGTACTACGCATTCCACGACCGCGACGTTGCACCCGAAGGCGAAACGTTGTCTGAATCGCACGCGAATCTTGATCGCGTCGTCGATGCGTTGGAGGAAGAGCAACAGCGGACTGGCATCAAGTTGCTGTGGGGCACGGCGAACATGTTCTCCAATCCTCGCTTCATGCACGGCGCCTCGACCAGCTGCAACGCGGACGTGTTCGCTTACGCTGCCGCACAAGTCAAAAAAGCGATGGAAGTGACGTTGCGACTTGGCGGTGAGAACTACGTTTTCTGGGGTGGTCGCGAAGGCTACATGAATCTGTACAACACTGATATTAAACGAGAGATCGATCACCTTGGTCAGTTTCTCAACATGGCGGTGGCTTACGCCGACGAAATTGGATTCGATGGTACTTTCCTGATCGAGCCAAAACCAAAAGAGCCGACGAAGCATCAGTATGACAGTGATGCCGCGGCGTGCATTAACTTCCTGCGTGCTTACGGATTGATGGATCGGTTTAAGCTGAATATTGAAACGAATCATGCGACGCTCGCTGGTCACACGATGATGCATGAACTCGACTACGCCGGTGCCCAAGATTGTCTTGGTTCGATTGATGCCAATACGGGTGACTTGTTGCTTGGTTGGGACACGGATCAATTCCCAACAGATTTGTATCTGACGGCTCAATCAATGATGATCATTTTGAAGTACGGTGGTCTCGGAAGCGGCGGAGTTAATTTCGACGCCAAAGTTCGCCGCGAGAGTATCGATCCAGAAGATTTGTTTCACGCACACATCGGCGGCATGGACGCGTTTGCTCGTGGCTTGAAGATTGCAGCTGCCGTTCGCGCCGAAGGTGGACTCGGAGATTTCGTGAAACAGCGATACAGCTCGTGGGATTCAGGCGTCGGAGCCGACATCGAAGCTGGCAAGCACGATTTCAAATCGCTTTCAGAATACATGCTGGCCAAGGGCGAAGTCGATCCAAACACCAGCGGTCGCCAAGAGTTCCTAGAAAACCACATCAACCGGTTTATCTAAAGGTAGTTCCGTTTTCGTAGCCGGAGTCGCAAGACTTCGGGCGACCTTGAGCGGTGGCTCCTGAACTGTTGCCAGTCCAGCTACGGAAAAACATGTTCAATTATTGTCCGGCCCTTAGCTAATCGCGCCTTGGCAACCTGATCCTGCTCCCGCAGTACAGCCAAAGCAATGTCTTCCGGTGACGATCCGACGTCCGTTAAGTTTCGCTGCGTTGAACTGGTCGATCGTCATTGGGGCCGAGTCGGCCACGCCCAACTCCAGCATCTGGTTGAAGTCGCAATCGTAGAGTTTGCCTTCCCAGCTAACGGACAACGTCTGGCGACACATCAGGCCCTCAGCAGCGGCTGGGTTAAACGCTTCGACTAATTTCTGCATGTAATCTTCGTATTGATTCGACTCCAGTAAGTGGTCGAGGTAGCGACTGATCGGCATGTTTGTGATTGTGAATAAACGCGAAAACTCAATTCCATATCGCTCCAAAAGCTGTTCCCGATATGCAGACTCCAGCTCATTTTGCGACGGCGGCAAACTGGCTCCGACGGGGTTGTAGACCAGCGTCAAACGCAAATCGCTATCTGGTTTCCCGTAGCCGAGTTCATTCAGGGTTTTGAGCGCTTCAATTGATTTTTGGAATGAGCCGTCGCCGCGTTGAGAATCCGCGTTCTCTTCTAGGTAACAAGGTAAGGAAGCTACAATTTCGACTTCGTTGTCTGCCAGAAATTGCGGCATGTCTTTGAAGCCGTTGGCTAACAGAATCGTCAAGTTGCATCGATCGATAACGTGACAGCCAAGCTTCCTCGCTTCGGTGACCAAATGTTTGAAGTGCGGATTCATCTCCGGTGCACCGCCAGTAAGATCCAGCGTCGAGATATTTCCAGCTTTGATCGCGGCGATGCACGAATTCACGGTCTCCAGATCCATGTTTTCGACTTTACGATCGGGACCCGCGTCGACGTGACAGTGCTGACAGGTCATGTTGCACAGTTTGCCAACGTTGACTTGTAGGATCTCAACTTTGTCAGCCGCTAGAACCGGAAGCTGATGCTTGGCCAGTGTTTCGTGAAAGCGAGGCAACGAACCTTCGGCAAGGATTTCGACTTGTCGTTTTGCCGCCGCCAATTCGGAGCCACGGCGTTTGAGCGAGAGTACAGGTAAGTTCACGAAGATTCCGGGTTCGAAGTAGTTGGAGTTGCCTTAATATTATGCTTTTGCCTGTCGGCTGCCGTCAATGGTATTGCAGCGACGCGAGTCGAAGTTGTAGCTCTCATCACAGAAGGGTTAGCTTCACTTTCGCACGAATCGGACCCCTTCGACTCGAATCAGTCACAGTTGCATGGTGATCGCGATCCAACAAATGCAAAAAAGCGTTGTCCGAATGAAAAACTCAGTTGAGCCCATAACCACAATCGATGCTGCGGATGCTGCCACGATCGAAACCAAAGCCGCAATCGCGAGTTTGTTTCGAATGCTTTTTCCTAGCAGTGCCCACAGGCTTGTCAAAGTAAATAGTACCAAGATTGATATGTACGTGAGCGTTCGTAGAACCGCACGTTGACTTTGGCGTTAG
>CAZORS010000210.1:1193-9423 GCA_964582025.1 uncultured Pirellulaceae bacterium | reverse complement strand
CGCTTCATCGCTTCGAGAAGGCCGACGGGTTCGGCCTGTGTTTCATCCGTCGCAGACTCTTCGCGGATCGACTCCAACGGCGGATGAAGAATCTTGTTGACGACTCGATGAAACGCTTTCTCGATCTGTTCGCGATCCTTATCGGAAACAGACTCCAAGCGATTGAGAAGTCTTTTCAGTTCATCGTCTTTGACCGAGTTCGCTTGCTTTTTCAGTTGAGCAATCGTCGAACCGCTCGCGCGGCGCCGCGTGTCACGAAAGAACGATTCGGTTTCGTCCTGCACAATCTTGCGAGCCTTCGGCCAGTGATTCTTTCGCGAATTAATATTGCGTTCGCATTCCCGTTGCAAATCGTCCAATGAATATAGGAAAACATTGTCAAAACGATCTCCGATTCGATCATCAAAGTCACGCGGAATCGCAAGGTCGAGTACGAACAGCGTCTTCTGTTTCCTCGCTTTCATTATTGGCTCAAAGCTCTTCACATCAACGATCGGCTCGCTTGCTCCCGTCGTGCTGATCACCAAATCGGCCAACGATAGCTGATGGTGAAGTTCTAACCACGCTGCCGTCTGACCACCAAACTTATCCGCGAGCGAAACGGCTCGTGCTTCGGTTCGGTTAGCGACCGTGATCTGGTTGGCGCCGGCTGCTTTGAGGTACGTTAACGCCTCTTCGCCCATTTCTCCGGCGCCAAGAACCAGAATTTTCTTGTTGTCGAGCCGCTCGAAAATCTGCTTGGCCAGAACATTGATTGCAACGCTGGGAACGCTGACGCGGTTTTCGTGAATCTTCGTCTCAGTAGATACACGCTTCGCAACCCGGATCGCCGCATCGAACATTCGATGGATCAATGGTGACTTAGGACGTGCTTCGGTCGCCATCTCATAAGCCTGCTTCACTTGTGACACGATCTGCGACTCGCCGACGACCATGCTGTCGAGGCTGCTGCTAACCGTGAACAGATGCGAAACCGCGTCGCTGTCTCGATGCGCATACAGGGCCGAATCGAGTTCCTGAACCGGAACATCATGTCGCGAAGCAAGTAGCTCGATTAGATCCGTCCTCGAAGGCACAGATTCCGATTGATCCGCCAAAACGTACAGCTCCGTGCGATTGCAGGTCGACAACAAGAGCGCTTCGGATTCGGGGAACTTTTCGTAGTACGAATCCAGGAACCCTGAAACCTGATTCGGCGCGAAAGAAACTCGCTCCCGGAACGACGCGTCGGCGACATGATGCGAGCAACCGATGACCAGCATATTCATAGCTCGCCTCCCGTTGCGTGGCCGACCCACCATACGATCCCGAGCTCAAGAACGAGGAACAGAAAGCTAACCAGAACCAACATCGCCACCTTGCGACCGTTTCGTGATGGTTGGTAAATTCGACTGCCAATGGAAGCAAAAATCAGCCAGCCAAACAGAACCGCAGAAGTCCAGATCACTGGATTTTGCCAAGGGATCACTATGCCCGATGACGTGCCCGTCAGATTCCGAGCGATTCCCGACACAAAACCAATTCCCAAAAAACAGGCCGAAGCGAGCAATGATCTTTCGGCGTAACGTTGCAGCCATTCAAGCGACGGCAGACGAAATTGGCCAGACTTGGAAATGCTTTTCGATTTCAGCCGTCGAGAGTGAATCAGGTACATGATTCCGAAAACGAAACCAAGCGCCACAACCGCGGTGCCGATCAGCAGGGCAACTCCGTGAACCATGCTCCAGATCGACTTCTCGCGAACGGCAGAGAATTGAGTTTCGCTGCCGACATAACTGCCCCACCCAATGAGTCCCAGAACGACGGGCAAAAGGAAAATGCCGATCGGTGAATTGAACTTTTGGAAAATCAGCCAAAGGTAAGCGCCCGCCAGCAACCAGGCTCCGGCCAGCGACCAACCAAACCAACTTCCGAGCCAAAGACCCGACTGATCGAAGCTAACGTTCGTGTGATAAACCAGAAAAACAGTATGAGCGAACAGACCTGCAATCGCGAATCCGATCTTGATCGTCGAACGGACGGCTGATCGTGGAATATAAATTCGCATCAGCTCGACAGCCAGCACAACGAGGTAGCTGGCCGCGAAACAGGTGATCGAAATTTTCTCGGGCCAGTTCATGGTCGTTCGGAGCTAGGACTTTGCCTTGCCGTTTTGTTTGGCGAGGCCGTGTTCCAAAAGTTTCTTGTAGAGCGTATTTCGATTGATGCCCAATCGTTGGGCTGCTTTGGTTTGCGTTTGATTGCAGCCTTCCATGACTTGCTTCAGAAGTTCTTTTTCAACTGGGTCAACAATCTGTTTGTGTAAGTCTTGAGCTTCAACTGCCGCTTTGCCAATGTGGCTTTCAACGAACTCTCGAATGAGTGACTCATCATCTGATGGACGGAACACGGTTGAACGCGCCGCCTCGGTGTTGCCAGTAACGGCCGCCGGCAAAAGTTTCTTCTCCAACATTTCATCTTCTGACAGAACGACGGCTCTCTCAATATAGTTCTGCAATTCGCGAACGTTGCCGGGCCAAGCGTAGTCTAGCAAAGCCTGCATCGCAGAAGGTTCGACTTTCGTAATCTGTTTCGCGTTCCGCTGAGCGTAGAACTTCAAAAAGTGCTTCACCAATAATTCAACGTCATTCCCACGACGACGAAGCGTTGGCAATCGAATTGGCAGTACGTTTAACCGCCAAAACAGGTCTTCACGAAACTTGCCTTCTGCGACCAATTCGTTCAAATCGCAGTTGCTGGCCGCGATAACCCGAACATCAACAGGAATCGTACGCGTATCGCCAACTCGCTCGAATTCGCGTTCCTGAAGGACTCGCAGGAGTTTGACTTGCAACGTCAGCGAAGTCGAATTGATTTCGTCTAGGAAAATCGTGCCGCCGTGGGCTGCTTCGAAGCGTCCCGTTCGGTCGCGGATCGCGTCGGTGAAGGAGCCTTTGACGTGCCCGAAAAGTTCACTGTCGAGCAACGTTTCGGTCAGAGCTCCACAGTTGACTCGCACGAATGGACCGCTGGCTCGATCACTCAGCTGATGCAGCGACGAAGCGATCAGCTCCTTGCCCGTTCCGGTTTCGCCCATCAACAGAACAGACGCACCGCTGGCTGCAAACTTTCGTGTCAGCTGATATGTCTCGCGCATAATGCTGGATTCGCCGATCAGCCCTTCCAAAGGCGAATCGTCCACATTCTTGAAACGTGATTTAGGATCAGGCATATTTAGCGTAGCGGATGGTGGTTGGTCGCTCTATTTCAGCAGGAGTACCGTTTTAGGCAAGGGTAGAAGCAGTTATTTGCTTAGATGCGAGGCATGTATGCTGGAAAAGAAGGCATAGTGAGCCGGTAGGGGGTAGAGCGTTGGCGGCGTGGCGAGATTCAAATGTAGGACAAGAAAAAAACCCGACGCATCTGATAATGCGACGGGCTTCGTTGTTCATGATTGGCCGAGAATTCGACGATCGTCAGGCTTAGCCAGCGATTGAGCCAATTTTGACTTTGACGAACTTTTGGCGATGACCGTTACGTCGCTTGCTATTTTTACGACGACGGAACTTTTGGACGACTAGTTTTTCGCCCTTTGTCTCTTCGAGAACTTTGGCGGTCACTGTGGCACCGGCGAGAGTTGGAGTGCCCAACTTAAGGCCGCTGTCACCTGAAACTGCGAGAACACGCTCGAATTTCAGCTCTGATCCGGCTTCGACTTCGCGATAGTCGATCTCAAGGATCTGTCCTTCTTCGACTTTATATTGGCGGCCGCCGTCTGCGATAATTGCGTACATTTTGCTGTGTTGTGTAGAAGTTCCGTAAATTTGAAGCTCCGGATTGTACTCAAACCGGGAAAATGCAGTAAGAGAAAAAACCAGGGAATTACTGGTGAAAACGGCTCTTTTTAGCCTTTGGCTTGAGGAAAATCGCCACGCAGCCCCAAATTCGCTCCTCATTGTGACGGATTTCCGCAACAGGCTCGCCGGCCGATGGCTCGTTATTGTTCTTCAGCACTCGAACAGTTTGAGTCGGTATTGAGGATTCAAACGGCAATTCTTTCCCCCAACTGGAGTGGGAAAATGCAATTGCGAAAAACCAGTTGCAATTCATCAATCGAAACCTAGTGTTTCGCACCATTGAGAAATGCTCACCCCAATAAACCCCATAAAAACGTCGAGATAGACAGATGGAAACGAACAACATTGAAATGGTTTCAGAAGCTCTGCAAACCAACATGAACTTCCTGTGGGTCGCGATTTGCGCGGCTTTGGTGTTCTTCATGCAGACTGGATTCGCAATGCTCGAAAGTGGCATGGTGCGAAGTAAAAACGCGATCAACGTAATCATGAAGAACTACACCGACATGTGTTTCGGTGCTCTCATTTTTTGGGCCGTCGGCTACGGAATCATGTTCGGCACAACAACCGACGGCTGGGGTTTGTTCGGAACTGACAAATTCATGCTTGAAGGTGAGCCATGGGACTACATGGTTTTGATGTACCAAATGATGTTCGCTGCAACGGCAGCGACAATCGTATCGGGTGCACTCGCGGAAAGAATTCGCTTTGGTGCTTATGTTCTGGTGGCGGTACTGATCACGGCATTCGTCTATCCTGTTTTTGGATGCTGGGTTTGGAACGAAGGCGGATGGTTGGCTCAAATGGGCTTCATCGACTTCGCTGGTAGTAGTGTCGTCCACTCTGTTGGTGGTTGGTGTGCTCTGGCCGGACTGGTTGTACTCGGTCCACGTCTTGGTCGCTTCGGAGACGATGGAGAAGTTCGTGAAATCGGTGGCCACAATCTTCCACTGGTAGCTTTCGGCGGAATGATTCTTTGGTTCGGCTGGTTTGGCTTCAACGGCGGAAGTACGCTCTCTGCGGACGGAAGCATCGGAGGCATTCTTCTGAACACGCACCTTGCCGGTGCGGCTGGAGTTGTAGGCTTTGTTCTGACACGCATCCTGTTCATGGATGGAAAACTCCTAATGACGGACACCATTAACGGTGGCTTGGCCGGACTTGTAGCCATCACAGCTGGGTGTGCCTCAATGTCACCAATCTACGCTGTTCTAACTGGCTTAGCGGCTGGCTTGATCTGCGTGATCGCCTCTTCAGTTTGTATCAAAATGCAATGGGACGATGCAGTAGGAGCGGTCGCTGTACACGGTGTTTGTGGAGCGTGGGGAACGTTGGCTGCAGGCCTGTTCCTCAAAGGCGACATGTTCAACTGGAATATCGTTTCGGTTCAGTTGATCGGTATTGCAGCTTGTGCAATCTGGACGTTCACGGCGGCTTGGACAGCATTCAAAGTTGTCTCAATCGTGGTCGACCTTCGAGTCAGCACGACGGATGAACAACGTGGACTGGACTTCAGTGAGCATCACGAAGTTGGCTACCCAGAATTCCAGGCAACTCTTCACAACTAGTTCGATTGAGATTCGGCGGCCATCGGGTCTAACCCGAGGCCGCCCTCTCAGTCAGCTCTAGTATCCATCCACAAAACAGCTCCAACAAAGACAGCTCGAAGAAAGACGATCATGAGCGTTAGCAATTCAGAAAAATCAATTAGACGAAGAATCCTCTTCAGTTCACTTCAGCAAGGAACTCCCGATGACGTTGTTCAACGAGCAATCGATTTGCTGGACAACGAATTCGGCAACCAACCTGAAATCCGATACACCGAACTGATCAAGCGACTCCGTGAGAGCTTCGACCACGATGCATTTCGCAGCGGAAATCTACTGGGCCGCATCATGATGGTGCGAAACAAACCGGCGAGTCAAATTGGTCCTGATCCGGCGGAGACTCTGGTTCGATCGCCTGAAGCACCAAGCAACAGTGCACAACCAGCCGCTGCCCAGCGACGAGTCCTCCTTTCAGGACGCGATCTGGTTTTCAACACAATGCTCCAATACATCACGAACTCAATCTCGAAGCATAGCCCTGATAGTGAGACCACTTACCGCTCACACTTTCTCAAGGAAGCTTTGAATCTGAACCTTTCACGAGAATGTGCTGCCAAACTGGTTTCGTGGGCAAAAAGTGGCGTTTCGATGTCTTCGATATCTGGAACTGACGAAGAGCTTCACAAGATCATCAACACGGCATTTGTATGGATGTGCGGCAAATTTGGTCCCGTTTTCGCGGACAAGATTTTGCTTCTCTCGGTCAAGCAAGCGGAACTACTTCCCGAAGCGTTTGACAATCCACCACGCAAATTCCTGTAGAAGCGACGAACTTCAAGTTTCCGTGACCTTAAGCCGAAACCTATTACTTTAAGTCCTCACCTTGGGATCAGCAGTAATGGGTTTTCTGAACGGCAGCGTGACATTTGAGCGATTTCGCATCACTGAAGATCCAACGAACTCCTTCGGCGATTCGCATATTGAAAAGCTCAAAAAGCACCGTATCGGAAAAGCCAAAGCCAATCTCCACGAGCAACCCGCAACGGGTTTCTCGGGAGGGGCTCATCTTCTGGACACTGATTTCGACACCGAAAAAAACATCATCGGTGAAGCGATGCACTTTGGCGTCCGCGTTGACGCATGCCAGATCCCCGGACCGATGAAGCGAGCGTGGACTGCGATCGAACTTGCTGGCATCATGAAGGATAACGAAGGCGGACGTCCATCGAAGACGCAGCGCGAGGAAGCTAACGAAGCCGTTGAAGCTCGTTGCGTCGCCGAAGCGGAAAAAGGAAACTACCTCCGCATGAGCGAGACGTCAGTGCTCTGGGATGCGGCGACGGAAACCGTTTATCTTGGCGGCACCAGCGAGAAGGCAAACGACAATTGTCTCGAGATTCTGAATCGCGCTTTCGGCCTCGAATTCAGCAAAGTCACCTCTGGATCGTTGGCGGTTAATTTCGGAGAGAGTGGAAGCAGCGATGTGACAGCCTCGCTTTACAACACTTCCGCCACGGCATTTCACCCCGAAGGTTCCAACAACGTCGTTTGGTGGAACGGGATGAATGACAATTACGATTACCTCGGCAACGAGTTCTTGCTGTGGCTGTGGTGGACTTGGCAAACGAAATCCGACACGATCAAACTGTCGGACGATTCAGAAGTTTCTGGCATGTTCGCGCGTACGTTGTCGCTGGATTGTCCGATTGGCGAACATGGTAAGGAATCGATCTCGGCCGAGTCTCCTGTCGCGCTACCCGAAGCAATTCTGGCGATCAACATGGGGAAACTACCTCGCAAGGCTGGACTGACACTAGTCCGCGAAGATCAACAATTCGATTTCACACTGCAGGCCGAAACGTTTTCGATTGGCAGTGCAAAGGTCAGCCAGATCGGGAACGACGATGCGATTCGCGATTCGATCGACCGTATCGAGAGCATTCGTCAGTTGTCAGAAACGCTTGATCTTTTGTTTGAAGCGTTTTGTGAGAAACGCATCGGCAAGAAATGGAATTCAGAACAAAAGAAGATCACGGATTGGCTTCGTTCAGATCAATCGAAGCAGAAGAAACGTGCAGCATAAGAAAGAAATCACGTTCATTTTGTCGTTCAATCTTGCTCATAAAAGTCTTGCCCCAATCCGCGAACCGTCAAGACAAAGACTTTTGCTTGAATCACGGTGAAGAGAATTCGATACGGATTACCCTTGCGAGTGCGAAACTGAACTTGGCGAACCTCTTCACTGAACGCATCACTCTCTGGTGCAAGGCCGAATCTCAACGGATCATCCTCGAGCTGATTGATCGTGATTTTGAATTCCAATGCCCATGCCTCTGCTCCTTTCGGAGATCTGTCATGCAAATAGGCGACTTGGCTCTCGAACTCAGCTTGAGCCCGCGATTGGATGATGACCGTGTAAGACAATCAAGCGTCCACGGAAAGGTTGTACTTTGCTTTCATTTCAGCAAAGAATTCATCGAAAGGTCTGCCGCCGCCAGCCTTAACTTCCTCGAGCCCTTGGCGAATTGCTTCGTGGACAGACTCGCGTTCCTTTGTCGCACGCCATTGGGTAAGCAGTTGCTCAATCGACGCTTCCGCGTTGGTATCGCGCACAGAAATAGCAAATTGATGAAAGCTGTTTAAATCGTCATTTGATACGGCCATCGGACCCCCGCCTACTCGTCTGTTTAGCAATCGCCCCATTTTAGATGGTCAATCTGCAATTTGTCAAAACTATTCCTGTCGACGTGGCGACGATTAACTCAACGTCACAATGCTCGCGTTGTCCACATGATCCGTCACGATCGTCGCGAACAAGGTCTGTCCCGCGACGTCGTAGACTCCAAC
>CAZORS010000210.1:0-1093 GCA_964582025.1 uncultured Pirellulaceae bacterium | reverse complement strand
TTGAAGATAAAGCTGTTCTTGAATCGACATTCCTCAACCAGCTTGATCGTCTCCTGAAATTCCTCTTCCGTTTCGCCACAGAAGCCAACAATGAAGTCGCTGGAAACGGCGGCACGATCGCCGAGCACTTCATGGATCCGAGCCATCATGTCGCGATAGTCGCTGACGGTGTAGCCCCGCTTCATCCGTTTCAAAACCGAGTCGCTGCCGCTTTGAAGTGGCACATGCAAATACGGAGAACACTTTTCCAAATCACGAATCGCGTAAAGCAAATCGTAAGTCATGTCCTTCGGGTAGCTGGTCACGAACTTGATTCGTTTGATGCCATCGATGTCGTGCAGCTTGTGCAATAGGTCCGCCAGCTTCGTGACGGTTTTGTCTTCGGCGACGTGTTTGTAGCTGTTGACAGTTTGACCTAGCAACGTGATCTCTTTGGCGCCTTGTTCGGCCAACAGAACTGCCTCGTCATAGATCTGTTGTGGATCGCGACCTTGTTCGGGACCACGAGTCATCGGCACGATGCAGTAAGTGCAGAACTTGTCGCAGCCAATTTGAATTCGCAGATAAGCCTGAAACGGCGTTGGACGCATCGACGGATCACGCAGCGGATCGAAAGTCTCATGGGATCGCTTGATGATATCCAGCTTGCCATCTTTTCGGCCAAGTCCAACGGCGGTGTGCTGCCCGCCTTCGGTGCGAGCTTTCTCGATTAGGGCAGGAATCTCTTTCAGTTGCCCAGGTCCAACGACGATGTCGACGAACGGAGCTTTCTTGAAAATCAGCTTTTGATCTTTCTGAGCCATACATCCCATCACACCGATGATCTTGTCGGGATGCTTTTTCTTCTCATCCTTCAATCGACCAAGCGCACTGTAAGTCTTGTTTTCAGCTTGTTCGCGAACGCTGCACGTGTTGAACAGAATCGTATCTGCATCGGCAACGCTACTGGCCAGTTCATATCCTTGGCGGCGCAAGTCGGCGACAACCATTTCGCTGTCCAGCACATTCATCTGACAACCGACGGTGTCGATGTAAAGTCTGTGAATCGCTTGGGTTGCGACGGCAGTTTCAGTTTCGGTTTGTGGCGAGTCAG
>CAZORS010000209.1:0-9444 GCA_964582025.1 uncultured Pirellulaceae bacterium | reverse complement strand
GCTCGTTTCCATTTCGCCCAATCGGCTCGCAGCAGCTTCATGCCGAAATCGATTCGGCCTTCCTGAATCCACAAGTTCAAGGTCTCGCGAGACATCGGGCCAAACTCTTTTTTGTCAAGCGTCCTCAAAATCCACGTGTGATAAGGTTTCTCGGCAGACCAGTCTTTGATCGGCGTGACGACGTTGACTTGGGCTCGAACGACTGGCGGACGAGTGGGACGAACAATCTCCGTCACCGGATCTAAAAAGGGTGGCTTATCACAGCTTTCCGGATCGTTAAGCCATTGTAGCGCCAACGCTGCATGCTCGTTCTTTGGATCAAGCGAGATCACTCGAGCAAAATCTCGTTTGGCTTTTTCGGGCAAGTCCATCGTGTATCTGGCGATCGCCCGAGCGTATCGAGCCGCCGCGACAGTCTTGTCGTCATGCTTCATTAATTTGGCAACCGTCGAAAAATCGTCAATCGCTGGAGCAGATCGTCCCATCAACACAAAGATCTTTCCACGAGCGAACACCAGCTCTGACAGATCACGTGGACGTTGGAATCGATGAAATGCTTTGGTCAACCAAATCAGAGCGTACTCGTGTTTTCTTTGCGTCGCCAATGCAGAGGCTCGACCAGAATAAGCTTTTGGAAGCGACATGTTCTGCGTTAGCACGCGCTCAAAATCTTCAATCGCCTGTTCGGGCTGTTCCGCTTTAAGGTACGCCAGACCGCGCGTCAGAGAAACTTCTGGCTGCATCGGACTCAGTTCCAATGAACGAGTAAAATCACTGATGGCACTCACGTAGTTGCGACGCAAGTAGTGCACATGTCCGCGTTTCTGGTAGGTGACCGGATCCGTTGAATCCAGTAAGGTCGCCCGATCAAGTGCTTCGATAACGCCAGTGTGCTGGCCCAGTTTTCGCAAAATATCGGCATATAAGCCGTAGTACCTGACATTCCGCGGCGAGCTCTCGATAGCGCGTCGGATGTCTCGTAACGCAAGCTGATATTCCCCATCATCAAAACGCGTGTTGGCCAAGTGAAAAAGTGCTTGGTCGTTTCCGCGATCGCGTTTGATCGCAGCCTTGAAATCTTTGACCGCTTTTTCATTGCGACCACCGATGGAGAAGTAAGCCTGCCCGCGGCGAATTAGCGTCTCGACATTGTCGGGGTCCATGGTCAACGCGTTCGTGTAGTCTTCAATCGCCTGTTCGAACTTACCAAGAAACTGAAGTGCCAGTGCTCGCCGGCGAAACAAATCTGGAGACGTCTGTCCACGTTGCTGCTGACGGTCGAAAAACTCAATCGCCTTATTCGCGACAGGCGTTCCTAGCTTTCGATACTCATCCTGTGACGACGGACGAGTCGCGATCGCAAATTGAAGTCCAGCGATCGCGTCGGTCCACTTCTCCAAACGAGCACACGCGGCCGATTTCCAGATCCAGCTTCCGGCGTGGTTCGGCCGCAAGTGGCATGCTTTCTTGAAGTCCGTGTATGACTTTTGGTACTTGCCCAATTCGTAATATGCGATTCCACGAAGATACAGATAGTTCGCCTTGAGCCGCACGTCTTCTTCCAACTCGGCGGCTCGCGAATATTCTTCAATTGATTCGGTGTATCTTCCAAGTTTAAAGTTCAACGATGCAAGTGTTGAGAAAACTTGTGGTTGACTGTTATCAATCAAAGAAGCTTTGCGACAATCGGTCATCGCTTCATCAAGCTTGTCCTCCTGTAGCTTAATTTTCGCCCTGCAGATGTAGGCAGAGAAACACGTTTCATTGATTTCAATCGCGCGATCAACGTCCGCGAGGGCTCGATCAATGTTACCGATCGCCAACATGCTTTCGGCACGACGGGCAAGTGATTCTGTATCCCCGGGGCGGAGTTTAAGGAACCGAGAGTAGTCCTGAATCGCCAACGGATGATTTCTGATCTCTCGATAGCAGTCACCTCGTAGCAGCAACGCGTCGGCTGGAATTGGATCTGCCATGAGCATCTTCGATAGCTCGTCGATCGCGACCATATAATCGCCCGCCTCGTAACGCAACCGGCAACAGCGAACTGCCAATTCCGAATCCCCTTTGGCAAGCGTCGTGAGGTGATTTAAATCGGCCATCGCTCGATCAAGGTCACCTTTACTGCGATTGATTTTGATTCGAATCGGCAACACAATCGACTGACAATCCGATGGCCCTTCCATCGCGACCGCACAAAACTGCAAAACTTCTGATGCTCTGGAGGAACGGTAGCGGCCTGTTTCCGACCTGCCGTCAAAGATCAATTTCGCAACCCCCGCCGAAGCCAGTGCGTGATTGGGGTCGGCGGCGATCGCTTCGTTAAAGCATTCTTCTGCCGCACCGTATCGACCGCGACGAAAGTGAACCCAACCCATTTCTGAAAGAGTCTCTGGAGTCTTTTCCTGTTTGGCAAACCATAGTTCACAGGCATCTGAATACGAATCCATCAAGCCAGTGAATCGATCGCGATCGTCGTCCGAAAGATGCCAAGCCTTGTCAAGGTCATTGAATGCTCGACGCCAGTGATTCTGTTCACCTCGCGCCGCGGCACGCCACGCATAAGTCTGTGCGTCATTCCAATTTTGACTGATGGCTTCTGAACAATCTTTTTCCGATCGCACAAAATCGTCCAACTTCAAATGACAATAGCCTCGGAGCGAATAGCATTCGCCGATCCGATCCAGTGGAGCCGCCACGATGGCGCGGTTGATCGATCGGATCGCAGCTTCGTAGGATTCCTTTTCAATCCGCCGCATCGCTTTTGCCAAATGTGATTCGGCTTCACGATTCGACCTTGGGCTCTGTGAAGATTTTCGCGACGTTTCGCCTTTTTGTTTTACGGCAGTCGCGGTCACGCCCCCCGATTTCTGCAACTCGTTTTCTGTTGAAGTGTTGAGGGTCCATCCGCAATCATCGCAACTGATCGCAAAGACAGCGAGAGAACTCTGACAAGTAGGACATCGGTTCGACATGCGCATTGAATAAAAAAGGAGACGTTCAACGATGCCATTATCAACGAACGTCACATCTCAGTCAAATAAATTGCTGATGAATCAAATGCAAAGTAAAGGATTCCGGCTTGCGAAAGTTGTTTCAAGAAATGCGAAAATCCGGCCTACTTTTCCTTCACATCAATCGCAATCAATTTCCCAACCTTCGACTCGGCGTTGGATCGAAAAAACAGTCGGCCATTTGAATACGCAGGAACCGCTCTCGTTTCTCCTTTGAAAACCTTTGCCGTTTTCAACAATTTGAACTGGTCTGGTGAAGGTTCAATCAATCCAAGTTGCCCTTTGTGATCCAAAACCAGCAGCAGTTCGCCAACCGACAAAGTATGAGCAACCGGAAACGATGACTGCTCCCACTTTAAATCGCCGGTCGCGGCCTCAATGCAACGGAACGATCCGTTGCCGAAGTCTTCTCGACCACTCGTCCCATAAATATGTTCGTCTCGATAAATAGGAGTTCCGTAGTGACTTGCGAAAGCGGTGTTGCTGGACCAATCCGCTTCAATCGGTTCGCCCGGTGTCTTTATTTTCGAAAGGTCAACAACCATTGCCCCAACGCGATACGCCGCGTTTGCAAAAATCTTGCTGCCAAAAGCAACTGGCATCGACGCAACCGCAGTCGGGCCACGTTTTCCGAACGGGTTGGAAAATAGAATTTCGCCTGATGCAGCATCAAGCCCAACAAACTTTGTACGTGTCAGGAAAACAGCGATCGATTTTCCGTTGTGCTGAACTGCGATCGGCGAAGAATAGCTGGCCTCGTCCTTGACTGCTTTCCATTTAACTTCTCCAGTCAAAGCATCAAAGGCGACGACCGACGCTCCATCACGCCCGCCCACATTTAGTAAAACTAGGCCATCAATCACGATCGGAGTCGAGCCACATCCAAAGTATCCCGACGAAGCTTTGAATTGTTTCCTCGCGTTGAGTTGCCAAACGATCTGTCCATCATCGAACTTCAAACACGCGAGTTCTCCATCAGGGCCGTGGCAATAGATAAATCCATCACTGATCACGGGAGTCGCCTTGGGGCCCGAGTCGCCGTCCATTGCTCCGTTGAACTGCGTCTCAAGTTCCCGCTTCCAAACCGAAGCGCCGCTGTTGGCGTTAAACTTTTCGACGACCAGAGACTTTCCCCGACTACCGTTAGGCCGATGAAACAGGATCAGTTCTTCGCCGGAAATCACTGGACCTGCAAATCCCTCGCCCACGTCTTTCTCCCAAACGACTACTGGTTCATCGTCCCAGCCAAGTCGCCCAGTTTCGGCGATTATTCCGTTACGGTTCGCGCCGAGGATCTGCGGCCAATCCAAGTTTGCCGAGCTCTGGTTGTCTTGCGCGACCGAAGATGCAGTGGTCACGAGTGCTGCGAGCACGATAGCGATGATCGAAAACTTCATAGAACTTTGAATGGCTGAGTGGAGTTACGTGTCTGGGAAAGCTTACCGGCGAATCATCTCACAGACAACTTTTCGGATGCGGAACGGACTGGCAAGACAGGTTGAGTTTTACACTTAATCCTGAAAAGCGTTTGCACTTTCTTGCTTTTGGCATGCAGATGAACCATTGTCGGCGCAATCCGTAGCATCTGCCGTAAACTTGTTGGTTTGATTTAAAAACCAATGGCAACTCAGGGATCGGGTAGTCAGCATCATAGATATCAACGATGACCTGCCTCGGAGCACCAATGCGATCCTTGAAGCTATCCATACTCCTCACTTTCGCCGCACTGCTGACTTTTGATTCGATCACGTCGGCTCAGATTAGCACGGCAACGAAGCGAACTTCCCAAGAAAACGCTCGGTTGGGATTTGCGGACGGAGCAGCAAAGCCAAACATCATTCTGATCAACCTCGACGATGCCGACGCAGAACTGTTCTCCGAAGAGACTCTTTCGACTCGGTTCCCCAACTTGCACGCGTTGGCTGGCCGCAGCGTCAAATTCAACAACGTCCACGCGACGACACCACTTTGCGGACCATCACGAGCTTGTTTGCTTCGGGCACAGTATGCTCACCGTTGTGGCATGCGTGTCAATGAGCCCGACGTTCCGACTGCCTACGGCTTCGACGGAGGAATGCAGTCTTACTTGGATCGCGGCTACGCAAGCGACGACTTGAGTACATGGATGCAGGACGCTGGCTACCACACAATTCAAATTGGAAAGTTCCTGCATCATCAAACCGTTTTCATGATCCCCGAAGGCTGGGACGATTTTTACTCTTCGGTGGGAGGTCGCTACTACGAAACGTATCGAATCACGAACCGAAACGGCCCGGGGCCTTACGCAGAACGTTTGGCGGCTGGAGTTTATCGAACCAATGCCGAAGCAGACGACACCGTTGCGCTAATTCAACAGAGAGCTGCTTCGAACGATGGCAAGCCGTTCTTTATGTTCCTGAATCCTTACGGTCCGCATCGACAGCAAGCGGGCTTGGATGAAATGTACGATGCGAAGTACGCAGACTTGTGGAACGACGTGACCATGCCTGCGTCACTCGCCTACGACGAAGAGGACTTAAGCGATCTTTCTGGGCCGGTAAAGTCGATGCCTCGCTTGACTCCTTACGCCCATGGCTACCTCGCGACGCACTATCGTGAACGACTGTTGGCGATGAAGTCAGTTGACGACATGGTGGGAGACATCGTTGCGACACTTAAAGATCGCGGCATCGAAGACAACACCTACATTTTCGTGACGTCGGACAATGGCTTCGCGCTCGGGCACAATCGCTTGGTTTCCAAAGGTGTCCCTTCGAACCGATCGACGAACGTTCCACTTTTGGTCGCAGGTCCGGGAGTCGTTGCCGATGAGTCCGATCATCTTTTGGCTCACATCGATCTTGGCCCGACGATCGTTCAGTTGGCTGGAGGGACGACACCCCGTTTTGCTGACGGTGTGTCGTTTGCCCGTTTGATCGCAGACCCACAAAACCCAGCCGGCGTTCGAGACAACGTTTTGATCGAGAATTTCGAAACCAGATTCATGTTCGGCCAGAACAAAGAGTTTGCGTCAACCGCACTTCGATTGAAAAACGAACTCTACATCGAGTGGGCGACCGGTGGACGAGAATACTTCAACCTCGCCAATGACCCGGAGCAACTTTCGAATATCTATGGCTCGATCGCTCCAGAAACGAAAACCATGTTTGCGACTACTCTTCGACGATCGAAGCAATGGTCTCCCGCAGAAGCAAGCTTCCGTGTCCCTTACAACGATCTTGATGTACTTCCTTACCCTTACATGCTGGAAGGAATTGCTGAAGCAACGGTTTCGACTCGAACGGTTAGATTGGCGATTCGAGACTTGACGACCGGTAAGTATTGGGACGGCAACACTTGGTCGGCAACATTCAATCAGGTTACGGCAAACCTGAAGCATCGCAACGGCCTTTTGACCTGTTGGGACTTCCCACTTGAATTCGGAGGTCAACCACCCGCCGGGCTCGTGAAAGCTTGGGCTTGGGGGCTCGACTGGTCTTCTAACTACCAACCACCGGACACCGTCGTGTTTCGACTCGCAGAACCACAAACGCAAGTTTCACTCCAACGCCCCACTTACGCTGAGCGATTCAACGGCACCGCTGAGATCCACGGATTGGCAATCGCCGGTGCACAACCTGAATTGGACGAAGTTGAACTTTTTGTTCGCGACATCAACAGTCGAAAATTTTGGAATGGAAGTTCTTTCGTCGCAGAAAAAATAAATCTGCCGGCGCGGCGAAATGGAGATCAATGGAGCTACAACGCTTCTTTGCCACCGGGAACCTATCGAGTCAGCATCAACGGAGTCGACTCGGACGGTAGTGTATTCGATGTGACTCATCGACTGTTCCATGTGGAATGACAATCAATAGTGTAGACTTGTAGTCGCGAGCCGATGGACGGCTCCGTTAACAAATTGCGTTCTCCACGGTCCCTCTCGGATGAGCAACCACACAACACTCGTCACTGGCGGAACAGGTTTCGTTGGCAGCTACTTGCTCCCGAAACTCGATCGAACGATCCTTACGACGCGTAACGTCGAACGGGCTAAACAAAAAGTTGGCACACATGGAGACGAGTTTCTCCAATGGAAAGATCAGCTCTCGATTGAATCGTCAACGCAGATTGATTCCGTGGTCAATTTGATGGGCGAATCGATCGCAGAAGGTCGCTGGACTGCTGCGAAGAAAGAACGTATTCGCTCGAGCCGGATTGAGGCGACCAGAACTCTGGTGGATCAAATCATTCAATTAGAACGGCTTCCAAAAGTTCTGGTTGCCGCTTCAGCAGTCGGAATTTATGGAGACCCGGGCGAAGCCGAAGTCGACGAGAGCCATCCTGCTGCGAAGGGTTTTCTTGGCGAAGTTTGTTCCGATTGGGAGAAAGAGAATTTACGTCTGGCTGAACATGGTGTCCGAGTCGTGCTGCTTCGAATCGGAATCGTGATCGGGCGTGGCGGTGGAGCGATGGAAAAGATGCTGCCGCTGTTCAAAATGGGGCTCGGCGGAAACCTTGGCAACGGCAAACAGTGGGTGCCCTGGATTCACGTCCACGATTTGGTCGGTATGATTCAGTGGGCGATTGAAAATGAATCGATCAGCGGGCCCGTTAACGCTACGGCTCCCAACCCGATTCGCAATCGGGACATGACGGCAGCAATGGCAAAAGCCGTCGGTCGATTTGCAATCCTTCCCGCTCCAAAGTTCGCCTTACGAATCGCGTTAGGTGAATTTGCAAATAGCCTGTTCAGTTCACAGCGCGTCGTGCCCCAAGCAGCGCTGACTGGTGGCTATACTTTTGAACATTCCGAATTTGAATCAGCGCTAGAAGAAATCGTAAGCAAATGACTTGGCTTGGCTTGGACATCGGAGGAGCAAACATCAAAGCCGCTTCGACCGATGGCTTCGTCAGCAATATGCCGTTTCGATTTTGGGTTGAGCACGACAAACTCGAAGCCACGCTGACCGAAATCATTAAGTCCTGCGATTCGCCGTCGCCAAATCTCGCCGTCACGATGACCGCTGAACTTGCCGACTGTTTTAAGTCTCGCAAAATTGGTGTCGAACAAATTGTGGACTGCGTTGTCAACGTCTGTTCCTCGCTTGAACTTTCTGCTCCGATCTTCGCAGGCACAGACGTCACGTTTAGGAACGCAAGCGATGCGAAGCAACAATGGTTGAAAACGGCAGCTGCGAATTGGGCGATGACAGCCTCTTACGCCAGTCGATTCTTGACGGATTCGACAGGGCTGGTCGTTGACATGGGATCAACGACCACAGACATCATTCCAGTTGAAAACGGCATGGTTAAAACGCGCGGCAAAACAGATTCGCAACGCCTTCGAACTGGAGAACTTGTCTACGTTGGGGCTGGACGAACTCCCGTTTGCAGCGTCATTTCCAGATTAGTGCTCGAAGGAAATGACATTCCCATCGCGCGAGAGTTCTTTGCAACCGTTGGCGACGCGATGTTGGTTAGTGGAATGAGAGATGAGGCTCCTGAAGATTTCGACACCGCGGATGGTCGATCGATGACAACCGCCAATGCAGCGCGGCGAATTTGCAGAATGGTTTGCGAGGATTTCGACGATGTCGGCATGAGGGAAGCGAAATTGCTCAGCTGTCAAATACTCAAACAAGTCGAGCACATCATCTCCGAGGCGATCGAGTATCGGAGCTTTGATCCCGATGAAATTGTCGTCACTGGAAGCGGATGCGACTTCGTACGGACGCTATTTTCGACATTGTTTCCCCGCGCTTACATCAAACCATTGGCGTTGATGGCTGGCAACGAAGTCAACGACGTCGCACCTGCGCTTGCGGTGGCCGTGCTTGCAAGCGAGGCGGCGTAATGATGAAACGAAGGGTCGTAAAAGTTGGCGGTAGTTTGCTTGAGATCAAGCAAATGACACCAAAGCTAAAATTTTGGCTGTACCTAAACGCGGACATGCAGAACATCATCGTCGTTGGCGGCGGGGGATTCGCGGACTTGATCCGGCGATGCAATCGTGATCAATCCGAAGAAGAATCTCATGAGTTGGCTTGTCGAGCGATGAGCCTGACGGCCAAAATCGTTTACTGCAGTATTCGCGAAAGTGACTTTTGCAGTCACTTTGAGGAAGTGAATACATCGCAGCAGCAAACGGTTATCTTCGACTCATGCGACTGGGTTCTTGGCTGCGAGGACGTTCCCGCATCGTGGGATTTCACCAGTGACTCGATCGCTGCCAAACTCGCCACCGAACTCGACGCCGACGAATTAGTTCTGATCAAATCACGGATGGGAGAACTTGATGAGCCCGGATTCGTCGATCCGTGCTTCGCGGAAGAATCAAAGTCCATCAAATCGATCCGAGTGAGTACACTGGACGAATGAATCAACGTTCCAACCGCCGCGAATTTCTCAAAGGCCGATCGCTGGTTCAAGCTGCGCGGCAAGCAATCGAAGA
>CAZORS010000208.1:0-9478 GCA_964582025.1 uncultured Pirellulaceae bacterium | reverse complement strand
TGTAATGTACGAAATCCGGGTGATCCTTGTTCAGTTTGGTCCAAATTTCGATCGCCGCGATTGCGTTATCGGCAATTGCCTCCTCGGCGGAATCCGAAGCGTTTGCAATCTTAACCAGCTGAAGATTACTTCTGGCAACTGCATGCCTGATTCGACGAGCCGTTGATTTTTCAAGTGCAGCAGAAGCTTCCACCAAAGCCCGCTGCCCCCACTTCTTCGCTAACTCAAAGTCTTCCAAATGGAGATAGTTTTCCGACTGGCCGACAAGGGCGAGGAG
The DNA here is from genome assembly GCA_964582025.1 of uncultured Pirellulaceae bacterium. Lineage (GTDB taxonomy): Bacteria > Planctomycetota > Planctomycetia > Pirellulales > Pirellulaceae > Mariniblastus. The sequence continues at coordinate 9,201 of CAZORS010000208.1, read as the reverse complement.
ATAGATGGTGTATTTTGAATCCTCGACATTTTCAGGCACATCAACATTGGCGAAATATTCTTCAAAATACTCCTGTGATTTTTCAACATCGCCAATTTCTTTGAATAACGAAGCCCCATCAGCACAATTGACCGCGTGAAGATTCTGGACTTTCGCGGAAGTAGGATACTTCTCAAGCATCTTGCCGCTGAGTTCAATCGCTTCGGCGATATCAGATTTAGCCTGTTGTGTTTTTCCAGATTCGAAATTTGTGATCGCCAAATCCTGCAAGAAATCAGACAAATTCCCTTGAGCGACTGGATCGGTTTCGTTTTCAGCAAGCAGCTCTCGCATCAACTGAACTGCTTCATTGTTGCACTTCAACGCATCTTCGTATCGCGATTGATTGCGTAGGAAATTGCCATGCGTTCGATTCAAGTTGGCAAGCAAAACTCGAGACATCTTGCCGTCCTTGAAGACCTTTTTGTCCGGATTGACTCCTTCGTAATTCTCGATCATCTCCAGTGCTTTTCCAGAAATCCACTCTCTGAATTTTTCGGCACCTGGCAGCTGCGATAAGTCTCCCTCAGCTTTTTGCACCAAGTCAAACGCCATCGAGCTAAACACTTCGAAGTCGCCGTGCAGGGCATCCTGTGACAACTGAAGTTTGTCATTGGACTCCTTAAGTTCAGCCGAACGCATCGAGATCTGACGATTCTTCTCCGTGATCTCAACATTCTTGGCTCGACTAACAAGGTTCATCCCAATCAAACCAGCGAAGGCGACCAAGCTTCCAAACGCAATCGTCGTTGTGGCAGTTCGATTCTTGCGAAGGAACCGACCGAACCGTCTCAACAAGGGTTCGTCAAACGCCAATACACGCTCATCAGCCAACCATCGCTCGACATCAGACGACAAACTACCCGCGGATTCATAACGCATCACGGGCCTGAACTGCATCGCCTTAAGGCAAATCGCCTGTAAGGCTGCGGGAATCGAAGGATCCACCTCGCGCGGACTGGCAAACTTGCCACTAATTGCTCTTCGCATTCTCTCCGAGTTGTCAGCACCTTGAATCGGCGATTCCCCGGTTAACAAACAATATAACGTCGCACCAAGACTGTAAATGTCCGTTGCAGGTCCAAGTATGTCGATATGCCCATCCGCTTGTTCAGGGCTCATGTAACCTAGCGTGCCCATTGCGGAACCCTGCATGGTTGGAGACGCTGTACTCCCCGAGCGAGGAACGACCGGCAGTTCCGTGCTTTCCGGAATTGGTTTTCGAGTCGAAGCAGTTGCTTTGGCCAAGCCCCAATCCACCACCAGTGTTTCACCATATTTTCCCAGCATAATGTTACCGGGCTTAAGGTCACGATGTAGAACTTTTCGACTGTGGGCATAGTCAATCGCATCACAAACATCGATGAATCGACGCAACAGATTCCTCAACTCAAGATTCTGAGCCGTTGCGTCCATTGAAGATTTTGAGTCGTGAAAGCTTCGGATCGCATCTTTAAGGCTGTTGCCGCGAATGAATCGCATGCAATAAAACGGCCGACCATCGTCGTAAGCGCCCAGTCCGTAGACGGGAACAATACCGGGATGCTCGAGGCCTCCGGTGATCTCAGCTTCGACTCTCAATCGATCCTGCGCATCAACGTGCTCCGAATACTGCTGCTGAACTTCCTTCAAGGCGACTTCGCGATTCAGTTCCTGATCGAGCGCGACCGACACCGCCCCAAGACCGCCTTTTTTGTGAGGCCGTAGAATTCGAAAGCGTCCACCTTCATTGGTGGCATCCCCAACAAAAGAAATCGTTTGTGGATCGATATCGCGAAAATCCGAATTCAAATGCACGATTGACTGCTGCAAGTCAAAGTCTTGAATGGAATTCAACGCCGCTGCGACACCTCCCGCTGAACTCAATGATGCAAGGCTCTGTTGCGGATCCAAGTCGTGGCATTCAAGATGCCGATCTACCAACGCGACCAACAGTCGCTTTGTTGCTTCTTCCAAATCGCCTTGAGAAACCAGAATGTTTTCGATGGGCTCTGTTTTATCCAGAACCCACGCATTCATGGCACGTAACAACGCGTCACGATCAACAAAATTCATCTGCAGTGCGATGACGCCAAAGAGAAGATTTCTGTCGCTCGCTCCCGCTTCGATTTCCTTATCCACGATGTCAGTTTTCCAAGCTGAAAAGACTGGGCCGAACCAGCGTTACGATGAACGCAAAAATTTGATCTCACTTGGCCATTGACCACCTCAATGATACGCAAAGATAGGTTCATTGGGTCGATCGTTTAGGAAAACTTTACGATCAATAAACTACATCAAATTTAACCACGGCTAAAACGTCCAGCCCAACAGGCTAAGCCGGCCACTGGATTCCCGAAGCCTGTGACAACGTTTTCTGCAACGCTTGGGTGCCGGACTTTGCGAAGCCAGCTTTCTCGAGCTCAATGTACAAATCCCGCACAAGCTCAAGGCCACGTAACTTCAAACCCATTTGATTCGATTCTTCGAACGCGATGTTCAAATCCTTGACGAAGTGCTCGACGAAAAAACCGGGGTCAAAGTTACCATCGATAATCCGTGGACCAAGGTTCGACAGCGCCCAACTACCAGCGGCGCCACTACTGACCGACTTCAAAACGGTTTTCAGATCGAGCCCAGACTTCAGTGCGTACAGCATCGATTCGCAAACGCCGAGCATGCCAGCTCCGACCAAAATCTGGTTCACCATCTTTGTGTGCTGACCAGATCCCGCGGGACCTTGATGCACGATCGTGCTGCCCATGATGTCGAAAAGTGGACTTACCGCTGCAACCGCATCCTGATCACCACCGACCATGATCGACAGCGTTCCCTTGTCCGCGCCAACGTCTCCTCCCGAAACAGGCGCATCGATGGAGGCGACTGATTTCTTTTTCGCAGCGGCATGAATTCGCACGGCAAGTTCAGGCTTGCTGGTGGTCATGTCGACCACAATGTTGCCTTCGGAAGCTCCGGCCAACAATCCAGCGTCGCCCAAGAAAACGCTTTCCACATCTTCGGGCATGCCAACGATCGCAAAGCTTACGTCGGAATCAGCTGCAACTTCAGCAGGAGAATCAACCCAAGTCGCTCCTGCAGCGATCAAAGACTGAGCCTTCGATTTGGTGCGGGAAAAGATGGTCGCTTGATAGCCAGCTTCCATCAGATTTCGACACATGCTCAGCCCCATCACGCCAGTACCGATCCAACCGATGCGTGTGTTTTCAGGAGTTACATTTTTGTACGTCATGGCAATGCTGTGATCTGAGAATCGAAGTATCACATCAGGATAGCGTAGAAGCCATTTCCAAACAGCCGACACGTGCAAAGACTCTCGCGCAGAGCCGCAAGGACGCAGAGAACATGCAATCGAGAAACTCTGCGCCTTTGCGGCTCTGCGCGAGGCATTTTTAAGTGCCCACCGGATATCCAAATTCAAGCGTTGACCGTTTTCCTCCAAAGTTCAACATACTCTGGCACTTTCAAATCTGCCATTTCGTCTGGCCGATCGATCGGATCACCAGCAACCTGAGTCAGCGGAATGACTCCGGTCCAAACAGGCAACTCCATATCAGCCCGTTCGTCACTTGGCGGACCAGTACGAACTTTCGCACTTGCCGATTCGATCTTCACCGCGGCAATGCAAGTTGCTTTCATCTCCTGGACGTTTGGCTGTCGAGCATCGTCCCAACGGCCGACCATCGTTTTATCACTGATAATTTTAAAAGCTTCCATTCGGCTGTCTGCGTCGTTGACTTCGTAGCCGCAACCAAAAACGGTGACCGAACGATAATTCATCGAATGGTGAAACAGTGACTTCGCCATCACCAAGCCATCAAGCAACGTTGTCGAGACGCAGATTTTCTCTCCGCTACAGAGCATCGTCATCAAGCGACTCTTGGTCGAACCGTGAAACAACAGCTCATCGTCGCGACGAGCGAAAAACATGGGAATGATGCACGGACCATCATCAGTGACGAATCCAATGTTGCCGACGAGGCTGGCATCCAAAATTTGATACACCGTTTTGCGATCATACTGGCCACGTTTGGCAACCTGCCTAACACGATTACAGCTCGCTTGTTCAAAATCTTCGCTCATCAGGCCTTCAACTCTCCTTCCAAAATCAAAACGGCGTCGCCACGGATTAGCAGTGTGTTCTGATCCGTGATTTCAACTTCCATCTGCCCAGTCCGTTTTGATGACTGAAAACTCTGCATCTCGGGGCATCGATCACGCTCCTTTCGTCAAATCGAATCCTTCGTCAACCCAACCGATTGCTCCGCCGATCATTTCCTTCACCGATCGCCCAAGTTTCGCAAGTGCCAATGCTCCTTTGTTGGCGCCGTTGCAATGCGGGCCAGCACAGTAAACAACGAACAACGTTTCCGGCGGATATTGGCTGAGCGTTTGTTCATTGATCCTCGGATGCGGCAAATTGACGGCGGTTGGAACATGCCCTGCGGCAAAGGCCTCTTCACCTCGAACGTCCAGCAACACGAAATCCACTCTGTCACTGGTGATCGCATGATTCACATCCCAGCAATCAGTCTCGTAAGCGAGCCGCTTTTCGAAATGTTTTATCGCATCACCAGCTGGCAAAGCCGGGATTCGTGAAACGGGTGAAGGCATGTTTGCGTCCTGTCTAATTGATAACTCGGCTTGGTTGCTTTCGCGCAGTCAAACAACTATCGTAGAAAGGTGGATTGGTTGAAAGATCCAATTATTGCATTTTCAAGCAGTCCAATAATTTCCACCCTTGGGCTCAACAAGCATTAGATTCGGCTGAGTTTTTTTCAATGCAAAACACAATCAACGAGTTCGGATTTCTGCGACTCGACGGAAGGCGCAAGTCTCCTCTGTTTCGACAGTTATACGATCAGATTCGTGCCGCGATTCTCGATGGACGACTCAAAGCAAACAGTCGCATTCCGTCATCGCGTGACTTGATGGAGCAGCTTGGCGTTTCACGCACGACCGTCGTTTCCGCGATTGATCGGCTGATTGCCGAAGGCTATTTGCATACTTCACAGGGAAGAGGAACCTTTGTCAGTCGCGAAATTCCTGATGAACAAGTCCTGCCACAACCTGTCAGCAGCGAAGCTGTTTCGCACAAGAACAAACTTTCGAATCACCTGAGCGCCTACGGACAAACGATCGTCGACACAGATCGCAGCAATTGGCACACGGGAGAATCGAAACCGTTTTGCCCCGGGGAACCTGCTCTCGATGAATTCCCGATTGCTGTATGGTCAAAAATTGTGCGCCGAGTCTGGAAGTCGCTTGATCCGTCACGGTTGTCGTATGGTGAGCCAGCAGGCTACGCGCCGCTTCGCACCCAAGTCGCGGAATACCTCAGCATTCGACGTGGCGTCAATTGTGATCCAAGCCAAGTCATGATTGTTAGCGGAACTCAACAAGCCGTCGACATCGTGGCGAGGATTTCGATCGATCCCAATGATCAAGTCCTGTTTGAAAACCCGGGCTATGTCAGCGCCCGCGACGCTTTCGTAAAACGCGGCGCGAAGATCACGCCAATACCCGTTGATGAATCGGGAGCCATGATCGAAGAAGCCATTTCCAAACATCGTAAAGCGCGGCTCGCCTACGTCACACCATCGCACCAGTATCCTTTGGGTGTGACGCTTCCCATCGATCGACGTCTGGCGTTACTGAATTGGGCTCACGAAAATGAAGCTCTGATTCTCGAAGACGACTATGACAGCGAATATCGTTACGCACAGCAGCCGTTGCCTTGCATGCAAGGATTGGATCACGGTGCGCGGACGATCTACGTGGGAAGCTTTAGCAAAGTCGTTTTCCCGGCTCTTGGTTTGGGCTACGCGATCGTTCCCAAGCCCATGGTGACTGCATTTGAAAACGCATTGAAACTGGTGTCGCGTCCGGGTTCGCAAGTCGATCAGATCGTGTTGAGTGAATTCATTCGTCAAGGCCACTTCGTTCGGCATCTTCGACGCATGCGGAAGACGCACGCGTTGCGACGCGCGACATTTGTCTCTGAAATCGAACAGCACTTGAGCGAAAAACTTACGGTGATCGGTTGTCCCGCCGGCTTGCATTGCACCACGATTCTGAAAACGAAACAGCGCGACACCGACCTTGTTGCAGCACTCGACCAACAAGGAATCATCGCGCGTCCATTGTCGGGATACTACCTTCCCGAAACACCGGTCAAGAAACGTCGCAACGGCTTGGTGTTTGGTTTCGCGTCAGCGACGCCAGCGGTGATTCGTAAAAAGGTCCGTCAAATGGTCGAACTGTTTCGGTAATGGTGCCTCGCGTAGAGACGCGAAGGCGCAGAGGACATGCGGTCGAAAACTCTGCGCCTTTGCGACGCTGCGCGCGGCTAAATTGCATGGTGATTTCGCGAGATCTTGCACTCATTTCATTACCATTGCCTCGTTCGAAGACTATGCTGGTTCTCTATCAACACGCTCATTGTTTATGACTCGAGACTTCTGTGCAATTCACCGGCAAACTAAAAAGTGCATACTGGCTTACGTTTTTGATTACCGTGGTTGCTTTCGGCACGCACCGCAACGCAACATGTCAAGAGGCTAAACAGAGCAGCCCAACTTATCATTGGCCTGAAGGAGTCGAGTGTGACGATTCCATTCCGACGCCACGTGAGTTCTTTGGCTTCGACATTGGTCATCGGCATCTTTCGCACGCGCAAGTCGCCGATTACGTGCGGAAACTCGCCGAAGTATCGGATCGCATCTCTGTCGAACAGTACGCGACGACTCACGGCGGACGGCCGTTGTTGATGCTGACAATCACATCGCAAAACAACCGTGACCGATTGGACGAAATCCGCGAAGCACATCACAAACTGACAAAGCCAAACTCAGCCGACGCAGAATCAGTATCGCTCGATTCGCTTCCAGCCATCATCAACATGGGCTACGGCGTTCACGGCGACGAAGCAAGCGCGACAAACTGCGCTCCTTTGGTTGCCTATTACTTGGCAGCTGCAAAGAGTGACGAAATCGAACAGTGGCTCGACGATTGTGTGATCTTGCTCGATCCGAGCCTCAATCCGGATGGCTTCAATCGTTTCGCGAATTGGGCCAATCGATACCGAGGAGTCGTTCCGAATCCCGATCCGGCTCATGCGGAACACAATCAAATGTGGCCGCCGGGACGCGTCAACTACTACTGGTTTGACTTGAATCGTGACTGGTTGCCAGCAGTGCATCCGGAAAGCCAAGGGCGGTTGGGTTGGTACCATCAATGGAAGCCAAACGTTGTGCTGGACTTTCATGAAATGGGAACCAATTCGACTTACTTCTTCCAACCAGGAATTCCCCAACGCACCAACCCGATGACGCCTGCGAAAAATCAGGAACTAACGCGCAAGTTCGGCAGCTACCACGCGAAAGCACTCGACAAACGCGGCAGTCTGTACTTCACGCAAGAACGCTTTGACGATTTCTATATGGGAAAAGGCTCAACGTATCCGGATCTCCACGGTTGCGTTGGGATCCTTTTCGAGCAAGCGAGCGCACGAGGCCACGTCCAAACGAACCAAGACGGAATCCTCAAGTTCACCGAAGCGATTGGCAATCATTTTACGACGTCGCTCTCCAGCCTACGTGCCACCAGTGCGATGCGGACGGAACTGCTGAAGTACAAACAAAACTTCTACGCGCAGGCTTCTAAAATGAGCGCCAAACAGAAAGTGAAAACTTATCTGTTCAGCTGCCAAGACAATCGGCAACGACTGGAAGCATTTGCTCGAATCTTGCTGCGGCACGACATTGACAGCTACTGGCTGAAAGAAGACACGGAGTATGGCGATCGAACATTCGACGCCGAATTCTCTTTAGTGGTGCCTTGCGAGCAGCCCGAGTATCGATTCCTGAAATCACTGTTGATGCGAAAGAAGAACTTCAAGGAAAACATTTTCTATGACGTTTCCAGCTGGACTCTGCCGTTGGCGTATGGGATCGAGCAAGTCAACTTGCAGAAAACGTTCGACGCTGATTCGCTAACCAAATATTCACCTAACGATACCGCATCAGAAACACCTGCAACGGAATTTGCCGACGACGACCTCGGCTACTTCGTCGATTTCCGATCCGATGTGGCTGCGAAGTTGCTTGGTGAACTTCTCGCGAACGACATCCGTGTCCGCGTGGCAAAGAAACCGTTTATAACCAGCGAAGATTCTGGCCAATCCGATTTCGGATACGGCACGCTTTCGATTCCGTTGCAAATCCAACCCGAGAAACGTAAATCCATCACTGAAATTCTGTCTTCAGAAAAATTCGATGGAGCCGTTGTGACGGTTGTTCAAAACGGCTTAAGCCAAACTGGACCAGATGTAGGCAGCCCGACTTTCTCAGTCATCAAAAAACGCAACGTCGCGATGATGATTGGAAACGGCGTCTCGGCTTACAGCGCTGGAGAAATATGGCACTTACTGGATTCGCAGTATCAAATGCCCGTGACGCTTCTAAAGCAATCCAGTTTCGCGAAAACGAAAATTGATAACTACACGACATTGATTCTTGCCGATGGAAGAATTTCAGATTCGGATCTCGATGTCGCGAAGAAGTTTGCCAAGCAAGGCGGCACTGTGATCGCCGTTGGCAAGCTAGCCGTTTCGGTTGCGGAGCGATTAGACAACGATGAAGATTCGGAAGATGAGAAGTCGGAGGAATCCGAATCGAAACCGAAACCTAAAATCCAAAAACCGTTCGATTCGGCATCCAACGAACGGGCACTCAAACTGATCAGTGGTGCCATTTTCAAAACGCGTGCCGACCTGACACATCCGCTGCTGTTTGGATTCACCGACTCCGAACTGGCAGTGTTTCGAAACCATGCGAAGTTCCTGAAACCTTCGAACAATCCGTACTGCAATCCAGTCATCTACGATGAAAAACGACCTCTGATGGCCGGCTACTGCTCCAATGAAAACGTGGAGAAATTCAAAGGATCAGCCAGTGTTGTCGTCAAGCCAATTGGCAGCGGTCGATTCATCTTAATGGCCGACAATCCAAACTTCCGCGGGTTTTGGAAAGCCACCAACCGACTTTTCATGAACGCAATCTTCTTCGGCGACATGGCAAATCCGCCCAGAAGCGGTGACGAAGAAAGTTCACTTGAGTAGCGAGAGAGAACAAAAGGAGAACAAAAGGAAGGAGAACAAAAGGG
>CAZORS010000207.1:7822-9531 GCA_964582025.1 uncultured Pirellulaceae bacterium | reverse complement strand
TTATGTTTATCAAGAAGCGTCTGGATGCTTCCCCGTCGCTTGGTTTTGAAAAGCCTTCTTGGACAATACTGCCGGTCGCGGAACGATTTGACCTGTTCTTTCCGAATGCTCGCCGGTCGCTCGGACCAATGGAATCACGAATTCGTCTGCGGTGTACGGCTTCGAAACGACTTCCTGAACGCCAAGTTCGGCCAGTGAATTCAGATCCTGTTTTCTTGGGAAGTTCAACATCGCAATGACGGGCAGGCATTCGTGCTGCGACTTCAACTGACGAACCCGATCCAGAAAGTTGGGTGACGCGGTGTTTCCGTCAACGCAAATGGCCGCAAAATCACTTGGCGAGACCTCATCCGATTGAGACTCGTACCAACAAGTCGTGCATTGATAGACGTTCAACAAATCCGAGATGGATTCGAATGACGTTCGGTCTTCGGAACTGATAAGAAACTTTCCGCCAGACAGCTGTTGAGTCAGCACCGGATTCGCTGAAAAATCTCGAACACGGTCGGAGACCGACGCCGTTAGAGGCAATTCCCAATCGGACTTCACGCCGTCGTTCTTTTGAACGCAAAATTTTTCGAATCGAGTTTCCCATTGATGCCAGAGAACTTGATTCACACCGATTAACGGTTTGCCCGAACGGTTTTCGCCTTCACACCAGCTTCCCAGCAAAGCAACGATTGGAATCCCCGGCATCGCAGCGCGAATCGTGTCGACTGAGGTTTGCGAGATCTGGTCGCGCCGTGACTGAGCGAGCACAACAAGCTGGTAAGTCTGGTTGGATGTGGTGTGGATTCGTTCCAACGGAACCATCGTTGCGGGATACTCAAGTTTCGAAAACTGATCACGAAAATCATCGTGCCAGTAGTCACCTGAAATCAGTAATTGCAGCGAACTCATTCTTTAGATCCCTCCTGGAATTTGGAACCTTCCGACCAAAATCATACTTGGGCAGTGATTCTCTCGTCAATCCAACTGATCATCATATTGCACGATGCACGCATGGGCAGCTGCCGAACTGGTGGTCGATCGAAGCGTATCCAAAAATTCGAATTCGCGAATCAGTCGACTCAAGCGAGCGAGCACACGAAGATGAACGGCTTCGTCAGTCGAACCGATCAGAAAGAACACATCCGTTAACGTTCCACGCGGGCCACCAAATGGAATACCGCTGGTCGTGACACCGAGCGCGATGAACGGATCGCCAATGATTGTCGTCATCGGTCGACGCGGGTGGAGCATCGCAACGCCGTTCTCCAATGCTGTCGGATGGAGATCTTCCCGCTTCCGAATCGCATCACCCATTTTGTCCGGATCCCAAAGGGCTCCGGTGTTCGCGACGCTATCGCAAAGGAGTTGGATAACTTTAGGTTTTGTCCTCGCAAGTAACGGGACGAACACGAGCTCGGCGGGCATCATGTCCGGGATATGAAACGAGTCGACGATCTGTTTCGTAGATTGAATTTCGAGAACTTTTTCGACTTCCACGAGTTCACGATCATCCGAAACGCCAATTCGATCTTCAAACCATTGATGAATTTCGGCGCTAAAGAACTTCCATTGCCCGCCAATTTTCTTGCCTGGAACGCGGCCACGTTCTGCCATTTTTCGAGCTTCGGCCGGCGTGATATGGAGGAACTCCGCGAGTGAAGCGAGATCAAAGTCTTCGTTAGCCATGAGAGCGAAAGATCAGAAGTTGGGAAATGGAG
>CAZORS010000207.1:0-7722 GCA_964582025.1 uncultured Pirellulaceae bacterium | reverse complement strand
GCATTGTAACGGCAATCGGTTTCTATGCGACGAAGTTTATCGGCCGGAACCACCAAACTGAGCTACGTCGCACAATTCCTTTTCCAACGCATCTGCAATCGCCGATGCAAGTTCGGTTGACACGATGGCGCGATCAAAGTGCAGTGAAAGTCTTCCATGGAGCCGTAACTTCTCTCCAACGGAGCGCTTAAACGTGCTCCAAGCAATGTTGATCGGAGTGCCGCAACGAATTGGTCCGCAGAGATCGTATTCTTGCATCTCAAGATCTCCAACTTCGCGAAAATTGCATGCTCGGGTTTTGCGAAACGGCTCCCCAAGATTCGTAAACACGGCTGTTCCTCGTGACTTTTGGTTGCCAGCAGCAAACCGAAGGAAAAATGGAACGATGCTCAATAATCGAATTGCGATCAAGAAAACCAAATCCAGCTTGAAGCCCATAATGATTCGGACTTCGCGATCAATCGACTGGGCAGCCCCGTCTGCATTAGAAACTTGCTTGAACGTTCGCTCGATTTGAACGAGTGAAGCTTTATTTGTGCTCGGAAGTTTGCGATCGGCAAGGCCGCGAATCCCGATCGGCAAGACCAGTCGAATCCATTTCCGTTCGGCCCATTGGCAATTTGCATCATCTTCGATCGAGCCGCGAATACGTTTCATTGCCCGGAACACGATTGTCATCAATAGCGAATTGACTGATACGCCCAACCGTTCAGCTCGATCATTGAGTTGATCGGTTACTTCAGGGCTGATCGTTCGGCCAACAATACCGGGGGATTTGATGGCCTGCTGCGAGTCTAAATTCGTTGGCTCGATCGTGGAAAATTTTCGCAGGATGAATTTCGTTGCCCCGAAAAGTCCAATCGCTTGACAGGGAAGATACTTAATAAAAGACCAAGAGAACAAACCGAGGTGACTGCGTGATTTCCACCGTTTCCAATCGAGTTTTGTCAAACCGCGGCCTACTTCAGCATTCGCGCATAGGTTGCTGTAAACCAGCATCCAGTCGCGGACAAACCTAACCGCGGCGATTCCGTCAGCCAACGCGTGATCCGCCGCGAAGATTAAGGTGACGCGACTGTTGTCGGCGGACCGAACGCACCACAAACCAAACCCTAAATTGTCACTGGCTGCTACTTCCGGGATGCCACGATCATTGACGCTAGGCAATTCGAAATCTGATTCGGTTTCTGGCCACGATTCAACGATCACTTCGTGGAATGAATCTTCAGCAAGGGTCCGCAGGCGATCTGCATCAACATTCGTAGACCATTTAGGTTGGCCTTTCGTATTGATGATCGGCCAAGTAGAAAATATTTGTCTGCTAAGGCAATGCATCCAAGCTTTCTTCGCCAGCACAGAGTCGATTGAGCCGCGAAAGTGGTAACGACTGGTGACGCAGTTTGGCCAATCGTAGTTTGAACTATGCAAGTGAAACGCTTCGATGGAAGTCATCCGAACGCGTGATGCAAATTCTACTTCTGATTGCTCTGCCTGGTTCAACACCTTACCCTGCTTGCGGTTCGCGGATCAGACCTGGCAAAATATCGAGGTTCATGTCTTCAAGCAGCCCTGCCTTAAAGCGCTCGATCGCAATTGCGCCCATGACGGCGTTGTCAGTACAGTGCTCCATCGCTGCGAAGTGCAATTCGATATCTTTTCGCTCGCATTGGGTTGCCAATTGGTCGCGGAAGACGCGATTCGCTGCGACGCCGCCACCGACACATAACCGCCGCGGAATACCTTGTGATGAACACTGCTCAACTGCCTGTACGGATTTGGCGACGAGGCAATCGACGACTGCCTGTTGAAAACTAGCCGCCAAATCGGCAACGGTTTGTTTTGGAATCGAAACAGAATCAAGTTCGAACTTTCCCGGACCGGTGATCGCGTATCGAACCGCCGTCTTCAAGCCGCTGAAACTGAATTCGAGGCGTTGCTCTTTCAAAAAGCTCCGCGGAAATTTGAATGCTGTCGGATCGCCATCGAGTGCTACTTTTGAAATGGCTGGACCACCGGGATACGGCAAGCCCAACATGCTGGCGACTTTGTCGAACGCTTCACCAGCGGCATCATCAATCGTTCCGCCAAGAAAACGATTCTCCGTCGCGCTGGTGTAGTGATATAGATGCGTGTGACCGCCGCTCACAACGAGACCGACGCACGGATAGATCGGTGCGTCTGATCCAAACTGGCATGCATACACGTGGGCATGGAGATGATTGATGGCGATCAGCGGGAGTTTTTTTGCAAAACAGAGTGTCTTCGCGGCGGTCAAGCCAACCAAGAGTGAGCCAGAAAGACCAGGGGTGTTGGCAACGGCAATCCCGTCGAGGTCGTCGAGAGTTAAGCTGGCTTTCTTCAATGTCTCATCAATGACAGGCAAAATCCGCTCGACGTGGGCCCGTGCAGCGATTTCGGGCACGACACCTTTGTAGACTTCGTGAAGCTTCGCCTGGGAGGCCACGACGCTTGAGAGCACGTCAAGGCGATCATTGACGATCGCGGCGGCGGTTTCATCACAAGTGGTTTCCAAAGTTAGCAGGATCATTGGAAGATTTTGGGCTGCGGCGGAGATTTACGAAACTTGAGAGCGGAACTGGAGTTTAATCGCCGACAGACGATTGCTGAAGGCGGGTTCTGAGTGTACAGATTTCGCAGATTGTGACACCTCAAGGGCGTACCTTTCGGCAACGGCATATTCAGTTTCGGGCGATCATAGCATGGAGTCTGCTCAATGCAGAGATCTGCCGGGCTCAATGCTGGAATGAGACTTAAGGGCGACTTAGACTGTAGCGGTATATATCGATCGGATGCGGAATCAAATGAAAACATCACTCCCCCAAAATATTGCTTTCACCGTCGCGACGGTACTTTGCTTTGCGTTGTTTCCAGCGGTCCAAGTGGCGACTGCAGTGCAAGTCAATCAAACGCAGGATTCGGATGCTGAAATGCTCGAGTTCAACTTCAGCAAAGTCTCTTGGCCGATCGTCATCGAATGGTACGCCGAACAAGCCGGATTGACTCTGGAGTCAGTCGACCAATACCCTGAAGGATCGTTTAGCTATGTTAGTGGTCGCTTGGTCAGTCCCATCGAAGCGATCGACGAAATCAATCACAAGCTTCGATTGAGCGATCCGCCAAAGACGCTGTTGCGAAATCGAGACAAACTTTACTTGGTTGATGCTGGTCGTGCTCTGCCAGCGGAATTGGTCGAGACGGTTGCCGCCACCGAACTTGATCAACGCGGCAAGTATGAAACGCTGCAAGTCGTGTTTGATGTTTCGGGTTTGTCGATGGAGGACATTGAAAGCCAGCTTCGACAACGAGTCGAGGATTATAATGAAGCGTTTTTTCAAACCTACCCTGACACCAACGAGATCTTCGTTCGCGAGTCGGGACAGAACCTTCGTTTCATGCGTGACGTTATCTCTCGAGCAAAACTTGGTGGGACGCCAACGTATTCAAGCTTTCAGTTGAAGCACATTAGCGCCGAACTGTTTCTGGATCAGATTAGTAAGATTCACGAGCTTGATGAAAACTATCGCAACCCGGATGGCACTTTAACACTATTGGTTGATTCTGCACCGGGATCCCAGCGAATCATTATTCGTGGTACGCCTGCTTTGATTGCGGACGTCAAGTCGGCAGTCGTGGTCTTTGACGTTAAGCCTGGCGAGTTTGAAGCAGCCGCTGACGATCCGATGACGCTCCAGCAGTACTCGGTTCCCCGTGACAGCAAAGAAACTTTTGAAGTCATCGATCGATTGCTTTTCGATGCAGGCGGTGGAGCACGCGTTATCCAAGGATCAGAAACCGGCAAGATCACGGTGATGGGGCGGAAAGCTGATCATGAGATTGTGCGTACCGTGCTAGGGTTGCAAGATTCTAACAATGGAGGATTCGCAACGATCCAATTGGAAAACGGAGATGCCGGGGACATTCTTTTGGCGGCTCAAACAATGCTGGGAATCACAGCTGAAAATGCATCGGACAATGTCGCGATGTTGGCCAATACCGATCGCGATTTCATTATGGTACGCGGAACGCCAGCTCAGGTCCTCGAAGCTAAGGAAATCATTGAAGAGTTGGATCGCAAGTCGGCTCCGGAATCAGATGGCTTGCGGACCGTACGCCGCGCAATTCCAATGTCGCCAGCTGATCGCGATCGAATCCTTCCGACTTTGGGAGACTTGTGGCCGACGATGGGCCGTCAGAATCCTTTTGATGTTCGTTCTCCACGACCATCGACCGATGATGGAAGCCTGTTCCGACGAGGACAGAAAGTTCAACCTCAACCTCAACCTCAGCGTTTGCCCGGGGCAAATGATCAAGGTACTGTCGTTGGTGACCGATTGTTCGAAGTTGCCGCAAGCCTATTTCCAGTGACGGCTTTGAATCTTTCAACGGCTGTCTTGCAGTCTTCTGATGAAGCTTGGCCAGAAGTCGAAACCAGCGAAACAGATGGCTATAAGTCACCAAAGCAAATCCAATCAATTCCAGGCGCTCCGGTGAGAGTCTGGGGCACTGAATTCGGCATCATTATCGAATCCGAAGATCTTGATGCGGGTGATGATGTTGAGTTTCTAATCGATCAACAGGTTGGCGAGGAGTCAGAAGAAGTCGCGCCCACGGTCTACCAGTTGCGTCACTGCGAAGCGAGCTACATGAAGTCTCTGTTGGAATCAATGTATGGCATTGATTCTGGTGGCGGTGGCGGTGGAGGAGGAGCCGGTTTGCTCGGTGGAATCGCAGACAACGTGATGGGCGAAGCTGGCGGAGGAATGCTCGACTCCCTATTTGGAGGCGGCGGAGGTGGTGGCTCTGTGAGTTCACTCGAAGGCGAAATCACGATCGGCATAGATGGCCGATTGAATTATCTCTGGGTCAATGGAGCAACTTCAAACGACTTGGTATTGATTGATGCGGCTGTTGATTTGTTTGACATTTCAACACCTCCACACAATCCTGAAACAGCGGGTCAAATTTACGCAATTCACGTTAACCACCGTGACCCAGAAGAGATGAAAACGCGAATTGAGAACCTGATGCCCGTTTACTTTCAGGATGCGGAAGCCAGTGGCGGGGGTGGTGGCGGTGGAAACGATGCGGCCAACATGATGAAAATGATGAGACAACTGACCGGCGGTAAAGGCGGCGGTGGCGAGACGAAGGAAGTGAAGCCACGAGGATATATTGATGTCGATGTCAAAACCGGCCAGCTTATCTTTATGGGGCCGAAGTCAATTTTCGTCCAAGTAGAAGCGCTGGTTACTTTCTTGGATCAACCGGAAGTTGAGAAGCCACGTAAGATTGTTGAAATTGACATGAAGGGAAGCGACGGTGGCAAGATGGCGGAAATTATTAAGAATCTTCTCGGCAGTGACAAAGTCGAAATCGTAGGAGCCGACAACATTAATGGAGATTCCTCTGAAGGCACCATGAACGCAGAAGGAAACGGGAAAAAGAATGGCGACGCAAAGTCAAAGGCCAGCAAAGCCGCAGCTGATGCTCAAGCAAAGCAACAAGAAGCAGCTAGAAACAGCTTCATCCAGGCGATTCGAGCACAACAAGGCCGTGCTGGCGGTGGAAGACAGCAAGGCGGCGGAGGAAATCGCGGTGGCGGAGGTGGACGACGTGGCGGTGGACGATAGGTCAGCGTTGTAAATCAGTCATCGCGCCGATCCCGAGAGCCGTCCGCCATTTTTTGGTTACGGAGCGGCAATTAGTTACCTGGCCCACCAGTGCTGGCTGGCCCCATGTTGGGGTCCTTTTTAGGCTGCGTTTTGGCGTCGATTGGAATGATTTTCTTGTCCACTTTTTCCTGCATTTCATTCAACATCGACATGTACATAACCTGACGCACACCGAAGTACCCGACTACACCGAGAATTACTATCCCGAGAAGGAATGGTAGTGAGACCGAACTTCTTTTCTCGACTTTAGTTTTGGTAGAAGTTGCGTCAGCTGAATCTGAAGATTCATTTGCCGTCAAATTTGTGTCTTCAGTGTCAACCATGTTCTTTCCGATTTCTGAAAGTTTAATGAACGAGCCTCCGTCGATTTCACTGAGGCCGATGCTTTGTTTCTAGACTAAGCGATGCCGTCATTTTCGGCTAAAATCGTCTGCTCGACAAGCTTCCTTTTTACCTTGATCTTGGACATGTTTGTCGGCGGGCACTAATTTATCCAAGGAGCCATTTGATATGAGCGAAGATTTAGAATGTGGCAACAGCAAGCGCAATACAGGATCTATCGTTCGTCGTGACTTTATATCCGCCGTTACGGCTACCGCGGTGATTGGCGGGGCGGTGGCCACGGCAGACGCCGCGTCCGCAACGGCTCTGAGCGGAAAAAGGCCTGAGAAATTCAAAATGAAGTTTGCTCCGCATCCGGGCTCGTTCCGAGCTTCGTTCGGAAATAACATTCTCGATGAGATCAAGTATTGTCACGATCAAGGCTTCAGCGCGATTGAATTCAACGGTTTGCCGAATCAATCCGTAGAAATGCAGCAGAAAATCGGTGACTTGCTGACCGAACTCGGCATGACGATGGGCGTATTTGTCGCGTATGCCAACTTCGTCGAACCAACCTTTGCGCAACGCAACGAGGACAAAGCGAAAGAAATCCTTCAAGCTTTGAAAGCCTCTGTAGAAGTTGCCAAACGCGTGAACGCCAAATGGATGACCGTCGTTCCCGGTTCAATCGATCAACCTGTCGCCGGCGGAAACAAATACGGTGGTCCAAGAATGGCTGAAGGTTATCAGTTGGGTAACACGATTGATCTTTTGCGACGTTGTGCCGAAGTTTTGGAGCCGCATGATTTGGTGATGGTCCTTGAGCCGTTGAATTGGCATGCCAATCACGGCGGCACGCTTCTGAGATATTCCGACCAGGCTTATGCAATTTGTCGTGCTGTTAACAGCCAAGCGTGCAAGATTTTGTTCGATATCTACCATCAGCAGATCACCGAAGGCAATTTGATCACGAACATCGATCAGTGTTGGGACGAGATCGCGTATTTCCAAGCCGGAGATAATCCGGGTCGTAAAGAACCGGGCACTGGCGAAATCAATTACGTGAACGTGTTCAAACACATTCATGAACGGGCATCAAAAGAGGGCAGAGATTTCGTGATCGGCATGGAGCACGGAAATTCGATCAATGGTAAAGAAGGCGAGGCTGCTTTGATTGCTGCTTATCGTGCGGTTGATCCTGCGTAGTTTGGTCGGCTCGCTCAGTCGCTCATCATTTCCACCGCAACACAACGAACCTACACAGCGCCTTTCACATCATTGGAAACCATGGTCCCAACTTTCTCGCCCATGACCGCTTTCATGATGTTACCGTCTTTGCGAAAGTTAAACACCTTGATCGGCAGATCGTGTTCCATGCAGTGAGAGATGGCTGTCGAATCCATGACTCGCAGTCCTTTTTCAACGGCTGTCTGGAAACTCAATTCCGAATACAGGACTGCGTGTGGATTCTTTTCCGGGTCTTCGCTGTACACACCGTCTACGCGAGTCGCCTTCATGACGATGTCGCACGCGAGTTCCATGCCGCGCATTGCGGCGGCCGTATCAGTGGTCACGAAGGGTCCGCCTGTTCCAGCTCCCAAAATGACAACGCGTCCTTTTTCGAGGTGACGTTGAGCGCGGCGGCGAATGTAAGGTTCGCAAACGCCGTCCATTTTGATCGCGCTCATCAAACGAGTTTCGCAACCCA
>CAZORS010000206.1:0-9584 GCA_964582025.1 uncultured Pirellulaceae bacterium | reverse complement strand
GACTACACAACGGTCGACAATTCGGCCGACGGCGGAGACTACACCACGACGACTGGAACGCTGACATTTGTCGGCAACGTCGGCGAGTCGTTTACATTCACTGTTCCGATCACTGACGACTCTGTCGTGGAAGCCACCGAGGTTCTTGACATTCAGTTAAGCAACGTCGTTCCGGTTTCAGCTCCGGCTGCCAGCATCTTGACAGTTGATGGCTCAGTCACGATCGAGGACAACGACGGACCAGCAACAGTCAGCGTTGACAACGTCACGGTCAATGAAGGAGATGGAACTGCCACGGTTACGGTTTCACTGGACGTTGCCGTTCAGGATGGATTCACCGTGGACTATACAACGGTCGACAACTCAGCCGACGGAGGAGACTACACCACGACGACTGGAACGCTGACATTTGTCGGCAACGTCGGCGAGTCGTTTACATTCACTGTTCCGATCACTGACGACTCTGTCGTGGAAGCCACCGAGGTTCTCGACATTCAGTTGAGCAATGTGGTGCCCGTGTCAGTACCAGTGACCAGCATCCTGACGGTTGATGGCTCGGTTACGATCGAGGACAACGATAGTGCCACGGTCAGCTTGACACCGAACGGTGCGAGCACCATCAGTGAGGGTGATGTTCGAACCTACACCTTGGCACTTACCGGAGCTACTAGCAGTAGCACCGACACGACCGTCGACTTCACGAATGTTGATGGGTCCGCGGCCGTCAACCAACAGGCGATCCGAGACACCGATGCGGGCGTCATGCCGTTGCCGCACCTTACAGGCGACTACGAACTGTGGGTCGACGATGGAATGGGCAACTTTGTTCAGGTAACTGGCAGTCAGTTGACAATCCCGGCAGGTCAGAGCTCCGTTACCGTTGAAGTCCGCACCGCTATCGATGGGGTTGTCGAACTCGACGAGTCCCTTGATCTGCAGTTGACTGCTATTGACTACAGCAACGGTACCGTTGGCATGCCGTCGACTGATCCGGAGATCACATTGGGGTCACCAACCGGCGGCATCACGACGATCACCGACAACGATAGTGCTCAGATCATCATCAAAGTTCTTGATCCAACAGCAAGTGAAACGGCATTGGGCGATCCAGCTCAAATTGGCCAGTTCACAGTCCGGATCGTTGTTCCGGGTTCTGTCACTGCAAGCAATCCGCTTGGAACACCAGCTCCGGTTTCCTACAACATCTCCGTCGGATTCGAGGCGTTCACTGGTACCGCCGTCAATGGAGTCGACTACGACTCGCTTCCGACTAGCGTTTCGTTCGCTCCGGGAGTTACTGACAACACGATCAACATTACTCCTGAGTTCGATTTGGACGTTGAAGGACCAGAAACGGTCACGGTAACCTTGGATGAGACGTCTGAGTTCTCAGTAACTTTGGGCGGAAACCCAACAGCCGTGCAGGTTAGCGACACAGGCGACTGTGATTCATCTACTATCGTTATCGAGGATGATGATAGCGTTGTCGCTGACGCACAAGTAAGTGGAATCTATGTCAACAACTCTCTGCCGGGAACTGTCTACCAAGATGCCTCTGCTCAAACATTGACTAGCGTCACAGGCGGCCAGTGGGACACAGAATTCCGCGACCAAGTTGACGGCACCGATGATGGCTCAACATATGGCTATGAGTTAACTTCTCGGGCTGATCAGTTAGAGACTATTCCGTGGATCAATGTCGACGAGTTGGTGGTTACTTTTGACGGAAACGTCGACATCAGCTCTCTCGATTTGAGCGACTTCGAGATCAGCCCGTCTATTGCCAATGGTGGAAACAGTATTCCTGGGCAAAAAATTGTCGGCGGTAGTCCAGTCGACGGTGTGATCCCGACCGTTACCGGATTTGTTCTTGAAGGCGGAAACGCTGTTCGTCTGAGCTTGTCCAGCGTCCTAGATCCTTCTATTCTCGAAGTGAACATTACCGGTTCAGCGATCACGTTCGATGGAGGCACTCGCTCAGGTACAGACACGTCATATACGTTCCGAGCACTTCCTGGTGATGTTGTCGAAAGTGGTGCACTCCGTGTTCAGTCTGCCGACATTCTTGACTTGGTTACCGGATCGCGAATCAACAAATCGATTGGTGACGCAGGCTACTCATTCCGAGCGAATGTCGATGGTAACTTCCGAATTCAAACGGCGGATATCTTGGCGATCAACAACCGTCTAAACGATTCTTTGGCTCCGCCAACAGCGCCATTAGCGTCGGTATTCGTTAGCTCGTCAGACACAAGATCGCAACTGATCGATTCAAGAGCGAATGTTTCGAACGTTAGTGCCGCGGTGAATCCAGAGTTGTCTGGTGCAAATGAAGCAGCGAAGAAAGATCAATTGAGCCTCGAACGCAGCTCATCTGATCGAGATATTCAATTCTCAGAAATCGACAGTGTGTTTGCGGAACGGACCGTTGACTCGAGCGTTCTCGATGAGTTTGACCCACTTTTCTAAATACCGTTAACTTCCCGGCCTTGATCGTTTTGATCAAGGCTCCTCAATCATTTCAATTTAAAGTAAATCAATAATAGGTAAAACAAATGAAAAACTATCTCATAGTAACAGTCGCCGCATTCGCTCTGATGTTTTGTGTCGACAAGCTATCGGCCGAAATCATCGTGAACGTTGGAAGTGCAACGGTTGACGCAGGCACTAACGGAGTAGTGATTGAAGTAACTGCGACCGGAGATGAGAACCTCACCAGCTTCGACGTCCCCTTTGATTTTGGAAACGACGGATTCCCAAACATTGCCCCAGAGGGCCTTGACTTCGCTTCAATTACAAGTGGAGCTCCATTCGGTGGGACCACCTTTTTTAATTTTGCTGAAAACTTGCAGGAGGATTTGATCGTAAATGACCTTTCACTTGCCGGTGGAATCCTGCTCGACGATTCGCCAACTCTACTGTTTACCATGACATTTGACGTTGGCAGCGATGTGCCCGGCGGTTCTATTTTTGACCTAACGATCATTCGTGATGACAAATTTGTCATCAACGGCGTTAACGATCCTGGCGCCGGCACTAACCCGGTCGTCACGGTTAACGACGGGCGAATTACAATAAATGCTGTTCCAGAGCCTTCCAGTCTGGCTTTTGTCGTCCTTGGCTTGGGCGGACTTGCACTGCGTCGACGTAGGTAATACTGAATCGTACGATGTGCTAGAAACAGGATGGTCGCAAAAGAATTCAGCTGCCGCGGATGGATTCACGTATTTTTGATATGCAAATTGGAATGTTTGGCATCGCGATGGATCTCGATGCCAACAAAACAAGCTCACCTTACCGTGTTCATTTAAGTTGTTTGCCGAAAACGTTTGCGACATACAAATGGTGGCATAGCAGGTCACTGCGTCTCTGTATAATACGCTTAGGTCAATGAAAGGCGCAACCCATAATCCTGATGAGACTGGCGACGGCGGAAACGTTGGTCCGGACACCATTGCGGCGACACCGCCGTCACCCCGCAATCGAAGGCGTGGGCGCGAGTTGTATTGTTTTTCCTGCAACCGCCAAGAGACTCATTCGCTCACAGCGCCCAACAAAGCTATCTATTTGGCTCTGATTATATTCACCTTCGGCATGTATTATCTCTTCGGCACATATCGTTGCCATTGCTGTGCTAACGCTCGGCTAACCCGACACAACTGGACCAATCTTCGCTATTGGTATCGCGAGATGCAGCTTAAAAATGCGCGACCACATCGTTCTCGTCGACGACGAAAAGGAAAATCAAAACGAAACAAACGATAGATGGGTTCATTCTACACGTGTGCGACCTAAGCATCGGTGCTATCGTTAGCTGTTTTGGTTGTCCGACAAATAATCCATGCTCAACCACATTGACCTCAATTGTGACGTCGGGGAAGTTAGCCGCGAAGTCGATGACGCGATACTTCCCTACGTCACTTCCTGTAACATTTGCTGCGGTGCTCACGCGGGTGGCCGAGAATTGATCGAAGGCACGATTCGCGAAGCACTGCGGATTGGTGTGAAAGTCGGGGCTCATCCTTCATGGCCAGATCGAGAAAACTTTGGCCGGAAGTCGATGGTGATGCCCATCGAAGAGTTAAGCGTCAGCTTGCAGGAACAAATCATGTTCGTCAAAGAATTGACCGAGGCGCTTGGTGGAGAAATCCAACACGTCAAACCACACGGCGCTCTGTATCATGACGTTCTCCGCGATCAGCGGATTGCTGGAATGTTCGTCGAACTGGTCGCCAACATCGATCCGGAGCTTGCGATCTACGGCCAAGCGGATTCGACATTCGCAGAACTGTGTCAGCAACATGATGTTCGATTTGTCCGCGAAGCGTTCGGCGACCGGCGCTACGAAGATCGAGACACCTTGCGTTCACGCGATCATGACGATGCGTTGATTGTCAATGAAGCCGATTTTCGCGAGCAAATGAGTCAGCTGACTGTCGGCAACGTGATCGACTATCATGGCAGAAAACACAAGCTTACCGTGGAAACAATCTGCCTCCACAGCGACACCCCCAACGCAGTCAACTTTGCCCGCGTGGCACATGAAATCATCAATGCCAAAAATGACTGACTTGAAGCTGCGTGACGGAACAACGGCACAAGCTACTGACTATGGTGATTTCGTTCTACTGAGACGCACGATCGATGGGCAAAATTCACTCGCATCTTTTGGTCGATCAATCTTTGAACAGGATCTGAGCTTCGTCGAAGAAGTCATCGCCACTGAAATCGAAATATGTCTGAAGCTGAACTGCGACTTTGACGCTGATTGCCAGCGCGAGTTGGAACAAATTGAGGTTATTGCTGGCAACACCAAACATCAGAGTATCGAGCTGCCGATCCTGTTCACTGACCACGACGATTGGTCACGAATTAGCAAACAGACTGGAATCTCGCGAGCAAAATATCAGCAGCACTTGCTAGAATGCCGCTTCACCGTTGCGATGAATGGATTTCTTCCCGGCTTCGTCTACTTGAGCGGTTTGCCCGAAGAGCTTCAAGTTCCTCGTAAAGCCACACCCTCAACGCGGACTTCCTCGAATGCTTTTGCCATCGGCGGAAAGTACGCCGGCATTTATTCGTTACCAAGTCCCGCAGGTTGGAATATTGTGGGACAGATCGCGGATCACTTGTTCGACCAGCAGCTGATACCTCCGGTCAAACTTCGTGCTGGCGATTCAGTAAAACTGATCCAAGTCGACGAAGTTGAATTTGAACAACGAACGATATCGACGAGACCGATCGTAAAGAAACGAGTTTCCGTTTTCGGCGAAGACATTGGGAAACTCAACTTCGAGAAACCGGGCTTGATGACAGTCTTACAAGATCAAGGTAGGACTGGACTCGCCTATTTTGCAATTACTAGTGGCGGACCAATGGATGCGACGGCTGCGTCGATCGCAAACACGATCCTAGGAAACGATTCGAACGCCCCAATCATCGAATGCCACTTCGTTCCGCCAATCATTCGATTTGATTCTGACGCAACCATTTGCTTAACGGGAGCCAATATGAGTTGGCGACTCGATGGGGCAAAAATCGGTCGCAATCGAACGGTCGAAGTCGCGGCCGGAAGCACATTGTCCGGTTCCCCAGCGACGGATCAATGCAGAGCCTACATCGCGATCCGTGGCGAGATCGAAACGGAGAGGAACTTCGGTTCGGCGTCCTGCTATATTCCAGCAAGGTTCGGCGGCAACGGAGGCAAACCGTTTGCGGTTGGCGACCAACTGAATTGGATCAAGCCATCCGATCCTGTATTTCCAATTCGCATTGATCTTCAAAGAAAAACAAGCGCCGACACTCCATTCGATCTGCAACCGGGACCGGAATTTGATTGGCTGGACAATCGATCCCAACATGCGATACGATCCGCTACGTTTTCCATCAGTCCCGAAAGTGACCGGATGGGCGCGAGGTTAAACGGACCAGCCATGTCGACGGGCGGCAGAACGCTGTCCGACAGCGTGCCGCTGCTGCCCGGCATGATTCAATTGACTCCAGCCGGGCAATGCATCGTCGTTTTGCAAGACGGCCAAACGACCGGCGGCTACCCAAGAATCGGCTACCTGAGTCCCAAGACAGTGGAACGCATCAACCAAACTCCGGTTGGAAGTCCTTTCCAATTCGAAATTGCATGAAGTTTGTAGTCAATGCCTTTAGGCATGTTCGCGCTAAAGGCTGTTTCCTCAATGCAAAACCAGCTAAATAAAGCCGGTTACTACAAACAACATGCAATCCTAGCGGAACTTCAAATCGTCCGCGGCATTGGCGACGCGAGCCGTAAAGTCCGTCGCTCCCGTGTTTCGATTGACTTCTTCACGAACGGAGCCTTCCTGAAACGGCCCGATACCCATCACGCTCCAGTTACTGTCATCTGCACGTGCAAGTGTTTTACCATTGTCGTAGAGCAAATCACCGGTCGTTGTCGCATAGGCAACCATCCCAAGCTTTGCAGTTCCGAATTGGCTTTTCTTTTCGTAGACGCGAACTTCTGGAATTTCAACAGGCATTCCCGGGACAGTCAAACCGGGGACTCCGAGATAACTCTCAACATTGTCGGTTCCAACTCCGCCAGAGAAAATTTCCATCGTCAAGTCCGATCCCTCTTTGGCGTCAACAACATGAGCACCTGCTGACATCAGCTTCTGACGCAGGGACCCAAGAATGTATCCTTTGTCGACAGCTTCGAGATACTTATCATCAACGAAGACTTTGCGACCGGCGACTTGCGGCAGTGCAACTTTATCAAGTGTTTGATCGATCGCATTGGAAATCAAAAGTTGTTCCATGCCCGTTCGAGCCGTATCGGTGGTACGCGTTGTGGTGCAGCCAGAAAACAGGAAGGCAGCCGCCAGAATGGCGACGGTGTTAAATAGACGGTTGGAATTCATGAGAAAGGTCCTCTTACATTATTTGTGGGCTGCTCCTTTACCAAAACGTTCAATGGCTCGTAAAGAGCAATGTTCGCTATAATACGTTTTGTAAAACTTTCAAACTTTGGCGGAGTCAAACGTTGGCAAAACTGACTGCAACTGAAAAAAAACAAGCCGATAACCTCGAGCGAGTGATAGCTCACTTGGACACGGCATACGAACGCGGCGACGACTGCAAGCACCCCGACACGAAGATCATCGTTAGTGACGGTGAGTACGATGCTTTTCGCCGTCAGCTGGCCGCACTACGACCAGACTCGAAACTTTTCGATTCTGCAACCGCGTCAGAATTGGTCAGCGTTGCCCGAAAGATTGTTCACGACCCGCCGCTTACGTCGATCGACAAAGCCAGCCACGAGGACATCGAAGTTCAAGAAGAGCAGCTATTTAAATGGCTGCACGATTCGCAGGAGAATCTCAGCGGCGATGCAGAATCTTCAGGCAAGATCCTGAAAGCGAAAGGCAAGCTCTACAAAGACGCTCCCGTTCAATATCCCGCGGGCACGTTTTACGAAGCGTGGAAGTTAGACGGAGTCGCCGTCGCCCTTTACTACGTTGATGGAAAACTTGATCGTGCAGGACTCCGTCCGCGAGACGGCATCAACGGAGAAGCCGTCACCGAGCAAGTCCAATACGTTTCCGGCGTTCCAACGAAACTGAAGAAGAAAGTCACCTGTTCGATTCGCGGCGAATTGATCTGTAAGCTTTCTGATTTCGAGATCGTTCAAAAATCGCTCGAGGACGCTGGAGAAAAACTCCGCGCCAACCCCCGCAACCATACCGCCGGAGGCATTCGGCAATTCAAATCGCCAGAGAAAACGAAACTTATGCGGCTCAGCTTCGTTGCGTACACGATCGAAGGGCTCGCCAATCCGCCGTACAAAACGGAAATCGAAAGAGCAAAATTTTGCAACGATGATCTGGGCGTGCCCTACATCGAAACGAAGCCCTTTAAATTTGAAGACCTTCAAAAGTACGAAGACGATATTTCCAAACTTGATTTCGAAGTCGACGGCGTCATCATCGGAGTCAACAACCTCGAAGACCATGAACAGCTTGGGCGACGCGGCGACCCACTGACCGGAAATCCGAAAGGCAAAATTGCTTGGAAGTTTCGCGAGGAAGAAGCAACGCCAACGATTCGCGAAATTGAATGGCAAACCGGCCGCACTGGAAAGATTGTCGCCGTCGCGATCTTCGATCCGGTTCGTTTGGCCGGCACGAATGTTTCCAGAGCTACGCTTCACAACGCTGGGTTTATGGAACGCAATCAAATTTCCGTTGGCAGTGTGATCTCCGTTCGCAAAGCGGGGAAGATTATCCCCAAAGTCACCGGCGTTATCGGCGGCCAGGCCAAGCCAGACTTTCCCGACAAGTGCCCTTCATGCGGCGCGAAAACGGATTTAGCCAAAGGCGGCACAGAGGACATGTTGGAACTGGTTTGCACCGGCGACAACTGTGGCGCTCAAATCGTCAGCAGCCTGTGCCACTATCTTTCGACGTTCGGCGTGCTTGGTTTGGGTGAAAGTCGAGTCCGCCAACTTGTCGATGGCGACGCCGTTTCCAGTTTCGCGGATTTTTATCGGTTGGACGTCGAATCGGCAATGGCGACCGGTCTAACGAATCGACAGTCGATGCTTGCCGTCGCCGCCATTCAAATGATTCCCGATCCGGACAAAGTTTCCGGACTCGCGGAGGCGATTGAAACCGCGACCAAATCGAAGAAGGAAATTCCTCTGTGGCAATTGTTTGCTTCGTTCGGAATTGGTGCCGCTGGAAAGTCGGCTGGAAAGGCTCTGGCAAGCCACTTCGGAACACTTGAGAAAATTCGTGCGGCGTCGGTTGAAGAACTGGAAAAGGTAGACGACGTTGGAACCATCACCGCCGAAGCAATCCATTCGTGGCTGACCGAAAATGAAAAACAAATCGATGACTTGCTGAATTACGTGGAACCAATCGTTCCCGAATCAGGCGGATCGCTTGACGGCGTCAACTTTTGCTTCAGCGGCGGATTTCCAGAAGGAAAGAAGCATTGGGAAGCCCTCGTCGAAGGGCTCGGCGGAAAATGCTCTAGCAGTGTTTCCAAAAAGACGAATTATTTGGTCGCCGGATCGGGTTCTGGATCAAAGAGTGAAAAAGCAGACAAACTTGGCATCCCAATCATCGATACTGGAGGGTTAGAGAAGATGATTGGGCAAGCATAGCGTCGGATCAAAAATCCCTCCACATTTGCGACAAAACTGATACAATTAGCGGATTGAATGGATTCCTCATCGGCCAAAAAATGAAGTGCCCTTACTGTCAAACTGATAACGACAAAGTCATCGACTCGCGTAGCGGGGAAGATGGTTACGCGACGCGCCGTCGACGTCATTGTCTATCATGCGACAAGCGATTCACAACTTACGAACGGGTTGCGGAATTGGACATTCGGGTCGTCAAAAAAGATGACTCACGAGAGATCTTTCAACCTGACAAAATCCGCAACGGCATCGAGCGAGCATGCTGGAAACGGCCTATCGCAACGGCAGAAGTCGCCAGAGTCATCGCGGAAGTCATCGAAGGCGTGCAGCAGTGCGGCAGCTCCGAGATCGAAAGCCAAGAAATCGGTGCGATGATTATGGATCGACTAATCGAACTCGATGACGT
>CAZORS010000205.1:0-9608 GCA_964582025.1 uncultured Pirellulaceae bacterium | reverse complement strand
TACTTGCCCTTCAACGCCTGAATCTGTTGCTCGATCGATTCGATTTGCTTTGTCGATTCGGCGCGTTTCTGGTCGGCTTGATCGACGATGGCTTGGGCGGCGGCAAGTTTCTCCTTGGCGGCGTCCACTTCATCCAGCTTGCCTTGCTCGACTTCTTCGGCTGACCGAAGCGTCGTTTCAAGCTGAGCCAACGACTTCGCAAACTGCAACTCGGAATTCCAATACCCTAAAGCATTGGTCGGGCGTTGCACGTCTGCCTTCGCTTTGTCCAACGCCGGTTTTTGTTTGGCTCGTTGATCGTTGGCTTTGCCCAATTCCATTGCACGAGCAGCGATACTCGCGTTCAGGGAAGCCAGTTGCTTTTGCGATTCGTCACGCTGGATCGTCAACTCTGCGATTTCTGCTTTTGCGGTTTCCTGCTTTTGCGTCGCCTGTTGTAGCTGAGACTTCAACGTGCCGATTCGGGCGACGAGTGACGTTTTGCGAGCTTCGAGCTTTGTGACCGTTTCCGTCATGTCTTTGTCATCGCCCAGTGATTCCAAGGCCGATTTAGCGCTGGCGATGGAAGCGTCAATTTGCGGGGCAGCTTTCTCTTTGTCGGCCAACTCTTTTTTCCACGCGTTCTGCTGTTCGACCGTGGACTTGACCAGATTATTGGCAACGGCAAGTTTTTGCACGACGGATTTGAGCATGGCATCGCCCGCCGTTCGCGTTGAAACTTCTGCTTCGTTTTCAGCCGTCATCGCGGCGATCCGTGAATCGAGAGCAGCAGCTTGTTCGGCCAGCGGCTTGAGGATTTCATTTGCTCTTTGCAGCTGTTGGTTGACTTCCGCGATGCGTGTTTCGATCATTGGTGGATTGCCGTTGAGCGTCGCGATTCGTTTTGCGTTTGCTTTGTCCCAAACGTGAATGCTTCCCGCCCAATCTCCCGCAATAACGCGATTTGTCTCGCTACAGTATGCGACGCTGGTGACTTGGTCACCCATCGCTTCGTACTGGTGGATCTGCTTTCCGTTTTGGTCCCAGACGCGAACAAGACGATCACGACCTCCGGTGACAATCAGGCCATCGCGAGTGAAACACGCCGAAGTCACGCCAGCTCCACACGCGGTCCACGTTTTGATTTGTTTGCCGTTGCTGCCGTCCCAGACTCGAACACTGCCGTCTTCGCTGGCCGTGAGAACCAGTTTTCCGTCGACGCGCCAGTCGATTGCGGTGATTGACTTCTTGTGTCCGCTAAGTGTCAGAATTTCGTTTCCTGTTTCAGCTTCCCAAGCGTGAACGCCGCCGTTGCGGTCGCCGGTGACCAAGAAGTTTCCGTTTGGTGAAAACTGGAGTGCCGTGATCCACTCGGTGTGCTTCGTTAGTTCGTAAACCATTTCGCCGTCGATTCCGAACACGCGAACGATCTTTTTCGGCCCGCCCAACGCAACCAATGTCTGCGAAGGATTAATGTCCGCTGCCAAAACAGAATCGCTTTCATCGCCAACGACCGTGATACGTCGCCCTTTGATCGCATCCCAAACCAGAACATTGCCAGTCGCCCCCGGTTTTCCGCCGCCGATCAACATCAACCCACCGTTGCGACTGAAACGGATCGTTTCCGGTTGACCTTCGGGGAACGGAATGACGCCCCGCAATGCAAAATCTTTGGTGCGATAAACCAAAACCTGTTTCGGGCTCGACACCGCAACGTACGGAGACCACGGATTCGACACGAGCGAATGAACGCTTGACGGTCGATCGGCGACCAACTGGGGCACCAACGGTAGTCTTGAAGGAACGGGTTCGATCTCGGGGCGTTTGTCGCCAGTCGAAACGGCACTGTAATCCTTTTTTGGTTTGCGTTTCTTCGCGACGCTGCCAGAGTTTTCGAGAGCTCCGCCATCGATCCATTTGCGAAGTACTTCAATTTGCGGATCAGGAATCTTTCCGCCGGGCGGCATTTCGGGAGCATCTTCGTGAGTAACCAATCGGAACAGATAGCTTTCTTCTGCCGAACCGGGCTCGATCACTTCGCCACTTCCGCCACCGATCATCAGGTTGGTGAAGTTTGTGACGTCGACGTCACCTTCTTTGCGTTCCGAGTTGTGACAGGACGAGCATCGCTGCTTGAGAATTGGTTTTACGTGTTGGTCAAACGTAATTTTGGCAGCAGGTTTCTCTTGAGCATGAACGGATGATATGGTGAACGCGAGAAAGCACAGGAAATACAAGCCCGAAGCGCAAGCGAGTGAATCGGCAGCGTGGCGCGCATTCACTCGCTTGCGCTTCGGGCTTGTATTGGCGTCGTGGTTATTCGGCTTTGACATGTTGTTCATCAGTTCAATGGTTGAATACGAACTCGCGAGAGTTCAGCAACGCCCAAAAGATATCTTCGAGTGCTTGTTGCCGATTTTCGTTTTCTGCGATCGATGCCTTCAATGCCGTCACTTCGGCCTCGTTTGGCTTTCGTGAAACGCATCGCAAATACAATTCGTCAAGAATTTCGTCGTCGGATTTCTTTGCGTCAACCAGCGTCTTGACGACGGCACCTTGCTGAATCTTTTTCTGTACCGTGTCGCCGTTGATTAAATGCAGGGCTTGGGAAAGGTTAGGTTCCATTTTGACTTCACAACTGCAAACCGTTTCCCTCTTCGCTCGCCCGAACGTGTTCAAGAAGTAGTTCGAAGTGTTTCCGTCGGCAATTTGTACGGCTCGAGCACCCAACGGCAAGCCGCGAAATTTGTCGCGAGTTTCCGTAATTTGGGATATGACGTCCAACAGGATTTCGGCTCGAATCCGACGCAAGTTTGCACGGGAGAAATTGGTTTCGTCGCTGGCGTTGGTTTCGTTCTTTCGAGTCGACAGCTGATAGGTTCGCGAATTGCAAATGTCGCGAACGAGCATCTTGAAGTCAAACTTGTACTCGCCAAACTTTGACGCAAGTTCATCGAGCAATTGCGGATTGACCGCTGGATTGGAAACGCGGAAGTCATCGACTTCGTGAACGATGCCGCGTCCAAAAAAGTGAGCCCAAACGATGTTCGAAAGGTTGCGGGAGAACCACGGGTTCTCGGCGGATGCTAACCATTCGGCTAGGACGGCTCTTCGGTCTTTGTTTTTGGTTTCAGGGTATTCGCCACCGAGAAACTTTGGCTTCATCACTTTGCCGGTAACAGGATGCTTCGTTTCTCCGCCGCCACCATTGAAGATAATTCGCTCGCGAGGATCTTCGGCTTGCTTGCGATTTACTTTTGCAAAGAATGCGGCGAAAGAATAGTAGTCGTCCATCGTCCATCGATCGAACGGATGGTTGTGGCACTGAGCACACTGAATCCGCGTGCCCATGAAAACTTGAGCCACGTTTTCAGACATTTTCAGTTTGTCGCGTTCAATTTCAAAGTAGTTCGTTGCCGGATTGCTAAACGTTCCGCCGGAAGAACCAAGAATCTCTTTGACCAACTGATCGACCGGGACGTTGTTCGAGATCCGCTCCTTCAGCCAATCGAAATACAACAACGTGGCCTTATAGCTGACTTGATTGTTAACCGAACGAACTTGTAGGAGTTCGGCCCACTTCATCAACCAAATTTCTGCGAACTCAGTCCGCTCCAATAGTTGGTCGATGTACTTCGCTCGCTTCTCAGGATCCGCGTCGGCGACGAAAGATTCAACTTGTTCGCTCGTTGGAACGATGCCGCAAATATCCAAGGACGTGCGACGGATGAACTCCGCGTCGGAACAAATTTCTGACGGACGGATTCGAAGTTTACGAAGTTTGTCGTGAATTTTCTCGTCGATATAGTTGTGTGGCTTTATGTCGTCCGGCCAATCGAACTGAACGTCTTTCGGCAACACGATCATGTCGCTGCCGACGGTGTGCGTATCAAAACGAGCCATCACAAATGCTTCTCCACGATTGAGGGCGGTGACGATGCCAGACTGTGAGACTTGTGCCGAGTTATCGTTGTTGGTCGAGAAGTAGGCGAGGTTGGTCACGTCGCGTGTTGAGCCATCTGAATAGGTCGCAACGACGGCCATCGTTTGTTTGGAATCGGGACCGTTGAGAACCGCAGCCGGCGGATAGAGTTCAATTTTGTCGACCGAGGGTACTTTCCCGACATCTTCCGGCGCGCCCGCATCAAGCCATCGCATGATGGTGCGATAATATTCGGAGTCACGCGTCATCAGTGAACCGCCCGAATGTGCAACAGAACCGGTGGCTTTGTTGGTCAGCAAGCAGTCGTCGGGAACGGCCAAGTTGACGCGACGTCCCATCATCTCGCGAGTCAATCGATGGTAGTCGCCTTTGGGGTCGAATCCGTAGAGCGAAAGGTTGAAGCCGTCTTTGCCACGAGCAGCGCCGTGGCAGCTTCCGGCGTTGCAGCCCGTTTTCGAGAACACCGGCATGACATCGTTTTGAAAGCTGACAGCGGGGATGTTAGCAGCGCCGGATACTTTGATCGGAACTTCGACTTGTTGCATATCGTGTTCAACGACCAGCGTTGCTTCACCGTCGGCGACGGGAGTCACGTATCCGTTTTCAATTTTGGCATGCGTTCCTTCGATGCGAATGGAACATGATGCTGACACGTCTTCAGTGATGCCGTCGGGGCGAGTTCGCTGCACGACGATCGATTGACGGTCGAGAGCAGACGAAAGCGTAATTTCGACAGGGTAGACGTTTAAGCGGGTGACAAGATCTTCGTAATGAGGCTTTGCATCATTGGCATCACGATCCTCCTGGGTAATGTTGCTTTTATAAGAAATTAGCTCCCCTCTCCACTGAATTCGGAGCTCAACCCGTGGATTCGAGATCAATCGTTGACCGAATTCAGGGGGAGAGGGGTTGGGGGTGAGGGGTAAAAGTGTTGTGTCGATCCGCGCGTTCAGCTGGTGCGCAGGCTTCCTCATTGGTGCGGACTTGGACGCGACGGAAACTGACCGAATTTCCCTCACCCCCAACCCCTCTCCCAAAAATTCGATCAAATTTTGATCAGCTAAAATTGCGTTAGGGTTCGAATTTTCAGGAGAGGGGAGCGAGTTAATTGGCAGGGTGATTGGCAGGGTGATTGCAACCAACATCGTAATTTGGAACAACTTCATCATTTTGCAGCCACCTTCTTCTTTACCGGTCGAGGCTTGTTGATTCTCAGTTGGCCTCGAGCCGCGTTAGCGACCATCTTCGAACCGTTATGCGGAATGGTGACTCGAATAAAAGGACCGTGTTTTCCAGGCGGTGACTTTTCGTTAGTTTCAAATTTGAAAGTCAGCGACTCGGTTTTCGCGTTGAACTTTAAAGGCGAATTCGTTTTTACGTTTGGAGGAACTCCCA
Organism: uncultured Pirellulaceae bacterium; assembly: GCA_964582025.1. Classification (GTDB taxonomy): domain Bacteria; phylum Planctomycetota; class Planctomycetia; order Pirellulales; family Pirellulaceae; genus Mariniblastus. The sequence continues at coordinate 4,291 of CAZORS010000205.1, read as the reverse complement.
GCAATTCAGCCGTCGCTTCACCTTCAAAAGGAATCAGTTGCTCGATCGCACAAATTATCTCCGCCGATTCGCCTCGAACCACGCTGGTCATCGGCATTTGCATTTTGACTCTTGGCTCTCCGATTTCGAGTTCTGAAAGCTGTGTCGAAACAAAAGCCTGCCCTTTCACGTCCGACCAACCGAGCACATAGATTGGCCACTTGCCGATTTGAGACTTCGCGTTTGCATTCAGCGGGTAATCGAATTCGGTTTTGTCTTTCGGCACTTTGATTTGATAATTCGTGCCAACACCTGGCGGACGAAACGGGAACTGAAGATAAACGACCTTGTCGAACCCTTCGTCACGGTGGATTTTGACTTTCACGGTCGTCGAACCGTCACGAAGAAGTGGAGCCTTCGGCGGAACCAGTTCTAACTTAAACGGAACAGGCTCAAGAACTGCCACCGCGGCTTTGTCGACATAGCAAGGATAGTAAAGCGTGTTGTTCGGTACGCCGAGTACTAGGTCGGCACGCAAACGATAGCCACCTTTGATGTTCTTTGCGTCATCGACATGCGACGCAATGATGTCGAAAAGGCCACCGCCGATCGTGGCGTCTTCGGTCGCCGTGAAAACAACAGGCATGAACGTCATGTTCGCAACCATCGGTCGGCATTCCATGGTGACGCCAGGCGGCAATGATTCCGCGATCAATTTGATTTCGCCGCTGAAGTTTTTCTTTGAGGCATCCATCAGCAAACCAAACCGATTACCTTTTGCGATCGCAATCTGTTGCCGCCGCTGACTGAAACGATCGTTGCGACGAATGTTGACGGTCAAGCTTGGTTTTGGTTTTTCAATTTGCAAACGGTAAATGAAGTCATCGCCGCTACGTTCGAGGTGATCTCGAATTCGCACAAAGTAGTCGCCGTCTTCGGGGACTTGAAATCGAATTTGAGCATCTGGTTTTCGGTCAAGGTCGTCGTTGCCAATGATATGCTTTTTGTTTTTCGCATAGAAAATGTTCATCACTGGATCTAGCGGCGAGCCAATCCGCCTAGCGTTGCAATCAACAATCCAAGTCTCACCTTTTTTCCCGGTGATGCGGTGGAAGTCAGTTTTGTCACCTTCGCCAATTCGCCCGTCGATTGCGATTGGCAGCGTCAATGCTGTTTGTTCAAGAAAGCCATCGTTTGGCTCGACTTCTTCTGAGCTCTCAAGATTCGACATCAAGAACGGAAGTGGTGACGGCGAAACGCCCGCTTCATCTTTACAGAATAGTCCGCTACGAAACCCCTCAACCGATGGAAGCGAAACTGATTGCTTCATTGGTCCGGCAGGATCTCCCATGAAAGTTACGTCTTTCGTTTCGCCAAACTTTCCGCCAGCGGGAAATACCAAAGCCGGTCTGGGGAAATCGCCAACGTGCAAACGATATCGGCAATTTGCGTTGCCGCCATAAGAAGTGTCGCGAACCATGACAATGTAGGTGCCGTCTGCAGGTGCGTGAATTGAAAAATGTCCGTCCTGTTTCGTCAGTGGACAGTCATCGCATTTCATTAACTCGTTTCCGTCGGCGTCACGGATCTCAATGTAAGGATCAAACATGAAGCCGAGTCGAATGGCTTCGATTTCAACCGAAATGCGTTGGCCTTTCGTGGCCTCAATCTCATACCAGTCGACATCTTCGTTTTGGATCGTTCCATTGATCGTCGACCCGAGTTCAATTTTTTGCGGTGCCGTGAATTCTGAATTCGGTTCGGCTTCGTCAATTTCTGGCAACGCTCCGACAAAGAAGTTGCGATAGTCCGAAACGCCGCTGGCGGTGCGAAGCTGGGCCACGTGTTCGCCGATGCGACAGGATTCCGCACAGGCGACGGTGACTTTGACATTGTTCGCATCAACCTGTTCGATCTTTTTGACTTCGAAACCATCGTCATAAAAGAGGACTTCTTTGGCATCGAAAAGCCGGGCGCCGACAAAGGTTATCGTCTTCTCGGTGCCACGCTGCATTCCACGCGGAACGATTTGAGTCAGAACGGGCGTTCCCGGAATGCTGCCGCTGGCTAAGACCGCGCCGTCAAACAAGGCGACACAGCAAATCAAAATCGCCAGCGCGATAAAGTGTTTTCGAATATGCATGAGGTTACGCCAGCAAGTCCTCTCGAACTTTGCCGCCGTCCACGATTTCAATCGGACGATCGCCCGGAGCCATCAGCTCCTTGTCAGCGTTGATGCCAATGCACTTGTACATCGTCGTGGCCCAGTCTTCGACCGTCATCGCGTTCTCCGCTGGCTCGCTACAAGTCGAATCGGATTTGCCGTAAACCTGACCTCGCGTGACGCCGCCTCCGGCCATCAAAGTACTGAATACTTTCGGCCAGTGATCTCGACCAGCAGTCGCATTGATCTTCGGCGTGCGACCGAATTCGCTGGTGACGCAAACAAGCGTTGAATCGAGCAAGCCTCTTTGGTCGAGGTCGTTGATTAAAGTCGCGTAGGCTTTGTCAAACGCAGGAGCTTGGCGACGAAACTTCGTTTCGAGCTGATCATGATGGTCCCAGCCGCTATAAGTTAGCGTCACGAATCGTACGCCCGATTCAACAAGTCGCCTCGCCAACAACATCCGTGATCCAGCTTCGTTTTTCCCGTAAGCTTCGCGGAGTTTGTCATCTTCTTTGGAGATGTCGAATGCGAGTCGAGCTTTTTCGGAACTGATCAGTCCGTAGGCTCGATCGTAAAACGTGTCGACGGTGTCCAGCGAATCGGATTCTTCTTTATCGCGAAAGTGCTGATTCACGACGTCCAGAATCTTTTGCCGTTTGCCGAAGCGGTTCGCATCAACACCGCCCGGCAATTGAAGGTCGCGGACACGATAGTCGCCACGTGCCGGATCGGAGCCAAGACTGAAGCCAGCGAAAGACGAACTCAAGTAACCCGTACCGGCAAAGGTGTTCGGTTGGTTGGGAATGAAAACGTAAGGCGGCAAATCTTTCCGCGGGCCAAATTCGTGCGACACGACACTGCCCATTGAAGGGTACTGCAGAGCAGGGCTCGGTCGGTAACCGGTGAACATATTGTGAACGCCGCGCTCGTGAGCCGCTTCGCCGTGCGTCATGGAATTGATGACGGTGATCTTGTCGGCAACGTTCGCGGTATGCGGAAACAGTTCGCTAAACTTCACACCGGTAAGTTTCGTGTCGATCGTTTTCAACGGTCCTCGGTACTCAAGCGGCGCGTACGGTTTGGGATCGAATGACTCCTGTTGAGCCATCCCGCCTGGCAAGAAAATGAAGATCACGGACTTCGCCGTGCCTTCTTTGCTTTCATAGAACTTCTGATCCGGACTTGTGGCGAGGCCGCCTTGCGCCGATTTCATTTTGAAGAAATCGGTCAGCGTCAGCCCCAAGCCACCGATCGCACCAACAGTCAGAAGGTTGCGGCGGCTGAGGAAATGGTCCTTGCATCGGTTGCGTTTCATGTGGCTCCTAGAAGTGTTTGCAACGTGCTCTGTAGACTACGCCGAACTGTCCAACGTGTCAATCAATGTGGGAATGGCGACCCTTAAGGCGGTGGTTTTGGCAGTGTCCCTGATTTTTACGCTGAGTGCCAACAATTGAACCCGGATTGATGTTCTTGGTAGCGATCGAATTGTGGATACTCGGCCTTCAAAGAAAACCGCGCGACCATATTTCACGGATGAGAAATGATCAACGTTCAGGACATCGTTAAGCTTCAAGTCGATACCGTTGCCCGCTGGCACGAAGAGCCGATCGACAATCCCTACACTGGTTTGCAAGAAGCCGTTTGTACGCAGCACCAATTCAATTATCAACTGTGGCACCAAGAAGATATTGCTCGCAGTCGCAACGTGACTGATGAGAAGATCGCGGAAGTCAAACGCGCGATCGACGGGTTCAATCAAAACAGAAACGACTGGATTGAAAAAGTTGATGACTTTCTGACCGAGCTGGTTGATTCGAAAGGAGTCGTCGTCGAAGCCAGAGCACGGTTGAATACCGAGACTCCTGGCAGCGTCATCGATCGGCTGTCGATTCTTTCGCTACGAATTTATCACATGGTCGAGCAGTTGGATCGCGACGACGTTGATCAATCGCATTTGGATTCCGTCAACCGGAAGATTGCACTCTGTCGTCTCCAACAAGATGAGCTCAGCAATTCACTGCAGGAATTGCTCGACGATATTTTCGCAGGTCGCAAACGTCATCGGACATATCGTCAAATGAAAATGTACAACGATCCAAGCTTGAATCCGTATTTGTACGCGGCAAAGCAAAAGCAAGCTGCGTA
>CAZORS010000204.1:0-9701 GCA_964582025.1 uncultured Pirellulaceae bacterium | reverse complement strand
AATGATCTTGTTGTCGACGCGGTGGATTTGTCCGGGCTCAGTTATCAGCCTGCCAACGGCGATTTCGGTGATGGAATTTCATCCATTGATTTCCGCGTGATTGATGATGGTGCCTCGAACAATGAGGACCTCACCGCCCGTCGGCTTAGCTTCAATGTTGTCGAATTGAGCCACGCGCCCACTGGAGAGAGTCGCGACATCACGATAAACGAAGACGAGATCGTAACATTTGATTCGTCCAGTTTTGGATTCTCTGATCATGGCGAAGTCACTGCAGACGACTTTGTTGGCGTTCGAATAATGTCATTCAACGGCAGCGGTAGTTTGACGCTCGACGGCGTAGATGTTTTGTCTGGGCAGCTAATTGATGTCTCAGAATTGTCTGATCTGAGATATCAACCAGCTGCAAATCAGAATGGGATCAACCTTTCAGCGATTGACTTTAGAGTTGTCGACAATGGAAGCAACGACACCGAAGACACAGCTACTCGTACGCTCACATATAGCGTAGCGGCTTTGAATGACGCTCCAACAGGAACGGATCGAGTTATTCAGATCAACGAAGAGCAGCTCATGACTTTTTCCTCTTCGATGTTCGGGTTTTCCGATCCGGCAGACGGTGACGCAGACTCTTTCGCTGCGGTGCGAATTGCATCATTCAATGGCCTTGGCACACTGACGATCAACGGATCGACCGTTGGTTCGAACGACATTATCGATGTGGACGACTTGCATTTACTCCAATTCGATCCGGGGGTGGATTCTGTTGGGACCGCGACAATTGGGTTTCAAGTAATCGATGATGGAGCCACCGGGGGCGACAATGTCAATGAAGACACCGTGGCGCGTACATTGACGATCGATGTTGAGTCGGTTAACGATCGACCGACAGGCGAAGATTTGACGATCACGGTCAATGAAGAGAGCAGTTATCGATTGGATGCAAATGATTTCGTGCTCAACGATCCGTCAGATCTACACCTACCGAACGACTTGAAAGCGATTCGAATCGCGGGATCTTCGGGCCAAGGAACATTGACATTTGATGGCGTGCCAGTTGCCGATGGAACGCTCATTAATGTTGCGGACATCGACCGTCTTGTATTCGAAGCCGGCAGCGTTTCGGTCGACGCGATTGGAACCATTCGATTTTTCGTTATCGATGACGGTGGTACAGCAAACAATGGAGTCGATGAAAGCGAATTTGAAAATACGATAACGTTTGACATTCGACAAGTGAACCAGGCTCCCGCTATTGAGTCGACTCAATTCACAAACGTTGAAAATTCTACTGAATCGCATTTGGTTTCGGTTTCCGATGCGGACTTTGACCCAGTAACGCTGTCGTTCGCTGGAACCGGCAATGACAATGGCCTTTTTGAGTTTACGCCAGATGGAAAATCGATCCGGTTCATCAATGCACCTGACTATGAGAATTCGACGTCAGTCAACGGTGGGAACGTCTATACCGTTGAACTAGTAGCAATGGATGCTGTCGAGGCTTCGGCTCCACACCAGATTTTGGTGACGGTATCAAACGCTGTGGAAGTTCCCCTGCTACGGAATGACGTATTGGAGGATGTGGGCGATGGATTTGGTGGAGTTTCGATTTTCGAGAATGATGCTTTCGACGGTACGATTCCAGCAGACGCCTCAATTCGCGTCATCCAGCCCGCTGAAGGATTCGTTGTCATTGAAGCCGATGGTACGATCTCGTTCACACCGAATGCTCAGTTCACCGGTGTCGCACAAACGGAATTCACCTATGTCTTTGAACGTGGTGGAGAGACATCACAAGCGGTTGTGGAATTGAGAACGATCGGCGGCTTGACGAATGGTGCGAACACTGAAACAAGCAACACTGAATCAACCAACACCGAATCGAACAATTCTGGTCAACAACAAACAGACAATGAAACCGGATCGCTAGGGAGCAATCCTGTTGAAACGGATGGGCCGGCACCGTCTCAACCGACCAGCGGTGCGGAACAAATCGTGGGTCAAAGGCTTTCCGAAATTTTAAAATCATCGGCCACTAACGATTCTGGCGCTGACACCGTGGATAGCGGTTTTGCGGACAGTGAAATCTTCGATGATTTAGGATTGTTGACAACCCAAACAGACTACTCGACCTACCTTTATTCGAGCTTTGTAGATACAGGGCTTCTGACGGGAGAATTTGCTTCGCGGATTGTAACGTCGGGCCGACAAGGGCTACAGGATTTGGCGGAAGGTGCCATTCTAAACACCTTGTTTTGGCAAGAACTGGAATCAACAAGCCACGAGTACATTCAAACTGAACTCGGGGAATTTGAGTCGATGATCACAGTGGGTGCCCTGGGTTTCTCGGGTGTGGCCATCACGGTCGTTGTGAGAGCTGCACTTTTGGGGCTCAGCCTTGGTGCGACTTATGCTCAGCCATGGTGGATGTCCTCATTTGACTTCCTTCCGATTATTGATTCGGAAGACAGAGAGTCGATTGGGCAAATTGTTGATCGAGAAGACTAACGAAAGCTCATCCAGTTTTAAGACTTCGAATAACAGGCGAATTCAATGAAAAACTGGCTCGGTTTAAAATCCAGACTCGCATTCGGCTTTGTCGCGATCCTTGTCGCGGGATTAACGATTGTAAATACGCTCGAAATTGTTCCGTCTATTGCGGAACGATACAGTCGAGACCGTTCGCAGTTTGTAACCTCTTTTGCGATTGCTGGATCGGTCATGCTCTCTGATGACGACAGCCGTGACCTCCAAGCGTTCGTTCGCCAAAATGACGAGTTCATTAAGCGGTCAAAACGTCAAGGCGGACAGTCAACTCAGGCGATCGTCAAATCGATTGGTGTTCGAGATGGTCTTGGAACATTGATTGCGTCAACTAGTGATCACCGCAAGCTGTGGGCCGCTGAGGACATCGATAGTCGAGACAAAGTCACTATCGGGATGAGCGAAGGACGGAAGAAGTTAGGTTCAGTCGAGTTCGTTTTTGAGCCGCTTGTGGCCGATACTCTTCTACCGGCGTCCGCAGATGCATTGCTCAGTAAGGTTTCTCCATTCTCACGCGTTGCCGGATTTTTGCTGCTATTCACGGCGCCAGCTTCATTGCTTTTCCTTTACCTATTGTTTCGGGCACCGAAAAACGTAGCTGCTGAAGGTCGTGTTCGCCAAGCGTTGGGCAGCCTTGCGGAAGGTTTGTTAGTGTTGGATACCGATGGGCGTATCAAGATCGCCAGTTCCGTTTTCTGCGAGAAAACAGGAGTTAGCGCCGACTCACTTCATCTTCGCCGACCTGAAAACGAATTTAATTGGCTCGATGGATCCGGAAATCCAGTCACTGACTTTCCATGGCACACAGTGGCAAAAGAAGGCGTCGAAGTGCGTGATACTGTGATGACGCTTCAGACTGGGAGCAACGAAAATGGAATGCCCGTCATTTCGACATTCCAAGTCAACTGCTCGCCCGTAGAAGCTCAGACGTCTGACGGCAATGGCGTATTGGTATGCTTTGAGGACGTGACAGAATTGCAGCGGAGTAAGAAGGCTGCGGAATCGGCCAATAAGGCGAAATCCGATTTTCTGGCGAACATGAGCCACGAAATTCGAACGCCGATGAATGCGATTTTAGGATTCACTGATTGGCTGCAGCGAGGGTTGGCTGACGATCGTGGCCAAGAGTTGGAATACCTTTCAACGATTCACTCAAGCGGAACGCACCTGCTAGAATTGATCAATGATGTCCTTGATCTGTCAAAAATCGAAGCCGGTAAGATGGATATCGTGTTGGAAGACTACAGCGCGTTTCAGGTCGTTCAGGATGTTGATCGCGTCTTGCAAATGCGGGCTGAAGAAAAGGGGATTGAACTCAAATCAGTCTTCAAGGGAACGTTCCCGGAGACAATAAAAACAGACTATGTTCGCCTTCGCCAAATTCTGACCAATCTCGTCGGCAACGCCATCAAGTTTACTGAACGCGGTGGCGTAACGATCGTGGCTGAGATGGTGGAAGTCATTGAAAATAATGTTCCTGTCGAAAAGCTTCACGTGGAGGTTCGTGATACGGGCATCGGAATGACGAACGCTCAAGCTGAAAAAATCTTCATGCCGTTTGTCCAAGCAGACTCTGGAATCACTCGTCAATTTGGCGGAACGGGGTTGGGCTTGTCGATTTGCAAGCGCTTGGTTGGTTCGCTGGGTGGTGAAATTTCCGTCAGTAGCCGAATCGGATCCGGAAGTTCATTTTGCTTCGAGATCAATGTTGGCGACACTTCTGGCGTGAATCGTATTTCGGTGGAGGAATTCCAAGAGAAAGCAACGATCAGCCGCAAGCAAATTCCTCGCGAGTTCCGATTGCCTCCCGCGAAAGTTCTTGTCGTTGACGACGGAAAACCAAACCGTCAGTTAATTAAACTGATCCTCACCAAAGCCGGGTGTTCGGTTGACGAGGCAGAGAACGGAAAAGTTGGCGTCGAGAAAGCGTTGGCGAAAGATTACGCAGTCGTGTTGATGGATATTCAGATGCCAGTCATGGATGGTTACGAAGCGACGACGATCCTACGAAAAGGTGGCTACGACAAGCCAGTCATCGCGTTGACGGCCAATGCAATGCGAGAAGATGAAGGTAAGTGCAAACAAGTCGGGTTCAGCGCTTTCTTGCCGAAACCTGTAAACATTGAACAGCTCATCGAAACGATGGCTCAGTGGATGTCAGACGAGGAATGCGTTCAGACAGACAGCGTTTTGCCAACGGAAGGCTCAGCGACTGAGGCAATATCTCGCGACGTGATCGCAATTGACGCGCCTGCAGAGAATTTGGCTGCGAACGAAGAGGTTGTAAGCGAGAGTTCCGCAGACGGTTTCCGAAAGATTCTGTATCGATCGATCAAGGAAATTGAACCAGCAGCAATATCATGTGATTGGTATGCGTTAGCTGAAGCCGCTGCGAAACTTGAAACTGCTGCGACAGCACAGGGCCGACGAGTGGTCGCACAGTCACTTCGACCGTTGATCGAACTCTGCCAAAGGGACGAACATGACGAAGAACTGATTCGACAATCGTTTTCAAATTTTCTTGCGATCTCAAGCGGCTACAAGCATGATGAGAACACAAATGATGAGAGCACTATCGCTCCATCCGTAGAATCAACACTGCATCCATCCGAAGACAACAACGTTGAGTCGACTTTGCGAAAGGCTGAACCAACGATAACGATGCCTGAAGTTAGCGAGGGCTGTACCCTGAAGCCGATGCCTACGATGGCTCCAACAGTTGAATCAACGGAGCAACCATCCGGCGAGAATTGCGTTGAAGCGCCTTTGCGAAAAGCTGAGCCAACGATGTCGATGGCGGAAGTCAGCGATGCTTCTAATGCCACGCCGATGCCGACACTACGAACGCCAGAGCCAACACTGTCCATGGTTGATGAGACTTCAGTCGAAGAACCAGAAAGTTTGCGCCAAACAGAACCCGTTCAATCGGAACTTACTCCCGCAACACCTCCTGAACCGCAAACTCACGAGAATCGAGCGGACTTTGCGACGAGGCTCCAACTGGGATTGATAAGTTTTCAGAAGGCGTGGGATGCGGGAGACAATTTTGCATTGATCACCAATGCCAAGTTGCTTCAGGAAGATTGCCTTGATGCTGGTAAAGTCGAGATTGCGATGTCTTTGGATCTGTTGATTGACGCAGCTATTGCGGAAGATCGCGATAGATATACCGACGCCGTAAAGTCATTTCTTGATGTTTGTCGTAAGGAATTCACGTCGACTGAGAATTTCGATCCGGCTCCAAAGAAGATGAAGAAACGTAAGACGTTGCGCCATCATGAGCGAATGGAGGACGCGAAATCACCAATTACTTCTTCTCTTCCTGTCGACGATGAGTTATTCCGAGAGATCGCGATCGATTTCGTGCCGCAGTTGGAAAACAAGCTTAGAGAAATAGACGTCGCCTCTCACGAAGGTAACCTAGACGATATTGCCGTACTGGCTCACTGGCTCAAAGGTGCCGGTGGCACGTGCGGATTCGGTGATTTCACTCGTCCAAGTGAAGAATTGGAAACTGCCGCAAAAGCTGGTGAGTCTCAGAAATGTTCGGAACTGATTGATTTTCTCTGGTGGATGGGTGACCAGATCGTCGTCGAATCGCTCCCATTGACTTCCTCGTAAATTCTTCATGTCCCAAATGACTCAATGGCGTGTGCGTTTGCGACTGGCTGCTAGCGATCAGTATTCTGGGAAATTGTTGGGAAAAGAACGCTTTTAACCTGCGACTATCTTTCTCAAATTGACTTCTTCAATTGACTTTGTCGATCAGGTGATTTGTGTCAGCGACAATTTCCAAAAACGTAAAGAAAGAACGAAGTCTCGACTGGAAAATTGCGATTAAGTAATGGGGCATCGTCGGTGGTTTTCACGGTAAATGCCACTCTCCACCTGCCTCTCCCAGCTACCGAGGATTGCTTTAATGGATCAAGGAACGACTCAAGATATGAGCTCGTCTCACATGGCACCTCTTTCCGCATCCGTGCCGACTGAAGGGCAAACGGAAATTGCATTGCGCACCACAATGGACAGCGTGCGAGTCGCTACCGACCGGGACGCATTGAAGTCGTGCAAGATCATGATCATCGACGACGAACCGTTGGTGATTCGTGTCGTTAAGCGATTTTTGGCCGGAGACGGATTTACGAATTTCGTTACCGTCGAAGATTCGCGCAACGCGATGGATGCCGTCTCAAAAGAGAACCCGGATGTGGTGCTGCTTGACATCATGATGCCAAACGTTACCGGTTTGGATATTTTGCGCGAACGACAAAAAGATCAAGCCATGGTTCTGGTGCCGTTTATTATTCTCAGTGCCAATTCAGAAAATCAGATTAAGCGGGAAGCACTCGCTTTGGGCGCAACTGACTTCCTCGCAAAGCCAGTTGATGCGAGCGACCTTACGGTTCGTGTACTCAATTCATTGACTGTAAAACGTCACCACGATCACATCGCCAACTACGCAAACGAGTTGGAGAATCAGGTTACGCTCCGGACAGCTCAAATTGAGCGATCTCGAGAGCAGATCATTCACTGTCTCGCTCGTGCTGGCGAATATCGCGATAACGAAACAGGCGAACACGTTATCCGTGTCGGAAAATATTGTGCAGTGATCGCGGAAGAACTTGGCTTCGGAGCCAGCTACTGCCGCCAAATTGAACTCGCGGCACAGCTTCACGATGTTGGAAAGATTGGCATACCGGACTCCGTGCTGTTGAATCCTGGCAAGCTGAATCATGCTGAGTTTGAAGTCATGAAGCGGCACTGCAATCTTGGCTGCCAAATCATGGAGCCATTGGCTGAGAACGAGAACCAGCGGATTCGCGAACATGCCAATGTTGGCAGCTTCATTATGGAGGGCGTCGATAGTCCTATGCTGGAACTCGCGGCAATTATTGCGAGAACGCACCACGAAAAATGGGACGGGACGGGCTATCCAAATGGGCTCGCCGGCGACCAGATTCCAATTGAGGGACGAATCTGTTGCTGTGCTGACGTGTTTGACGCTCTCAGTAGCGAACGTCCTTACAAGCCTAAATTCCCGTTGCAGAAGTGTCTCGAAATCATGATCTCTGAGCGTGGGACTCGATTTGATCAAATCGTTTTGGATGCATTTCTGAAGCGACTGAAAGACATCGAGCGAATTCGCCGAACTTACAATGACGAAGATTCGCACGGTCGGATGATGCGTCAGAAGCAAACTGCGGAGCGGGGCGAGTTGTAAATCTGTTTCAATGAGTTACGCTGGGTCGACACGACAGACACCAGCAGACTTTGCGATCGCCTACAGCGGTATTCGTTTTGCCCGAACAGATTCAGTATCGTCCTTTTCTCAACACGGATCCGCCGAAGATCATCGATCTCTGGCGGTCGCAGCCGGTTTTTCGAGGTCTGCATTCCAGTGTTACCGTTTCGGATCTCGAACTCCACGTTTTTTCGAAGCCCTACTTCGAACGAGACGGTTTCTTTGTGGCGATCAAGTCGGACGGCGACGGCCCAACGGAAGTCGTTGGATTTGCCCACGCCGCGTTCGATGTCCAGCCGGATCTATCAGACCTGAATCGTTCCGTTGGAATCGTTTCGCAGCTTCGCGTTGCCGATTGTGCACAGCGGCATCAGATCGAAGATTCGTTACTTGGGATGGCTGAGCAATATCTCAAGTCGCGAGGTTCGAAAGAACTCTGGTTCGCTTCCCGATTTCCACAGGCGCCGTTCTATCTTGGTCTCTACGGCGGGAGTCGCGTTCCGGGAGTCATGATCGAAGACGTTGCTGTTATTGAAGCGTTGAAGCGAAATGGATTTGAAATTTCGAAACAAATTGCAGTATTGCAACGAGAACTCAAACAGGTTCAAAGTGTCTCGGGGCGGAAACAATTGAACGTTCGTCGCAACTACTTGATCAACGCGATCGCAGACCCAATCGAAAAATCGTGGTGGGAGTGTTGCACCTTGGGCATGGCGGAGCGTGATCGATTTACGATTGGACGCAAGAAAGACAATCATGTCGCCGGTACAGTGTCTTATTGGGATTTGCAGCCACTGGGTTCTTGCATCCACTCCAATTGCCGCGGTCTCTACGATTTGGCGGTCAATGAAGAAGATAAACGCCAAGGGCTGGCTTGTTTTCTGGTTTGCGAATCAATGAAACGTCTCGCGTCGCAAGGCGTGACATTGGTGGAAGCTCAAACCGAAGTCACTAACGAGGCTTCCATTCGTTTGTTTGAGAAGCTTGAGTTTTCACTCGTGACTCAGGGCTTGCAAATGCGAAAGTCACTGGTTTGAAGGTAGCGGAACTCGTCAAGAGTTCCGACCTGCGGGGTGAATCTCGAAATTCTTGACGTCATCCGCTACTTGACGTAGCCATGGAGTTTAAACCACTTCCAAGCATCCTCGATCGCGATGTTGATGTCTCCAATCGAGTACCCCAGCTCGTCGATCGCCTTTTGACTGGAATACCAATTCAAAAGTTGGCCCATTCCCATCATTGCGGAATTAAGAGTGAGCTCATCTTTGGTAAATTTGGAAATCAAGTCACCAACCTTTCCGGTCAGGCTTGCCGTGACGTTTCCAATCTTCACGCGAGGAGGTTGGCAGCCGATCGTTTTTGCCATCCGCGTCCATAGATCTTTGTAGCTGATGTTTTCACCGCCAAGGATGTATTTTTCGCCAGTGACGCCATGATGCATCGCCGCCACAATTCCGTCGGCGACGTCGCGTACGTCGACAACGCAGCAACCTCCACCGGCAACAAAAAAGAGTGGCGTTTTGGCAACGAATAGCAGCATTTCTCCAGAGGACGGTTTCCAGTCATTTGGTCCGAGCATAAATCCCGGACAAACGGTGACTCCGTCGAGTCCCTTTTTCACTTCTTGCATAAACCTTTCGCATGATGCTCGTTTCGAGACAACATAAGAACAGTCATACTTGGCCGCTCCGCCTTCTTTCTCCGTCACTGGCGTGCCATCCTTCGAAGCCGCCAACGTGTCAACGGAACTCACGTGGATCATGCGAATTTTTCGACGTCGAGCAGCTTCGGCGAGTACTGCAGTTGAACCCACATTAAAGGCGATACTGGACTCACGTTTGCTAAGTCCCAGTTGAATCATGGCGGCACAATGGATAATCGCATCGACATCTTCAACGACCGGAGACATCGCCGC
>CAZORS010000203.1:0-9730 GCA_964582025.1 uncultured Pirellulaceae bacterium | reverse complement strand
GCGTAAAGTCTCCGAACTTTAGGGCGTGTTCTCTGACGAGTTGAATGAGTCGGTCTCGATCGTACAAAATGTGGCTTTCGTTGGCAAAAGAAAAGAAGGTGGCATAGGCTTCCAGTTTAGCCTGTTTCAAGTCGATCCAACATGGCCTGATCAATCTTTGCTTTCACAGTCCTGCGATCAATTTTCAACTTCCGGGCCGCTGCCTCGTAGCCGCCGGTTTGAAAATACATCCACGTGCAATAACGCTGAAGCAATTCATCCGCAGTGAGTTTTGTTTTGATGGCATCCGACACCCAATCGTCTCGCTCAACTGAGGATCCTTGAGCCTGACCCGGAACGTATTCGTTGCGGATCATGATGCTGCTAACGCACTGTTCAAGTTCTCGAAAGTTACCCCGCCACGGATAATTTGGCCCCAAATTGGTTTTGATCCATTCAACAGCCTGATTGCATAGCGAATCTGATTCGTCTCCTGCGAGTTTTCTCGCCACGTGCCGAGTCAGGAAAAACAAATCGTCGGGTCGGTCGTTGAGTTGCTGTCGCAGGCCCGGCGTTTCAATGCGATCGGCGCAAAGTCGATAGTACAGGTCCTCCCGGAATCGGCCCGCTTTCATTTCCTCGCCTAGGTCGCGATTGGTTGCACCAATAATCTTCCCTGAGAACTTTCGAGGCTTCGTATCTCCAAGCCGTGAAAAATTACGTTGCTGGACGACGCGTAGCAGTTTCACTTGCAGAGCCGGATCCAGTTCACCAATCTCGTCCAGAAAAACAGCTCCATGTGCGGGGCATAGCTCCAACCAGCCTTTGCGATCCGCAATCGCACCCGTGAACGATCCCTTTCGATGTCCAAACAGTTCTGACTCAATGAGATTCGCTGACATCGCGGAAAGGTTAAGCGGAAAGAAACTAGACTCATCTTCTTCACGAAACTTTCCTTGTTTTTCGTTGAAAGGAATGAACTGTGAAAGTCCAATCGCTCGGGCGACAAGTTCTTTACCCGTTCCCGACGGTCCGGTAATCAATGAAGGTAGGCCACTCATGCGATCGAATAGCGTACGGCGATAGCGATCGATATCGCAAGTGAAAATCGATTGCCACACTTTTCCTCGCAACTGAACCGAAGGAAGTGACTCGCCAAGAATGAAGGAGTAAATATTGAAGAACGCGCGATGGACCTGAGACAGAATCGCGAACAGATGGCCGGGAGATTGAGTGATCTCTTCTGTCAGGCCAGGAAGTTTGACCAACAGTCGATAGTCCGCAAGAAAATCCTTCCAAATCTTTGCCGTGGATTCTGGCTTACGCAGATTCTCTGGAACTTGATAAACGATGTGACGGTAGAGCAGGGCGTAGACGACGACATACCAATAGTGTCGCAGCGATTGGTCCGGAAGCGACTTGCCTGATTCGGCTTGCTGTTTGATTTTCTTGATCAGCGCAATCGACGCATCGGTCAACTTCGTCACATTGAATCGCTCGCGGTCCGTGAATTCGAGCCGACGACTCCAAGCGATTCCATCCTCTTCGAAATCGCTTCCCAGAACCTGTTTCTCCAACTCGATTCGTTTTGGCAAGAACGGATTGCAGGTCGCCAGCTGCGAAAACAGCTCCAATTGACGTTTGTCAGCACTTCGAATCTCAGGCACGGACGTTCTTTCAATGAACAGGGCGGTTTATGGAATGTTCATCAAATGTACATCCAAATCAGGCAAGCAGAGAGGATATCTCTCACGAAAGCCTGTTTTTTCGGCGTTTCGTGAGTGTTCACGCTTTTGTGTCACTTCTGGCATCGCACGTGCATTAGTGGCAAGGAGAAATTACTGAACAAGTTTCTTTTCTGGGGAAAAGCAAATGAAACCTGATGAACACGACGTCGTCGTCGCCGAACTGGATGAGTCACACTTTGAGGCGCAGAATGCAAAACCAAACCGCAGTTTTCTGGAGCAGCTACTTAGTCCGCAGTCGTTGCAATGGATGATGGCGTGCGGCAGTGGACTGTTGATGTTGGGCTTTGTTGTCTGGCTGTGGACCGTCGGCATTTTCGAAAACCCGTTGGTGATTGCGACGTCAACTGGAGTCGCGACGCTGAGTGTCCTTGCGGCGGGAATCTCAATGGTTCGAAAGTCGCGCTATCAGCTTGCGGGCCGGTGGCTGACATTGCTGGGCGCGCTGGCACTGCCACTGAACCTGTGGGTCTATGACGCACAGGGTTTGATCACGTTGGCCGATGGAGGACATCTTTGGATTCCGGCGGCCATCTGCTGCTTCATTTATGCTGGTGTGGCACGGGTGCTCCGCGATTCAACTTTCGTCTACACGCTCGTTGGCGGTGTCGTCATGACGGGCATGTTGTTCCTTGCCGATCAAACAGTTGGTCGGTTTTGGACATTAATGCCTCCGGCGACATTTCTTTTGTCGGTCGGTTGGATCAGTATTTTCGCGGAACGGTTTTTCGTTGAAAACGACGGAGACTTTTCGCGCCAGAAATTCGGATTGGCATTTCATCGATCTGGCATGCTAGTCGTTGCCAGCGGCCTTGTTCTTTTGCTTGGCGGCTACGTTGCTGCTTTGTGCACTCCGTTTTTGATTGACATCATTCCTTCGTTTGCTGTTAGCCATAGCGAAAAAGTATGGTCGCTTGGATTGATCGTTGCTTCTGCGGTCGGTTTTGGAGTTCAGGGACTGTTGCAGAAGTACCGAAGCTACTTTGTTTTCAGCTCTGCATTGGTGCTGGCCGCGATCCCGATGGTGCTCAACATCTTCGCGATTCCAGTTACTGTAAGCTCAATCGCGATTTTCGCTGCGGCATTGACGATCGCCGTCAATCTGATGGTTGCAGTCACAAAATCTCGAGCGACAAGCGGACCAGTTTTGGCTGCTTCGCAAATCATCGTCGCGTTGTTGACCATGCTGCCGATCGTTCGACTCCTGTTTCATTGGAGCGTTCCTGAGATGCCGCTCCTATCGCCGATCGGCGTGTGGACGGTGATTCAGTATGTGTTGACTGCAGTCGCTGCGTGGTCGATTGGCTGGAATCTTACTGTCGAAGGAAGACGAAAGCATGCGGGACAGGCTTGGTTTATCATCGGTGGCGTCGTTTTGATTCTTTCCGCATGGACCGGCTGCTGGATTCAGGCACTCTTTCCTGCACAGCTTTTCTCGCTCGCAATTCTGGCCATCCCTACGGCCATCGCGGTCTGTAGCAAATTCCTGTCAGACAAAAAGATGGGCGGCGTTGTCGGCGAAGTTGCCTCATCAATGATGGCAACACACCTTGTTTTTCTTGGCATTAGTCAAGCCTTACATTTGATCGCGGTTCCCAACGCACATCTGGTTTGGCTCGCGAGTCTGGCAGTATCTTCCGTCGTCTACTGGCTAGTTTCAAACGCCAATGCCGTCGGAATGAATCGACTTTTGTGCTATGTGTCGTCGGCTGGTTCGGTTGCGATATTGGGTAACTGGTTCGGGTTGGATTTTGGTTACTGCCTGATTTTGGCTCCGATGATTTTGGGTACGGTGATCAAGATTGCTGATTCAATTTGGCTGCAAGGCAATCGCGAGGGCGACTTCGTTGTCGCGACGCCGCTGGCAACTGCAGGACACTCTCTGGTGCTCGGCTCTGGTTCTGCGAGTGTTCTGCTGGCGATGAGTCGCTGGCTCGAAGGTGGCACTGGCGGAACGTTGATGTTGGTCATGATGGCGATGCTCGCTTGCACCACGCTGGTCAGCTTTTTGACAAAGGACGCTTTCTGGCGAACAGCGTTTCGAGCCCTGATCGTGGCGATTGTTGGCAGCAGCATTTGCGTGTTCGACGGATTCCTGAAAATGGATGGTTGGCACCGAGCGGAGATCTGCTGCTTGATTGGTGGCGCGTTCCTGCTAGGACTGGGACACATCGCGTGGTCTCGTGAAAAAGATGGCGAACAAGACGAGGCCGCAACAGTGAGTCTTTTCCTAGGAGCCCTGATGCTTGCTTTGCCGATGGGTGTCGGGTTGTTGCTGTATCGAACCGGCGGATCGCCTGACGATCACTGGAGACTGTTTCATGAAGTTGGAACAATCGTTAGCAGTTTGGTACTGCTTGGATCGGGATTGCTTTGCCGAATTCGCTCGACAACCGTTGCGGGTGGAAGTCTGTTGATCTTCTTCGTTGGGTCGATGGTCACGCTGATTCGCTTGCCCAACCAACTTCATAGCGTCTCGGTCATGATGATGGTTGGTGGCGGACTGTTCTTCGCAACGGCACTTTTGATGAGCATCTATCGCGATCGTCTTGTGAGCTTGCCGCGGCGAGTGAAGGACGGGGAAGGAGTGTATCGAATTCTCAAGTGGCGTTAACTCGAAGCAGGCTAACTTTAAGCAGGCCTTCGACCAATGCCACTTCTCAGCCCGTCGAACTACCCCAGAGGTTCGGCGGGTTTTTGGTGCGCTTCGAGGCTGTGAATTACTTGAGCCGTTTCGGCGCTAGCCACGGTTGAATTGCCAATAACCGGGGCTAGCGCCCAAACGGCTCACTTTGATTTCATGTACTGGCATTTGCTCAAAGCCTCTTCGTGCATTTTGAAAGGCGGCACAACCGCTACAACCGTCTTTTTTTCGCAGACAGGCCCCAAATTGGCTGCATTGAAGTGCCCCGAGTCACCAACGCAAAACCGGCGACCTAGCTTTGGTTTCCTACCTCTTTGCTTTCGTTTTGCGCAATCATGAACAATAAATCTGACAACATCTGTCGGCAAGATACCGTCTCTCCGGCCCTCAAATTAAAGTTGCTCGATGCACTTTCAATCGTCGGTGGCTTATGGATGTTGGTTAACATTCACCCTGAATTTGACAGTAAATCAACAATCGTTGTCTCACTGATCGCGATTGGACTGTTCAACATCTTTGCTGAAGTCGTTGGCTTGTATCGACGCTGGCACGGACTTGGGTTCTACAAAGAAGTCGGCTGTACTGTCATTGCCTGGGCGACGACGATCGCCGGATTAACGCTGTTGGGTCGCTTCAGTATTTACTCAACTGAGATTTCAGGACCTGCGATTCTTTGGTGGTTCGCCATCTCGCTGACGGTTGCACTTGCGATTCGCGTCGGGATTCGCTGGTTCAATCGGTATCAAGCGCGTAACGGAGTAGGAACACGAAAGTTTGCGATCGCTGGTGCCAATGAGCTTGGCATTCAGTTGGCTCAAAATATCATTGCGACTCCAGACCTGCGATTGACGTTCTCCGGCTTCTACGATGATCGACCGATCGATCGATTGTGTGAACTGCCGGAAGACCTCGATCGCAACGAGGGGAAGATTGACGCGATGGTCGAATCTGCAAAGGCCGGCGATATTCAAGTCATCTTTGTCACCCTACCGATGCGAGCCGAAGAACGGATTCGCTCGATCATTGGCGAGCTTACTGATACGACTGCTTCGGTTTACATCGTCCCAGATTTGTTCGTTTTCCAGATGCTGAATTCACGCTGGACCGACATTCAAGGACTGCCCGTTGTCAGCGTATTCGAAAACCCTCTCTTCGGTGTCGATGGATTTCTCAAAAGACTTCTCGATATTTCGGTGGCCACAACCGCATTGTTGGTTGCCGGCATTCCGATGATGTTGATTGCTATGGCAGTCAAACTGACATCCAAAGGTCCCGTACTGTTTAAGCAGAAGCGTTATGGACTCGACGGAAAACAAATTGACGTTTGGAAGTTCCGTAGCATGACGGTTTGCGAAAACGGTGACAAAGTTGTTCAAGCAAAGAAGAATGACAAACGTCTAACTTCAATCGGCGGTTTTCTGCG
The DNA here is from genome assembly GCA_964582025.1 of uncultured Pirellulaceae bacterium. Taxonomy (GTDB): domain Bacteria; phylum Planctomycetota; class Planctomycetia; order Pirellulales; family Pirellulaceae; genus Mariniblastus. The sequence continues at coordinate 3,939 of CAZORS010000203.1, read as the reverse complement.
AAAGTCATCTCTCGACGAGCTTCCTCAAATTTTCAATGTGCTTTCAGGCCAGATGTCGCTGGTAGGTCCACGTCCGCACGCGAACTCACACAACGAGTACTATCGCAAGCAAATCGAAGGCTACATGTTGCGGCACAAAGTTAAGCCCGGAATGACCGGCTTGGCTCAGGTCAACGGTTGCCGCGGCGAAACTGAAACGCTCGACAAAATGGAGGCTCGAATCAAATACGATCACAAGTACATTCGCGACTGGTCAATTTGGTTGGACATGAAGATCATGTTCAGAACGCTGTTCGTCGTCTTCTCGCGTCAAAACGCGTACTAAGTTAGTTTCAAAATTTTCGGCCAAGCGAAACTATTGTTTGTCGCTCGGGTAAGATAGTTCGACGATTCCCCACTTCCGTTTCGAGCTATCCATGAAAACCATTCTTTCGCTTGCGATTCTTTTTGTCGTGTCCAGTGCAACGTTCGCTCAGAGCACCACCGAAATCTGGGATGGAATCCGAATCGAGGACGGCCAACGATTGCCAGGCGTGCTGCTGAAACTGACGACAAAGGAAGATGGTGGACTATCGGGAACCATGACTTTCCCGGTTGCCGGCGGCGCCGGGCGTGAAAAGAAAGAATTAACTCTCAAAGATGTCTCCCGCGATGGCCAATCATTGTCGTTCAAGTTTGAATACGAAGACATCATCGGACTTTACAACGGAAAGGTCGATCCTGAGTCTGGAAAGATCATCGGCGACATGGGCATGGGGCAGGGAGTCGCGTTTGGCAGTCAACCACTCGAGTTTACAAAGCGGCAAAACGATTCCGAAATCTGGAACGGTGTTTTAGACGTCAAAGTCATGAAGCTTCGACTTCAAATGGAGTTAAAACCTGACGGCGATGGTTGGTCGGGAAAAATGATCTCACTTGACCAAGGCAACGCTGAAATGGTGATGGACAGCGTCACACGATCAGAAGACTCACTGTCGTTTGAAATCAAAAAGATGGCTGTCAAATTTAAGGGCGACCTCAAGGATGGAATCGTTAGTGGCACTTTCACTCAAAACGGTCAGTCGTCTCCACTTGAATTCAAGAAAGGCGAGAAGCCAAAACCGACAACTCACGTTCAATCATGGACAGGATTGATGGATGCTGGAGGAAAGAAATTCGACTTCCAGTTCCGTGTCTTTCAAGACGAAGACGAAAACATGACCGCCAAACTCGATTCATTCTCAGAGCGAATCTTTGGACTTCACTGCGAAGTCGATCACGCGGCAGACGGTACGATCACCGTTGAAGTGCCCATCACGAAAGCAACCTATGTCGGCCAACTTTCAGATGGCATGCAAACGATCACTGGCAAGTGGAAGCAAGCTGGCGGCGAATTCGATTTGAATCTGACCCGAGTAGAACTTGAGAAAACTCGCGAACCGAAGGCTCCGGAAAGACCACAATCTCCGAAAGGTCCGTTTCCTTATCGGAACAAGGAAGTCTTTTTCAAAAACAGCGACGCCGACATCAAACTCTCGGGATCGCTCACCGTACCCAAAACAGAAGGCAAATTCCCTGTCGTAATTTTGATCAACGGATCGGGTCCTCAAGATCGTGACGAAACCATTGCGGATCATAAACCGTTTTGGGTAATTGCCGATCATCTTTCGCGTAACGGAATTGCCGTATTGCGTTACGACGAACGTGGAGTCGGAAAATCCACTGGAGAATTTGCAGGTGCAACATCAGCCGACCTAGCGACCGATGTTGAAGCTGCCATCGAATTCCTGAAGGATCGCCGTGAAGTCGACCCGGGAAAAATTATCCTTGCTGGTCACAGCGAAGGCGGACTCTTGGCTCCCATGATCGCGGCTCGCAATAGTGATGTCGCCGGTACGATCTTGCTGGCTCCTCCGGGTGTCAACGGAATGAAAATCGTGCTGAACCAAAGTCGTCTGATCGCAGAAGCTTCCGGAACAGCCGATGCTGATGAACTTGAAAAGCAAGAAAAGATTCTTGGCATCGCTTTTGAGCTACTCAAAAATCCATCTAACGAAGAGGAAGATTTCTACGATCAATTCAAAGCCAAAGCGGCCAAAGTGATGGGAGAAGACACCAACGAATTCGAACTGGGACCAGAAACCGAAATGGCTGTGCGGCAGCTCGACACGCCATGGTTTCGATACTTTGCCACTTATGAGCCTGTGCCGGCCTTAGAGAAAACAACATGCCCCGTGCTGGTGCTGATCGGCGAGAAAGATCTGCAAGTCGATCCGAAATTGAATTTGCCTCCGATCGAATCCGCGTTGACCAAAGCTGGCAACAAGGATTTCACGATCACACAAATTGAAAGTCTGAACCATCTGTTTCAGGAATGCGAAACTGGGTCGCCATCCGAATACAGTTCGATCGAACAGACATTTTCTCCTAAAGCTCTCGAAGCGATGGAGAGTTGGATCAATCAACGATTTGCGAAATAGAGACTTTCACGCTTCGTTTTCCTCGGAAGGAATCATGGAACCTGTTGACGATTCGCCCACCGGATTTTCATGGACAAAAAGTATCGTTGTCCTGCTGGCTTTGTTGACAGCCCTGATCCACACTTTCCTCGGTGGCGCTGATGCACTGCAACCAATGCTCAGCGCAGAACTACCCGATGCCGCCGAAGGTGGCATGCATGGCGCTTGGCACATCGTAACCGTGTTTCTTTTCTGGTCCTGCTTCGCATTTTGGAACGGAGGCGCGACCAGCCGAACGTTCGCTGGACTTTGGATCGCTGCCGCAATCGTCTTCGTTTACGTAGGAATCTCCCAAAGCGGACTCACGGGATTGATCGTGAATCCACAATGGACGATTCTGGGTTTGACGGGAGCGTTAGCACTTTGGGCCAACCGAGCCAACGTACCGCAGTAATAATTCACGGTGGGGACCACCGTGCTACTTACTTTGCTTCTGCCAACGCGATTTCAGGAACCTCGTAACCTTTGCGATATTCACGCTTAAGCAACTTATTGGCTGCTTCGGCGTGGTCTCCAACAAAGCGACCTTCCTCGTTCAGGCTCAACATCGGGCTCAGCTTAATCGCGTCGTCGTCTAATGAAAGACCGTGTGCTGCGAGGTGCTTTTCCGTCTGGCCGAGCAACGATTGCCAAGCTTCCACGGAAACGACATCAGCGTCACCGCGGCTGAACTTCTGACCAGACATGAACGCGACATTGGCGAAGTTACACCAACCTGTACTGTCGTGACCGACTTGAATGTCGGCGTTGAGATTCGATGAATCGTTGGCTCGAACAGCTTCGATGAAATTCTTCTGGTGAAGCACGTCGCCGCTGTTGCCTTTGAATTCGCGAATCACTTTGCCATCTTCGTCCTTGGCGACTGCGCGACTTCGTTGGCCATGAAATTCACCGCCTTCGCAATACGCCAGATAGCCACTCGATGGGCCCGGCATGTCAGGGCTCTTCTTGCCACCTTTTTCAGCCGGAAGATTCGACAACCCAATCACAACAGGAATTGAACCGGTGTCGAAGTAAACGAAGTGAACGTTGGGTGAATCTGCTGCGTCGTTCCAGACAACGCGTCCGCCGCCACCAAAGATTCGCTTGGGAGTCGCGACTGAGTCCTGAAAAATGTTGTTGCGAACATCGTCAAGCACATGGACGCCCCAGTTGCCCATCTCACCAGAACCCGTATTCCAGTCCCAGTGCCAGTTGTAGTGCAGAGAGTCACGGAAAATAGGTTTCTTCTGTGCCGGGCCAAGCCACAGGTCGTAGTTTACGTTCTTTGGAATTTCCAATGGCGTGTCTCGTTTCCCAACCGAACCGCGAACTCCATATCGATTCACGCGGGCAGCCTTGATCTCGCCGAGGGCTTTCTCTTCGTGCAGAAACTTTTTGATTTCAGCCTGCATGGGATCGCTACGCTGCTGCGTTCCGATTTGGCAAACTTTGTTATATC
>CAZORS010000202.1:0-9816 GCA_964582025.1 uncultured Pirellulaceae bacterium | reverse complement strand
CGAAGATCGTGCAATAGTATTCGACGCTGGTGTTGTCTTTCGTGATCGGGCCTCCAGATGATCCAAGCTTGGAAGGATCGTTGCGAGTCAGGTCTTCGCTGATTTGTTCCCAGCTTTCACCGCCGTTGGTTGTCTTGAACAGAACGTTGGCGGCGGTGTACAGGACGGCAGGGTCGTGACGCGAAAAGAAGATCGGAAAGTTCCACTGAAATCGGAACTTGCCATCGCCGGCTCCGTGGCCCATCGGGTTGTCGGGCCAGACGTGAATGTTGCGACGTTCTTTGGTGCGATGGTTGTATCGCGTCAGGTAGCCACCGTAAGAACCGCCGTAAACAATTTCCGGATCGTTAGGGTCGGGTGCGATGTGGCCGCTTTCGCCGCCGGCGGTTGGTTCCCAGTCACGTTCTCCGATCGAACGACCGCTGGTGCGGCTGTCGATGCGGACGGTTGAGTTGTCTTGTTGGGCGCCGTAGATGCGGTAGGGAAAATGGTTGTCCGTGGTGACGCGATAGAACTGGGCCGTGGGTTGGTTCTCGTAAGTCGACCAGTTCGCTCCGCCGTCGTTGGAGACTTGTCCGCCACCGTCGTCGGCGACGATCATGCGATTCCCGTTCGCTGGATCGATCCACAAGTCATGATGGTCGCCGTGCGGAGTCCGGATGCTGCGGAAGGATTTGCCGCCGTCGCCCGATTTCCAGAATCGCACGTTCATCACGTAGATTTCGTCCTTGTTGGTCGGCCCGCAGTAGACTCGCGTGTAGTACCAAGCTCGTTGACGCAGTGTTCGCTCGGAGTTGATTCGCGTGAAGGTTTCGCCGGCGTCATCGGAGCGGAAGAGGCCGCCTTCGGGGGCTTCGATGATGACGAAGACGCGATCAGAGTCGACAGGAGAGACGGCGATGCCCGAGATGCCGATCGGGCCGGCCGGGAGTCCTTTGTTGGCTGTGATTTCTTTCCACGTTTCGCCGCCGTCGGTGGATTTCCAAACGCCGGAACCTTCCCCGCCGCTCTCTAGGCTGTAAGGAGTCCTGCGGATTCGCCACGTCGATGCGTACATGATGTTCGGGTCGCCAGGATCGAACACCAGGTCGACCGCGCCGGCGTTTTCGTTCGCGAAGAGGACTTTCTTCCAGGAGTTGCCGCCGTCGGTGCTTTTGAAGACGCCGCGTTGTTGGTTGGGTCCGTAGAGGTGACCGAGTACCGCGGCGAAGACGGTATTGGCGTCGGTTGGGTGGATGCGGATGCGAGGGATGTGGTGTGAGTCGGTTAAGCCGATGGAGGTCCAGGATTTTCCGCCGTTGGAAGATTTCCACATGCCGGAACCGTGCGAGACGTTTCCGCGGACGGTGACTTCGCCGCCTCCGACGTAGATCACGTTAGGGTTTGAGTCCGCGACAGCGACGGCTCCGATCGATCCGCCAAAGTATCCGTCGCTGATGTTGGACCAGGTGGCGCCGGCGTCTTCGGTTTTCCAGACTCCTCCGCCAGCGGCTCCCATGAAGTACAGCATTGGGTTGTTGGGGACGCCGGTTGCGGCTGCGGAGCGGCCGCCGCGGAAGGGGCCGATGGAGCGGAATTGGAGGGATTCGAAGATTGAGTCGCGAGCCGTTTCCAGTTTGGATTGGGCGTCGGCGGTTGGTGGGGCCGCGAAGATGGCGGCGTTTGCCATTGCTAGGATGATCAGAAACCGGATTGCAGAAAGCATGTGGTGGCTCGTGTTGAGATGTTCGATGTTGGGCGACGGATCGATTGTAATCGGAATTTTTCGCAATGATGTTCGTAGTTAACGCCTTTAGGTGTGTTTTGTATGTCCAGCCGCATCGTCAATGCAAAACATTCCTTTAAAGGCAGTTGCTACGAACAACTATGCAAGTTGCGACGAAAGGGCCTGTCATTGAAGGGGATTGCGAGGGTCGAAAAACACATTTCTGCCGAGCGCGAGATCACGTATGCAACGAGGCCGTAAGAAACTGGCGGAATCAAACTTTAACGTTCGACGACCCATATGTTTCGATACTGAGTTGGGTTGTTGTGGTTTTGGAAGTAGATCGGCCCGGAAGGAACTTCAGCGCGCGGTCCCTTGGGACCGCCGCCAGTGCCGCTAGTGACGGCCACGTCGTCATGGATTTTGACTCCGTTGTGATGCACGGTCATTCGAGCATCGGTGATTTTTTTCTCGCCTTCGAATCGAGCCGCAGTGAACTCAATGTCGAAAGTCTGCCACACGAGCGGCGGGAGGCACATGTTGACGTCAGCCGCGTGTATTCCATAGACGCTGCCGCACCAAGTGTTGGGTTTCTTTTTGACGTTGTCGACTTTCCAGCGGTCAGGCGCAAAGTCGACGCCGAAGGTATCGCAAACTTGGACTTCGTAGGCACCCAAAGCGAAAACTCCACTGTTTCCACGATGAGGATGTGCGAGCGGAAGTTCTGGCTTGAATGGAATCAGGGTCTCGAAATGCAGCTGGAAGTCTTGGTAGTCGGATTTCTTCGTTTTGGAACCAGCTTGAAGAAGGCCCTCTTTCATCTTGCCGTATGCCCATTGTTTCATGTTGGAGCCATCGAACAGAACGGTGGCGTTTTTGGGTGGCTGAGTGAATTCTAGGCTTGAGGACCGGTCGACTTTGTTCAGGCCACTTAGCCGCGATTGGATTTTATCTGCATCGATCCATTCGTGCTCGATCTTCTTTCCGTCCCACCCTGCCCCTGGCAAACCGCCTTGGTAGATCGACAGATAGAAACGCCCTTCGGCGGGCACGACTTGAATCGCTTTTTCGTCTGCAATGTACTCGCCAAGAAATGCAAACGCCGTTGATTCTTTTGCTGCGGTTTTCGCATCGGTCCACGTTGGCGTTTCCAGCAAGGCCTTCTTCGCTTTTTGCTTGGCCGTTTTTTCTTGCTGCGACGGAGACTTCGTTCGCTTGCTGTCGTTCGAAGGTCGTTGTGCGGCTTGAGCAACGCTGACCAGACAAAGGAGGATCGCGAAAATAGTTGCGGTGATACTAGAAATAAATTTCATCGATAAATCTCTCTGCTCTGTATGGCCAGACCGGATTGACGAAACATGATGACAGGCAGGGTTGCTGCCGTCAAATTTCGAATCTCATTGGGTTATTCTCTGACTCCATTCGGCCGGCTAAACTGAAGTGACGTTCACGTGATTGACGATCCGAATTCACGACGTGGAAGGAAGAGCATGGCTTCAACAGAACCATCGGTGGTAAAGAGTTCTCAAACGGATAAACGTTTCGGACAAGCGATCATGCTGTTCGCCGTTTCTTGTTTGCTGATGATGACCGTTGGGTTTGGTTCTCAAGCGATCTCTCCGCTTGTTGTTGGATTGGCGATCACGTTGGTGTTCGTTCTGCTGTTGCCTGCGGTTTTATTCGTTCGATGGAAAGGCGTGCCAGTTAAAGAAGGCTTGCGCCTGCGACCAATTCAACCCGCGCTGATCGTGACCAGTCTGCTCGCGGGAGTCGGTGGTTGGGGCTTGGCCTTTGGCCTTGCCATTTTCCTTAAGAACATCGGTATGCCATCGATGCCCAGTCCTCTTTCGACAAATTCGTTTTCGATGATGTTGATGATGCTGCTTGCCGGCGCCGTGATGCCAGGGGTTTGTGAAGAGTGTCTCTTTCGTGGCGCGATTCAGGGAGTCTTGGAGCGACGCGGCAAATGGTTTGCGATTATCTTTGCCGGCGTTTTGTTTGGCTTGTTCCATATGGAACCGATTCGCATTGTCTGTGCGTCTCTGTTGGGAATCTTTTTTGGTTGGTTGGTCGTGCGAACGGGCTCGATCATTCCGGCGATGCTTGCTCATTTTGCAAACAATGCGACCGCCATCAGCGCCGGCTATTTTCTCGACTTTGAAGAATCCATGTTCTGGTTGGTGCCGACCCTCGCAATATTGTGGGGCGTGGCGATGTTTGCGATCGTTCGATTAACTGCGTCTGAAAAATTTCAGTCGAACGTCCAGCCTTCGCCGCTGGAGAGTGTTCCTGCGGGTGTTCCGCCTGCGGTCGCTTGGGGTTGTGGAATACCGGGAGTGTTGGCTGGGTTGATGTTCATCGCGGGAATTGTAACGCTTGGTTTGATGATTGCCGTGGTGAGTGTGGATGACGACGCGTTGGCTCCGAAAGTCAACGCAGGCGATCAAATCCTCGTCATGAAGTCGAGTTCGCCGGTCTTCAAAATTAGAACTGGTCAAGTGGTCGTTTTCAAACGCGGCGAGGAAACGTTGGCGAGAAAAGTCACACGGTTCGAGGGTAGTAAAGTATGGGTTGCTGACTCTGCAGGCAACGAAGTTCAATTGGGCGAAGCGGATCTTATTGGTTATTCATTGCAAGTCATTCCTTCGAATGGAAGATGAGCAATAGGTTGTGCGGCGATCCATGATTTTGACTTGGTGTCTGTTGGTGGTCGGCTGACAGCGAACTCGTTTTGCGAGTATGCTTTGGCCCATTAGATCTCAAACCCAGATTGTTATCGCATGACCATTCAGCAAATTGTTACCCATCCGGGCGGAGCCCACAAAGACGATTTTCTCGCATGTAGTTTTTTGGCTCATATGCATGGCGTGCCAATCGAACGCCGTGAACCAACGGATGAAGATCTTTCAGATGCGTCGGTTTGTGTCGTGGATGTTGGAGGTCAGCACGATCCTGAATTGAATAACTTCGACCATCATCAATTCCCTCGCGACTCCCCTCCCCTGTGCGCACTGTCGTTGGTGTTACAGGACATGGGGCTGTATGAGGATGCGCTGAAGTTTTGTGCTTGGCTGCGTCCGGCAGAATGGCTCGATACGCTCGGGCCAAATGAAACCGCCAAACTGATGGAGATTCCCCGATCTGCGTTTAGCGATTTGAATTCGCCGATCGATATTACGCTGCTAAATCGGTTTGCAAGTCACTCTGAACTGACGCCTGACAACCCGATCTATCAAGTGATGTGCATGGTCGGCGAAGACATCGTGAACTATGTTCGCTCGTTGCGAGAACGGTTGGACTACCTGAAAATGCATAGTCAGTACTGGACGATTGAAGCCGACGGCGACCCGATTCATGCCTTGTTTTTGGAACAGAGCGAAGTCATCGCAAAAGACCCGTCGTTTGGGCTCTACGCTTTCATTACCGACGAAGGCAAGGAAGACGAAATCCACGCGTTGGTCTATCCCGATCGACGCGGAAGTGGATACGGTTTGACTCGCTATGAGGACTGTCCGCGTTTAAATTTTTCGCAGATTGAATCCTGCGGCGACGTTCGGTTCGCTCACAAACGCGGCTTCGTGGCAAAAGTTGACGTAACGGATCCGCAGCGGTTGAAAGAACTGTTGACGCTGGCGGTCGTGGAGGAATTCTAGATGTATGTTGAATCGAGTTCTTTTTTTATCCGAACTTTGCTTACACTTTCGCTGGCCGCCCTTAGCATCCAATCGACTCGAGCGGACGAACTTCCTCGAGTCAAGATCGCCAACGGAACACTCGTTGATACTGAAGGAGTTCCGCTTCGAGGCGCGACATTCTTCGTCGATTTGTATGGCGTGCCAGACATGCGTGACAACGAAGAGATGTATCACGCTTATTTCAAATCCATCTTTGAAGAAAATAAACTCAGCTGCGTGCGGATCGGGCCTTGGATGGGTGACTGGAAGTACGACCTAGCGAATAACGAAGAGCACCGCAAAGAGTATTTGTATGTGATTGACAAAGTTGTCGATTGGTGCGCTGAGTGCAAGGTCTATGCGATTGTCAATCTGCACACGCAGTACAAATCCGAATTCAATCTGGAAAAAGCCAAAGCTTACTGGTCGCTTGTCGCCCCGCGATACAAAGACCAGACGCATGTGATCTATGAACTCAGCAACGAACCCGAGCCCAAGTCATCTTTGGCAAACATGGCCGATGCGTATTGTCATGTGAAATCGATTGCTCCTGATACGCATCAGATTCTGTTTTCCCATGTCTCGGCAGTCCAATTGAGTCTCGACGAACTTCCGGCGGCGACAGAAGGTGTAGATTTCACCAATGCTTCGATCGGTTTCCACTGCTACGACAATGTTCTGATGAACGTTGTGCAGTGGGAGCACGCCCAAAAAATTCGAGCAGCTGGCTATCCGATTATCTGTACGGAGTTTTTGTCGCTAACCAACAATAACGATATGCCAATTCGATACGAGGCTCTGATGCATTGCATGATGCGAGCTGAAGAGCGAAAGATGGCATGGGTTAGCTGGGGCCCTTTTGCTCAGTATCGCAACCCGAACAAAAAAGGCTGGGGCAATAGCGCGTTGAGATACGGACCAAGCTTGACCGCTGCGATGCGGCGTTATGGAATCGACTTTACAAAGGGAACACAGTGGCCAAGCGATGGTCGATATCGTCTGAAGTCGGTTTCAGCAGAGGTTTATCTTGCTCGGGCAACCGAAGGTGCTTGGGCCGATGTTATTGTCGCGAAAGAGGCAGACGACTCATCATCGATCTGGTTGCTCGAACGCTTCGACGGAAACATGTATCGGCTTCGCAGCGCCGACAACGACAAGCTTTGTCTTCACGGCAAATTCGACGACGACAAGCCTTGGCAGTCGGCCGTATCGGCGGAATTCAACAACGATTGGAACTCACAAAAAATTCAACTGCTGCGTACCAGCGAAGACACGTACCAGCTTCGTTGTCGCTGGGGCGACTTATTCTTTACCGCCAACGAGAATGGAAAAGTACAATCAGGTCCGTTGACCAACGAGCTAAACCAACACTGGAAATTGGAGCCGTTGACCGATGCAAACCGAAAATAAGCTGACGGCTTCCGAAAAAGTACCCCCAGCAGGACTCGAACCTGCAACATCCGCTTTAGAAGAGCGGTGCTCTATCCAGTTGAGCTATGAGGGCATGTTGTATTTCTTGGACCATTAAGGCCAAGAAACGTTCATGTTTTTCTCCGGGTAAGCCGCACCGCTGTATCTTATACGCGAAAAGCCGACATGGCTATCCCGTCCCGAACGTCGACGCTTGCTGTATAAGTACGTGTTTGACGAAAATATTACTCCCTTTCTATTCGATTTAAAATGCTGGAAATCCATTCTCTCGGCGAACTGAAAGCTCATCTTGCCCAACAGAAGTCATTGAAAGATGTCGTGGTCCAGAGTGTTGATGTTGCTTCGGTTGCCGACGCGATTCTGGAAGCGACGATCTCCAATACTTTCTTTCTTGGGTGCGTGTTGCCCGATGTGGTTTTGTCTTCTGTCGTGCAACAGGGAGCGGCCGTGTTCCCAGAATTGAAAGACCTGCCGTTCAATCCTTACTCGCCTGTTTTGTATACAGCTGGCACTCTGTTCGATGGTTTTACTCCCGACGATCCGTGCAGTTATTGCCAAACGACTGACGCAAAAGTTTATCAACATTGGCTTGATACCGGTGGACCGAATCCTGCGACCATTGCCGATGCGTTGACTCGGCGGCTGCACGATATGGCGATGACCGATGCCATTGAAGATTTTTTGGCTTCGAGGGAAACCGATGCAAAGATTGTCGGCATGATGGGCGGGCATTCGATGAAGCGGTCGGACGAAGCTTATTTGAACGCCGCGATGATCTCTCGAGAGTTGACACGACGAGGATACTTGATGGTCAGCGGCGGAGGTCCAGGAGCAATGGAAGCGACGCACGTTGGTGCTTGGTTCGTTGATCGTACCGACAGCGAATTGGAAGATGCCGTCAAAGAGCTTTCGAAGGCTCCGTCGTATAAGGACAAAGATTGGTTGGCTGCTGCCTTTCGAGTTCGTGAAAAGTATCCGACTGTTGATGGTGAAGCTCATGTGAGTCTCGGGATTCCCACGTGGCTGTACGGTCATGAGCCGCCAACTCCTTTTGCAACGCACATTGCGAAATACTTTGCCAACAGTGTTCGTGAAGACGGGCTGGTGACGATTGCGACTTCGGGTTTGATTTTTGCACCCGGGAGTGCGGGAACGATTCAGGAAATCTTCCAAGACGCCACGCAAAATCACTACGCGACGACGGGTGTTTCGAGTCCCATGGTTTTTCTGGACACTGATTTTTGGACGAAAGAAAAACCAATTTACCCGCTGCTAAAACAGCTTGCTTCTGACCAGCCCTATCACGATTTGATTTCGATCTTCGATGATGTGATTGACGTCGTGAGCTTTATCGAGAGCAATGCTCCGATTCCGAGTGATGTGCCGAAGTGGTCTTTCTGCTCTGCTCATTGTCAAAGTGAGTCTGCCCATAGTCGGAATGAAGCCTAGAGATTCGTCGTCAAAGCTGAATTGCTGGTAGCGGGAGTCGCAAGACTTCGTGGACTTTGAGGTGGTTTTCCGAATTGTTGCCAATCCGGCTACGTCATCACTAGGTCAGGCGAGAAATGCGACGCCAAAACCTGTTAAGATTCTCGGTTCTGTGAGTTCGTCTTCCCAAACCAAGTTGAGTCCCATGTTCAAATTGTCATTTTGCATTCGTTCTTTTACTGGTTTTCTTGTTTTTGCCTTTGCTTGTTCAGCTGCGTTTGCCGCACCTCAAGCGGAGGCAGAGGTTGCCAGTAACGAGGTCATCAACCTTTGGCCCAACGGCTTGCCGGCAGATGCGAATCCGATGACTCAAGAACAAATCGATGCGGCGAAGGCGAAAACAACGGACGAGCGGATCTTCTATGTCGATGCGCCAGTTTTGACGGTCTACGAACCTCCGGCTGAAAAGAAGAACGGAACCGCCGTCGTGATTTGTCCCGGCGGCGGCTACATGATGTTGGCTTACAAGCACGAGGGAATTGATCTGGCGAATTGGTTCAACGAACAGGGCGTGACCGCATTCTTGCTGAAGTACCGCGTGCCGCGAAGGAGCAAAGATAACTTTCATTGGGAGCCGATGCAGGATGTGCAGCGATCTATTCGCATCGTTCGTAGCAAAGCCGACGAATACAAAATTGATTCAGAACGGATTGGTGTGCTTGGGTTTTCTGCTGGAGGACACCTCACCGTGATGGCTGGAACGCAGTATGAAACTAAAAGCTACGAAGCAGTCGATGACGTGGATAAGCTAAGCTGTCGACCAGACTTTATGTGTCCGATCTACGCCGCGTATCTTGCTAACGGATACAGGGACGATGTGGTTGAGCTGGGAGATTTGGTGACGGTGACTAAGGAGACGCCTCCGACGTTTATGGCCGTAACTTCGGATGACAGGATGCGGGGTGCTCAGGCCGGATTGCTTTACTCGCGACTGCTGCAGTTTGGCGTCAAAGCGGAAATTCATGCGTGGCAAAAAGGTGGCCACGGGTATGGGCTGCACAAGATCGGCAACGCTTGCGATGGCTGGGAAGACGACTTGAAAGTTTGGTTGAAACTAAACGGCATGCTGCCCGAGTAAGGGGATCATTCGCTCGCTCGTTCCTTCCACGAATATCGGAGAAACCATGGCTTTAATACATCGTTTTGCGGGGGCTGTATGCCTGTCGCTGCTGCCTTTCATGTCGCTGATTGGTTTTTCGCAGGAACCCGGACAAACCGTCATTGAGCCGTTTCTGATTTCTGGTGACCTTGCCGGTGGCGAAGCCAAACTTAAATCCGCGTTGGAGAAATCCCCCAACGATGATCAGTTAGAAATGGAGTTGGGGTTTGCGCAGTTTCTGAGTGCGGTAGAGCGAATGGGGCAAACGTTGCACAGTTTTGGTCCCAGCCATTCCTTTGCTATGGGACAGATTCCGTTTTTGCGACTTCCGGTGCCCGACAATCCAAACCCGAAACCGGTTGAGCTGCAGGACGTTCGGGAAATGATGCAGACCTTCATCAATGACCTCGACGCAGTGG
>CAZORS010000201.1:0-9830 GCA_964582025.1 uncultured Pirellulaceae bacterium | reverse complement strand
CTCTCTAGGGTTCGCGAAAATTAGGCGCCAGTGGTCCGCGCGTATTGGACTTCTGGTATCCACTGAGCTTCATTCGCCATGGAAGGCAAACTGATGAAGAAACTCTCCACGCTTTCACACAATTTGCAACGCCGTTCATTTCTAACTTGCACCGCAACGTTCGCAATGTGCGGGATACTTGTTTCGACCGGCTGTAACAAATTTATCAAACGGGCGCAGAGCCCCGACGACGATAGCGAAATCACTCAGTTTGAAGACAAATCGCCAGTCGGCCCAAAGTACATCTCCGAAACATGCGGCATGTGGGGAATGGACTACGCCAAGATCGAAGGGATCGGATTGGCGATGAACTTGAAAGGTACTGGCTCGCCGGCAAAGCCGGGATCTTTTCGTGATCACCTTTTGGACGAACTAAAAACGCACAAAGACAAAATCAGCGATCCGCAGAAACTATGTGAAAGTAAAGACACCGAAATGGTGATCGTGCGCGGCTACGTTCCTCCGGGAGCACGCAAAGGCGACCACTTCGACGTCGAAATCAAAATCGTGCCTAACATGGAAGGCACGAGCCTAGACGATGGCGAGATCTTCCGCACGCGTCTACGAAAGATTGCTCAATTCAAAGGCCGACGACTCAAGGAAGGTCTGGTCGTTGGATTGGCTGAAGGACCTGTTCTAGTTGATTCCGTTTTTGAAACGCGTCAGGATGGCTCCAACGACTTGCACGGTTGGATTCTGGGCGGTGGCGAAACGATGGACTATCGACCGCTCGGTTTGGCGCTTCGAACGCAAAACTACGGTCCAAAAACTTCCACGCTGATTTCTCGTGCCGTGAACGCTCGCTTCACAACCGTCACCGAAAATGGACGCGAAGGAATTGCGAATCCTACAAATTACAAAACCGTTCAACTCAAATTGCCGGAGATCTATCGTCACAACGTCAGTCGCTTTTCAAACGTCATGGGCAACATTCGCTACAACGAAACCGCTCAGGAACGAGTCGAACGATTGGACGAACTTGGTAACCAGATGACCGATCCAGCGACTTGCACCTTGGCAGCGCTTCGCCTCGAAGCCATCGGACGCGACGCCGTTCCGACTTTGAAACGATCGCTCAACAACCCGGATCTGGAACTCCGATTCCGTGCTGCGGAAGCACTGACTTATTGCGGGCAGTCGGAGGGATTGATGATCTTGAAAGAAGTCGCCGAAACGGAACCAGCATTTCGTTGGCATGCGATGACGGCACTATCGGTTAGCGAAGATTCTGACGCGGCGATGTATCTGGAGCAGTTGATGCAATCCGAAAGTGCAGAAACTCGCTACGGTGCGTTCCGAGCGTTGCATACTCGCAGTCCTGAACATCCTTTGGTGTACGGTCGTAAATTTAAAGACTTCTTCCTGCACAGCGTGCCAGTAACTTCGGATCCGATGGTTCATTTCTCTCGTAGCAAACGGCCAGAGATAGTGGTCTTTGGAGACGCAAGAGTTTCTGATGACTTCCTCTATGTTGAAACCGGCACGACGATCCGTTCGGCTGGCACCGGGAAACTGAAACTGATCCACTACTCCAAAACACATGGTCGAGAGGAAACCATTTGCTCGACCGACGTCATGGATTTGGTTCAGACTCTTTCAAATCACGATTTCACTTACGGACGAATTTTGCGAATCTTCCGAGCCGCCCGAAAGGACGAAACAATGGTTGCCCGCCTGGTCGTCAACGCGGTTCCCGGAACGAAGCGTGAGTACGACGAAGATGGACCGCAACGTGAAGAATCAAATCGCTACATTGCAGAAGCTCCGCCGGAAATGTTCCGCAACGGATCTCAGATGGACGAGAAAGTCCGACAGCGCGTGACGACTGATTTGATCGATGGTAACGTTCCAGTGGTGGAAGAGAAAACCGGTTGGGTAAAGTTTAAGGACATGGTGACCGGGAAAAGATCGGAACCTTAGTTGAGTAGGAAGTGTGAATTCGACGGTGTGCAGTACAATCTAGAGATCCTTTGCGGATTTATCTCGCACTCCACACTGCTCACTGAACCGTTCAACTTCCTGAATCATGTCTTCTCTCCTTGGAGTTTTCCTGAATGCTTAAGGCCTTGGAATTAAGTGGCTTTAAGAGCTTTGCGGACAAGACCCGGTTCGAATTTCCTCCCGGGATCACGGTCGTGGTCGGTCCCAACGGATCCGGCAAATCGAACATCGTGGACGCAATCAAATGGGTGCTCGGCGAGCAAAGTGCCAAGTCTCTTCGCGGCAAGGAGATGTCTGATGTTATCTTTAAAGGATCGTCTGGTTCGAACGCGCGGCGACCATCCAACGCTGCCCAGGCAACCCTCGTTTTAGAAAACGAAAATCGGCTGCTGAACATTGACTCGGACGAAGTCCACATCAGCCGCCGAGTTTACCGCAGCGGCGACACCGAATATCTGATCAACGGTGAAACTTCGCGTCTAAAAGATATCAAGAATCTGATCCGCGGCACGGGCGTCGGCACCGATGCTTACAGCCTCATCGAGCAAGGCAAAGTCGAGCGGATGCTCTCGACGAGCCCCAAAGAACGGCGAGCCATTTTCGAGGAAGCTGCCGGAATCAGTCGCTTCAAAGCGAAAAAAGTCGAAGCCGAACGACGGCTGGCGCGAGTACAAGGGAATCTGATTCGACTCGCAGATATCGTCGAGGAAGTCGGCAGTCGCTATCGCAGTGTCAAAGCCCAAGCGTCTCGTGCGGCTCGCTATCGAGAGTTTTCGGATCGCCTTCAGCATCTAAGGACTTTTGCCGGCGTCAACGATTGGAAGTCTTTCTCGCAAGAGCTTGCCGATATCGAATCGGTCGTCAGCGAACAAACTGAAATCTCCAGAGAGCATTCTGAATTCATTGAAGCAGAATCGAAGAAAGTAAAATCTTTCGAAGAGAAGCTGGACACGCTGAACGAAACCCTGAACGAATCCCAGGAACGTTCCAGCACCGTTCGCGAACAGTTGGCTCAAAATGATTCGCAACTGCAGATCAACCAGTCGCGGCTGATCGACATTGACCAACGCAAAGAAGAACTCAAAGCCCAAAACGAACAGGCGGCTACCAGAACTGCCGAACTGAAAGCTCGGGTCGAGAAACGAAAAGAAGATCTCGACAAAGCAGAGATTGCGTTCCGCGACGCATCGGATCAACTTGAGAAGCTCTCTGCCGAACATAAGGCCGTCGATGAATCATTGTTGTCGCTTCGCGCCAGCGGAGAAGCTCGCCGTGGCGAGTATCGTGAACTGGCACTGTTGGTGACCCAGTTTGGCAAACTGGTTTCGTCCAGTGACTCAAAGCTCCAAGCCAGCCAGCGTGATCGCGATCGTCTCAGCGGCGTTGTGCAGCGACTACAAAACGATCTCACAGAACAGAAAAAGAGACATGAAGAAGTTCTTGCTCAGCAGCAGAAGCTAAAAACGGAGGCCGAACGCACCGATGGCCGACTCGCGGAAGCACGCAAATCGTTCGAACAATACAAACAAGAGTTAGCCGGTCGCAAAGAACGACTCTCGGAATTAAGAAACAATCATTCCGGTTTAACGCAGCGAGCCAGCGTCATTCAGGAACTCGAAAAAAGCCTCGAAGGCGTCAATGCGGGTGCTCGTGAGCTGCTGCAGCAGTCGCAAAAGTCACGTGAAGGTTACCTTGACGACATCGTCGGGCTCGTCGCTGACATTGTCGCCGTCAACGTGCAACACGCCGGAATCGTTGACGTTGCTCTCGGTGAGGTCGCACAATATATCGTTGTCGATGGACGCAAACTGATCGATGAACTTTCTAGCGAGCGACTGAAGCTCGACGGACGTGTCGGATTGGTTCAACTTGCCTCGCCGCCTTCGTTGGGCGCCGACCTGCGCGTGGATCTGGCTGGCGAAAAAGGAATCATCGGTCGAGCCAACGAACTTGTCCAAGTCGATGCTCGTTACGAAACATTCACCCGCTCGCTGCTCGGCGGAACTTGGGTATGCAAAACGCTTGATGACGCCGTTCGATTGCATAACGGACCGGGAAAGTCAGTTCGATTCGTGACCCTTGATGGGGAGATTGTTGAGTCCGATGGCACGATCATCGCTGGACCGAAATCGGTGACTGGCGGAATCGTGTCACGACGCAGCGAACTTCGAGCCATCAAAAAGAATCTGTTCAAACTCGAATCAGAAATTGAAATCTGCGAAGAACAGGTTTCGGAGTTGACGGAGCTTGAATCGACTGCCGAAAGTCAGGTCCAGAAACTGATTGCAGAAAACACCGGACTTTCCTCGCAGCTGCAATCCGAAACCGACAAAGCGGATCAAGTGCTTGGACGTGTCGGTTCGCTTGAAGATGAACTTGCAGCGGCCAACAGCGAACTTGAACAAACGGGATCGTTGCTTGAAACCATCACCAGTGCTTTGGCGACTCAACGGGGGAATCTTGCCACAAACGAATCGGCCGCTTCCCAGTTGTCGCAGTTGATCGAGAAGGACGAAAGTAACGCGAGAGAATCGCAAACAAAACGCGACAAACTTGAACGGGAATTAACAAAGGCAAAAGTTTCCGTCGGAAAGTATGAACAGCAATTGGAAACGTTGCAGGCTCAAGTCGCCGACGAACGTGAACAGTTGACGCTACAGGCCGACAATGAAAAACAGTTGAGCGTACGAATTTCTGACGATGCTTCAGCCCGCGAGGCTGCCGAAGTCGCAATCAAAGAAGCCACTGAAGCGATCGCGAAACTGAACATCGAAAAAGAGGAGGTTGCCGACAAGTTGGCTGCGATGAGCAAGCAACGTTTGGAGATCGATGGCCAGCGCCGCGAGATCACGAACGTCATCAACGAACGTCGTGATGCACTCAAACAGGCGGAAGACAAACTGACACAAGGGCGGTTTCGAATTGAACAAATCGGCTTGCAGCGTCAGCAATTACTGGAGCGAATGCAGGAAGACTACGACATCGATATCGCATCGCTTGATGAATTCGAAGCGCCCGGTGAAGAATTCGACGAAAATGCCCAGCGTGAAGAGATCGACAGCGAGATCTCGGAACTGAGAAAGAAGCTTGGACAGATCGGCTCCGTGAACCTCGAGGCGTTGAACGAGCTTGAGGAACTGGAGGCTCGTTACAATCACCTAAATGGACAGTATGAAGATCTTGTCGAGGCGAAAGAGACGCTTGAGAAAATCATCATTCGGATCAACGCCGATAGTCGAAAGCTATTTGTAGAAACGCTTGAAGCGATTCGAGTCAACTTTCAGAAACTGTTCCGTCAAACCTTTGGCGGCGGCAAAGCGGACATCATTCTGGAAGCCGATGTTGATCCGCTCGATGCTGGCGTTGAAATCATCGCGACTCCACCCGGAAAACCGGAGTTCAACAACTCGTTGTTGAGCGGTGGTGAAAAAGCGCTGACTGCCGTATCGCTATTGATGGCGATTTTCCAATTCCGCCCAAGTCCATTCTGCGTGTTGGACGAAGTCGATGCTCCGTTTGATGAAGCGAACATTGGTCGCTTCATCGATGTTTTGAAAAGCTTTCTGGGCTGGACGAAATTCGTTATCGTCACGCATTCGAAAAAGACAATGACCGCCGCGACGACGCTCTACGGCATCACGATGCAAGAGAGCGGCGTTTCGAAACGGGTCAGCGTGCGGTTCGAAGACGTCAATGAGGACGGCGAGATTTCTGAAGATGCGGTTCGTCGCGACGACGACGCCGCTTAGCCCGCGCAACTTCTCATCGAGGGAGAAAGCATCGCTGGCTTCCAATCTTATCGCTCGCTAGCAGATTTGATTAATCAAATCTGCACTTGAACCTTCCAAGAGTTTCGGCGTATGTTTGATTGTTCAAATTTGATTAACCAAATCGCGCAATGGAATTCGAGATGGCTCGCCCCAAGAACCCTGAACTTACCGACCGAGAGCTTGCGGTGATGCAAGTCTTTTGGCAAACCGAGGAGGCGACTGCCGAACAAGCAAGGCAGGCGTTGTTGAAACAGGGTGAGGAAGTCGCCTATGTCACGATCGCAAATGTCGTACGTGGCTTATTGAAAAAAGGCTTTCTGAAACAAACACATTCGGAACGACCTTATCGCTACACCGCCGTGCGCAGCTTTGATGATGTCTCGAACAAGTTGCTCGGTGCCTTTATGGGCCGTCTGTTTCAAGGGTCTCGGCAAGCAATGTTGGTCCAGCTGCTGAAGCATCGAAAACTCAATAAAGCCGAACGCAAGCTTTTGGAAGAGATTCTCGACGATTCGGAGGGGAAATAGCATGGATGCAACTCTTAACGCGATCAACGAATCGCAATGGATCCTGTGCCTGATTCAGGTCACCATTTTGATGTTAGTCAGTTGGATCTTAGGTCGAATTTCACTTCGCAAGTTCCCTGACATCACGGCTTCGATCGGAGTCGTTGCGTTGGCAGTGAGTGCCGGATTGATTGTGCTGACTTGGGCTGGAGTCCCAAGGCCTTTTCAGTTGTCGGTTCCTACAACTGAGACAGTCACAATTCAGGCAGTCGTTGACGCGGAGCATTCTTCGGCGAAGAGTTTTGAATCGAAGGTTGAGCCACAGCCTAGCCTTCCGTCCTGGTTTGGCAAGCTTTCAGGCATGCTCAATTGGAGTGCAACATCGATGCAGGAAAGCGGGGCGTCCGAAAGTGCTGCGCAACGCGACTATCCAATTCATGTTGCCACGTCCCTGCTGCTGACGCTGTTTGGAGGCTTGGTAGGCATCGCTCGTGTCCTCCATTCATCGAAAACCATTCTCGACCTAGCCCGTTCCAGTACGCCAGTCGAAGACTCCAATATTCGAGCCGAAGTGCTTCGGATTTTGGATCGGCTACCGACAGGCCGGCAACATTCAGATATTCCGGTTCGCCAATTCAGCGGAACTGGCAGTCCATTTGTCAGCTGGCTAACGGGCAACAAAATTTTTGTTCCTGAGTCATTTCCGGATTGGTCGGCTGCGGAACAATCCGTCAGCCTGGCCCACGAAATAGGACACCTGCAACGAAGAGATCACTACTGCCGCCTCATTACTCAACTCACATTCTGTTTGACCTGGCTCCACCCGATGGCTTGGATTCTTCATCGGCAAACGGTATTGGCCCAGGAACTGGCCGCCGATCAAGTGGCTGCACAAGCAACACGAAATCCATCAGCCTATCGTCGAGGCCTTTCTCGATTGGCACTTCGTTTTGACGCTGAATGCAGACAACCGTCTGCAATTGGTGTTTCAGTTTCTTCAAGTTTGATCAGGAGGATCACAATGCTAAAAGGAATTACTCATCGTTTACCTCGCAGCCGATTCGTAAATCGCTGCATCACATGGTCTGCCTTTATCGCCTGCACTTTGATTGGATGCTGGTCGGTTTCGGGGCAAACCACAACACAGGAAAAACAGCCCGATTCAAAAGTCGTGACTGCGTCGCACACCGCGCCGGTGGCGATGTTCTCGCAGCCAGTAACTGCACCGTGGGAGGTGGTTGGGAATCAGCCGGGCTATCTCAAGGTTGACGTTAGTCGAGTGTTAAGTCATCCCTACGCGAACCTCTACCGACCGATGATCACGTCGACACTCAATTCGGCCCTGCGTTCAACCACAAATGAAGCTCCGACTCTCAAACAATTTGGATTGTCGCTGGATGAAATTACTCAGCTCCAAGGCGGATTCTACGTCTCCTATAGCTACAACCCGGAAGAGCCTGATGGCCAACGGTCTTCTTTGAGCTTGGGTATGAATGCAAGTGTGGAAGTAGAGGCAGCTAACCCGGTCGATTGGCCTGGCTTGATTAACGCGCTCGATTTCGAGAAATATCACAAGTATGTTGCGACTGCTTCTCCTACCCTTGCTGAAGTTGATTTGGAAGTGGTCCGAGAAGCCTGGATGAAATCCGCTCAAAAAAGCCATACACACGTGTTCGATGGAGACTCGTTGCAAGCATCCAAAGTGAAGTTGGAACTGCCCACAGAAACGAAGAAGGCAGTTTGGGAAGCAGTTTCCGGTGGTGTTGTAACCGCTGTCTACGACATCAGTCATGTCGGTGATATTCCTGAAGACTACCAAGAGCAGGACGGGCTAAATCAAGCAAACTTGGAAATGACACTCGCAACGGAAACTGCGGCGTGGGGAGTCGATTTTTCTCAAGACTATAAGACCTTTCAAGTTCGTTTTGTGGCAGTGCCTAATGAGGGCGTCTCAACGGATGAATTGATTGAGAAATTTGAAGCATTCAAAGTTGCATTTGCGGATCACACTGCTGATGAAGCATTTGCCCAACAGCTTCTGGAGAATTTGAAGAAAGCAACCGTCACCATTGTGGACAGTCAGCAGAGCAATGGTGAAACAACGAAATCCTACATGTTGGTGGAGGGCGAATGCACAATCGACTTTTTCAAACTTATGAAAAATGCGAAACAGGATTGATCGACTAGCGAATGCTAATGGATGCTTTGGTGGGAGCTTCGGCTCCCATTTTTTTTCGCTCAATGATTGGCAAACACGTTTTTCGTTTCTCAGCCGCTTCACTACCGGCTACCGGATTGCTTTAGAATTCGTGCACGAAGCTCCCTTGCCGGTTTTCGCTGGTTGTCCCGCCGACTTTTCCACCTAAGATACACCGATCAAAAACACACCTCTGACGACCCATCAACAGGCACACGACGTGGGAAAACCAAAAAAGACGCTGGCTCAGAAAGCCGACAAGTACACTTGCTACCAGAAATCAGTTCAATCGCCCGAACACGAAGTCGATTTCTTTGAGCAGGCTTTCAAAGAAGAATTTGGCCGCAAGCCGAAGACATTACGAGAAGATTTCTGTGGAACGTATGCGATCTGTTGCGAATGGGTAAAGCGCGGACGGGAGCGAACTGCTTTGGGCGTCGACCTTGATCCCGAACCGATCGCTTGGGGAACGCAGCACAATCTCGATCCATTGACGCCGACCCAAAAAGGTCGCGTCAAAATTCTTGAACAGGACGTTCGCAAAAAGAATCGCCCGCGAGTCGACGTATTGGCGGCACAGAATTTTTCGTTCTGGTATTTCAAAACTCGTGCGGAAGTTGTCGAGTACTTCGAGATTGCCCGCGCAAACATGGCTGATGAGGGCATCATGGTCATGGACATGATGGGCGGCGGAGGATGCTACGAAGAAGGCCGCATCGACAAGCGTACAATCAAGAAGGGCAAGAAAGGATTCCGATATTTTTGGAAACAAGAAAGCTTTAATCCGATCACTCACGATTGCGTTTTTAGAATCTCGTTCAAGTTCGCCGACGGCAGCAAGATGAAAAACGCCTTCACGTACGAGTGGCGATTTTGGACGATCCCGGAAGTTCGCGAAATGCTCGAAGAAGCCGGGTTCAGCAATAGCTACGTGTACTTCGATCTTGAAGATGACGACGGCGAAGATACCGGTGAGTGGTATCGAACCGAAGAATACCCAAGCCACGAAAGCTGGATTGCCTACATTGTTGCCGTGCGATAGTCGTTGTGGCTGCGGCGTCTCGCCGCAGTAACTCTTTGACAGACAGCACATGCAACTGCGGCGAGACTTGGTACTTTGAGCCAAACCGGTTTGAAATCGGCTCTAGCAGTTGCTAGCCATCTCATGTCTTGCATCCACGGCATTGAGACTGTTAAAGTGTTGGCCAAGAACAACAGACTACGAGGGATCGCAATATGAAAATCGGATTCACTCTTTGGGCTGGGATCTTGTTGGCAGTTCATTGTTCGCAGCCAACGGCAACCTACGCTCAGACACGTCAGTATCACGACACTATCTATACCTTGCCCGACCAGTGGGCAGACGGGGCCATTCGC
>CAZORS010000200.1:0-10004 GCA_964582025.1 uncultured Pirellulaceae bacterium | reverse complement strand
GACATCCCTAAAGGGATTAACTACGAACATCATGCAGCACCAAGGGCTATACTGCCGACATGAACTCAGAGGATGAAAAAACGAACCAGTCCGAGCCCCATGCGGCATCGCTGATGGCGACGGCCTACCATGAGGCAGGCCACGCAGTGATGGCGGTTTCTTTAGGCAGGTCGATTCACAAAGCAACGATCGTTTCCGCAAAGTTGCAGACGGGAGGCGTGCGTTTGGGTGCGGTGAAGATGGATCAAGGTCGCAGCAAGTCGTCACAGGATTGGCTGGAGGACGAAGTGCTGATTCTGTTTGCTGGAATGGTTGCCGAAGCCCATTTCACTGGATCTTATTGTCCAAAGGGAGCTGCGTCGGACTTGAGGGCGATCGAACGGCTGCTTGAAACGCGTGCCAACACCGTGCGTCAGTTCGAAAAACTCCATCGTCGGTTGCTGGACAAAACCGAGTACATGTTGAGCGATGAAGTTCACGAAAAAGCGATCGCATCGGTGGCAGAACAGTTGTTTGAACACGAAACGATCAAGGGACGTTTGGTCAAACACTTCTTGAATCAGGCGATTGACCAGTCGAAGAAATGAAGCTGCTGAGAGAGTAAGGTCCGCTCAAGTGAGATTCGTTGGTTGCGACTTTTAGAATTCGCCGCTGAGAATCCGGTTCATGTCGGGGACGACCATTTCGCCAAAATCAGTGCGGAAGCATCCCAAGTGCGGGCGACCTTCCATCGCGGTTGCCGTGCCCGGCAATGCGACAGGAACTTTCATTGTCTGAATCTGTGGCTGTGTATAAAAGGCGACGAATCGGTTACCAGTTGCTCGAGCGATTACGAGTCGTCGATTGTTGTCCGATGAATCTTCATCAGATCCTAAACCGAATATTTTTCCAAGTCTTACGATTGGAACTGGAACCTGACGCCAGAGGACGAAGCCATCAAAATATTTCGACGCGGCCGTGCTTTGGACTTGCTGATGAGTCGTGATGACTTCCGCGATTGCGGTCAACGGCAAGCAGAAAACATGCTCGACATCTTGACGTGAAACATCTGATGGAATGAAAGCCAAAAGCTGACTGGTCTTTCTGCCTCCGTTGGCGGCTGATCGTTTTGATGTTGCTGAGGCAGCAGCGATCGCGGAAGAGGCAGCTTTCGGAAGTAGGTTTGGTTTGTCAGCTGATTCTTCCGGCACGCGATGACCAAGTGCCACCAACGGATCGAACACGAGGCGTATGCAATCGTCCGGATCGGTCGAAGTGGGATCGATGTTAGCCATTGAGCGAATCAAGTTAATATCGTCGTGACTGCGAGCGATCCCCGGCATTGGATGAATGTGAGCGGGCTTGATGATTGTTGGCCGAGAAACACTGTCCGCGCAAATCATGCTGATGCCACCTTCGCGTTCGACCGCGATCAAAGCGTTCGCGCGGGGCTCTTCATCAAAAGTTACTGACAGTTTTTCGCTAACGAGATCGGCTAAAGATACAACGGGGAATTCACCCTTTGCGGTGATGACCGTGTTGTGGTCTGTGAGGACATGTTGTCGAGTAAGTTGGAAAACTCCTGACAGAACATCCGTATTCATAACCAACTCGAGGCCGCCAACGCGAACGCGAACGAATTGGTTCGCTACGTTGTTGCGTTGCGATTCCTGCGCGAAATTGTCAGTTTTGGTGGGAGTAGTCGTTGACATTTGAATTCCTCGAATTGAAGCGATTGCTGACGCAAACGCGACTTACTGGAGTGTGGTTTCTGGTCTTGTTTAGGCACCAACAAGTTCGCGATGTTCGGCAACCATTCTTTCGACTAGGCTCATCAGCCCTTCATCATTGAATGGCTTGACGACATGCTCGTCGGCTCCGGCTTCACGAGCCAGTCTGCGGTGCTTCTCTCCAGAACGAGAGGTCACCATGACGACCGGTGTGGTGAGGAATTCAGTTTGGCTGCGGATTCTACTTACCAGTTCCAATCCGTCCATACGCGGCATTTCCATGTCGCAGAGGAAGATATCTGGAGGTGTGTCTGCTACAGCAAGTTGCTCGAGCGCGTCGACTCCATCCTTTGCGTCGATGACGTCCCAGCCGAATGACCGAAGCAAGTTGGTTGTTACACGACGTACCGAAAGAGAGTCATCGATAACCATAGCCGTCTTGCGACGAACTTTTGGAGTCAGGTCCTGACTTCGACGCATGTAGTTGGTGCTAGTTGATGATTGAACCTGACCACAAAGGTCAGCAGGATCGAGAATCGGAATCACGGTACCATCACCACTGACGGTTGCTCCGAGGTAGCCCGGTACGTTTCGTAAGTGGTCGCCAAGCGTCTTGACCACGATGTCTTGACCACCGTCAATACCGTCGATCGTGATGGCAACTTCGTCGTCACCAGTACGAATCAAGAGTACCGCTTTGGCGACTTCGAATGATTCCTTGTCGGCACGAAGTTCCATGTGGTTCGCAAGATCCTTCAGTAGCAACATGCGATCGCCAAGATTGATCATCGGATGAGCACCGGCTTTGGTGACCGTGTTTGGATCCAGTCGCAGAATCTGCTGAACCGATTGCATCGGGATCGCAAACTGATGTCCACTCGAGTTGACCATCAAGGCGTTGGCTACGGCGAGTGTTGTCGGCAGGTGAATTGTGAACGTCGATCCTTGTCCGGCGACACTTTCAACTTGAATTGTTCCCTTAAGTCGCTGAACGGCTTCGCGAACAACATCCATTCCAACGCCACGACCAGAAACATCTGTCAGAGATTCTGCGGTGCTGAATCCAGGCATGAAAATCAGAGAGTGGATCTCTTCAGTAGAGAGCGTTTTGTCTTCGGTAATCAAACCGCGTTCGATCGCTTTGCGTTTAATTTTGCCAGCGTCGAGGCCTCGTCCGTCGTCGACAACGCGAATCGTAACGCGAGTTCCCTGGTTGAGTGCTTCGATACGAAGCTCCGACTGTTCCGCCTTACCGTTTTCAGCACGGATTTCAGGAGTTTCGATGCCGTGATCCATCGCGTTGCGAATCAAGTGTAAAAGTGGATCCGTGATCTCTTCGAGTACTGTTTTGTCCAGTTCCGTGTTTCCGCCGGTGATCGAAAGATTGATCTTTTTGCCGAGCTTGTTCGAAACGGTGCGAACCGTACGTTCGAGACGGTTGCTGATATTGTCGACGGGAACCATTCGAACGTGCATCAAGCTTGACTGCGCGTCGCGGTTGAATCGCTGCTGGCGGTTAACGAGCGAGTCAAAGTCACCATGGATGTTTTTTAGCTCTGAAGAGATAACTCCGATGTCGTTGGTAGCTTCGGAAAGCGATTGAGCCAACAAGTGCAAGTCGCTGTAGGTGTCGAACTCCAACGAGTCGAGCCCTTCGGTTGCTTCGTTGCCTAGTGCTGCTTTGATTCGATTGGCACCAAATCCGCGACTTTGACGTGTCTTTCCAGCATTGAGGGCTTCGATGCTTGAGCGAGTTTCGAAATCGCTGGCGACGTTTCGCAGACGATTCAAAGACGAGTTCATCTCTTCGATACGCTCGGCGAAATCTGTCAAACGTTGACTGAAAGAAGAGCGGTTGACGATCATCTCGCCGACGAGGGAGACGAGCGAATCTAGTCGATCGAGTGGAACTCTGAGATATTGAGTCGCCTGACTGGATCCAGATTTTTGCTTCTGTGTCTTGTTGGCGGGTGACTCTTTTGATGCCGAATCGGCTGAATCGATATCGGCGTCGACGGTATTTTGCTCCAAAGCGTCTTCAGTTTCCGACTGAGTGGTCTCTGACATTTCTGCTTCGAAACGACCGTAGATGTCTGCCAAAGAAGTGGCGGTGTCTTCGATATCGAAATCGCCAAGACTGAGGAAGAAAAGGTTCTCGGCAGAATCGGCCAGTAGTTGAACCTGATCTGCGGAAGGAGTCCGAGCGTTGTCGGATAGAGCATCTAGGAAAACTTCGATGCGATAAGCAAGCCGATGCATGCTCATCATGCCGACAGCGCCAGAGGCTCCTTTTAGCGTGTGGGAACTGCGGCGAATATCTGCCATCGCTGCGGTGTCTGCGTTGTTTTTGTTTAGGCGGTCGAGTCCGTCACGGATCGCCGTGAGATGTTCTTCCGATTCTTCGGCAAAAATCTCTGCTAGATCGACGTTTATTTTCGAGCCAGTTCGCAGTTCTTCTTTAATCTCAATAAGGAGATGTGGTGCGAGCTGTACTGTTTTCTTTTTCTCAGACTTCGTGTCGACGATTGTATCGGAAGATTTCGTTTCTGGAGCTTTGGTTGCGGTTGCCGGCGCGGCTGTTTCTGCCGCCGCCGGAGTCGCTTCAACCGTAGTCACACCTTCAGGCGTCTCGACCAACGCGGCCATCGCGACTTCGTATTGACCGTAGATTGTGATCAGCGACTTGGCCGTTTCGTCGAAGTCGACTTCCGTGGTTGTGATGTCTTCAATTTGGTCAGCCGTTACAAGCAACAGTTGCAGCTGTGTTTCGTTCGGGCCCTGATTGTGATCGGCAAGCCAGTCGAGCAAGTCTTCCATGCGGTGTGAAAGTCGCGTGATGGCTTCGAAGCCAACTGCACCAGCGGCACCTTTAAGAGTGTGTGATGATCGACGAACGTCGCCCAGAGCAGGTTTGTCGTTAGGGTCGACTCGGAGTCGATCGAGGCCATCATAAATCGTTCGCATGTGCTCTTCGGCTTCTTCGCTGAAAATTTCAACGAGTTCTTCCGGCATGTTTCCGCCTGCCCGAAGCTGACGTAGCACTTCATTGATGTCGACGTTACTGTTGGAGGAGGACATGACTTTTCCTTAAATCGACACTGGGATCGAATTCAATCCACAGTGAATGTTGCAATGGTTTGATGGAGGCGAGGTGGGTTGCATCCTGGCAATATAAGATCGCCCGAACGACACCGACAAACTGACTTGCGCCATGTTTGTCGGTGCTGGTTCGGTAATCTCTTCCGAAAACTTAGTGAGCGACTGTCGCTCCGCTTTCGGTTGAAGTAGCAGTAGAATTCATGGTTGATGAAATCTCATTGATATCGTTCATGACTTCCTGCTCAGTTTCGTTAGGATCCTCAAGAGAGAATCGTGAAACTGAGTCACCAAGCTGGTTGGCCAAAGTAGCCAGAGCGGTTACTTGCTCGGTCGCAGAACGTGATTTCTCAGCCGACTGTTTCGTCGTTGTTGAAATCTCGTTCATGGTCGAAGCAATCTCCGTCGCCGCTTCCGCCTGCTTAAGAGCTGAGTCAGAAACCTGCTTAATCGAAGATTCCAGTTGCTGGGATACTTCATTAATGTCGGCCAGAGTTTGACCAGCCTGCGTCGCAAGCTGAGAACCTTCGACCACCTCGCGTGTCGCTTCTTCCATGTCGGCGATCGCTTCCGATGTACCCGTCTGAATCGCTTTGATCAGAGACGAGATCTGCTTTGTCGCATCAGTAGAACGCTCAGCGAGACGCTCGACCTCTTCAGCAACAACAGCGAAACCTTGACCGGCGTCACCGGCCATCGAAGCCTGAATCGAAGCGTTAAGGGCCAGAATCGACGTTCGGTCGGCAATGTCAGAAATCAGCTGAACGATCTCGCCAACTTCCTGGGATGATTCACCCAGTCGCTTAATTCGCTTCGAAGTGGTCTGTACCTGCTCACGAATACGGTCCATGCCTTCGACCGTATCGGTTACAGCCTGGTAACCCTTGGTCGCCGTTTCACGGGCTTGCTGGGCGACGAGTACCGACTCTTCCGTTTTCTTGGCTACGTTTTGGAACTGGTCAGTAATTCTAAGTACTTTTCCTGACGTGGTTTCAATCTGTTGAGCCTGCTGATCGTTTTCTTGCGACAGAATTGTGGACTGGTCAGCGATCTCGTCAGCAGAGCTAGTTACCAAGTACGTCGCGTTTTGTACCTGCTGTACAATCATACGCAACTGTTCTGTCATGTGATTGACCGTACCGGCGATCGTGCCCGTAATGTCTTCTTTCACATCCGCGTTTACCGCGAGGTTACCACTAGCGATTTGCTCCATCTCGCCGATGAGGTCTTCAATCGACTGCTGTACGCCCTGTCGCTTCTCATCAGATTCAATCAGGGACAGAGTCGTATCGCTCATCGCGTTCAGAGCGTCGGCAACATCACCAAGCTCGTCGCTGGTAATCTTTTCAGCACGAGCATCGAAGATACCAATACCAATGTTACCAAGCATTTCCGTAATCGAAGCCGCTTGTTGCGAGATACCACGGGCAACAAACCAAATCATCAAAGAACCAAGAATCGTAGCACCAATGATCCAGACAAGACCAGACTGTGCAACGTTTAGGAACGTCAATGGACGACGTACTTCTTCCTCATCAATTTCCGACATCAAAGCCCAAGTAATTGGCTCTGCACGTCCGGGGATTCCTTCGTAAATCGTTACAGGAGACCAAGCCGAAAGTACCGGAAGACCACGATAGTCATCGATTACTTCTTTACCAGAGTTGCCTTTGAAAGCTTCCTGTACGGCTTTAGTGTCAATAACGTATTCAGGGTTCATCATCGTGTCAGGTGTGAAACGAGAATCGTTTCGCAGGAGATTATCCGTTCCAACAGCGTATGTTTCACCCGACTCACCCATACCAGTACGCTCTCCCATGATCGCCGCAATTTTATCAATAGGCATCTGGAAGATGGCAACGCCGATCTTTTTGTCGCCGTCGTAAATCGCGGTTGAAATGAAACTGGCAGCATCGTTGTACGATGGGACATATTCTTCGTAGTCTACGAGGAATACTTCGTCAGCTGATTTTGCTTCTGCGGCAAGCTGGAATGCGCGGCCGAAGTTAGTTTGTGAGTAAGGGCCTGTCGACAGTGAAGTCGTGAAGTCCAATTCTTTGAAAACCGAGTAGACGATGTCGCCAGACTCAAGATCGCAGAGGAAAATATCGTAGTAACCAAACTGCTTCAGGTAGCTTCGAACCATCGGGTGGTACTTGGCGTGCAGTTGGCTGTAAGTTGTGCCGTCTTCCGCAGATACAAGGCCTTCTTTCGAGCCCAGTGGATTTGGGTTGGCACTAATGTACTGGTACTGAAGGAAAATTGAATCGTCGTCCAGCGGCTGAAACTGTTCATCCGTCGGAGGTGCTGCACCGTCGTTACGATTGCCGTACTCAGCACCGAACTTCGATGTGTAGTAATCGCGAAGGTGCGATTTCATTCCAGCGAGATCGTCAGCGGTTACGCCAGCTTCTTCGCGAGCACTTTTTTCAGCTGCTGGGAAAGCTTTCATCGCATCGATGATGGCGACGTCGCCAGAGAACGTTTTAACCTGACCGTCAATAAAGGAGAAATAATCCTTTACCTGGTTGGTTTTAATCGTCTTGATCGCTTCCAACTGGTCGAACGATTTCGCGAAAATACCTTCCGAAGTCGATGAGTACATCGAAATCGCAACGGCGAACATCGGTACAAGACCGATTACAACGAGGAGAGCGATCAGCTTACGCGTGATCGTCTTTCCAAAGAACCTGAACAGACCGATGTCTGAAAGTTTGCTTTTACTGGACATGAGAGATTACCTGAGGGAGTTTTCTTTACTGGTTTGGTTGGTGATTTCAATTTTCCAACAAGGAAAATCGTTGCTGAACGACGACCGAAGTCGCTGCTCCAAAATTCCTTGTGGGGCTACTCGAGTACGAATGCTGCTAGTTCATTGCATCCGAATAGTCGATCAGGGTCGATCAAAACGGTCGTCGCCTGGTCAGTGACTGCGAGGCTGTCTGCGAAGACGGCCAAACGGTCTGATAGTCCTTCGAGAGGTCCTTGCTCGCCCAAGAGGTTTCGAATACCCAGTACTCGATCAACAACCAGTGCGGTGCGAGAATCGTGAACTTCGCTTTGGACGACGATTATTTTTTCGCCAACAGTTCGTCGTTGGTCGGCCAATCCAATCAGTTCCCGGAAGTCGGTAACGGAAAGGATTTGACCTCGAAGGTTCGTGACGCCTCGTAGCCACTTTGGAGTTCTTGGCAACGAGGTGACTTTTCCACAGCGATCAATTTCCAGAACTCCGTCGAGCGGCATTCCGTACTGTTGTTCGCCGACTTCGAAAACGACATAACGCGGACCAAGGTCTACAACTACGTCTTCTTCGTCGTCAAGTTCGCCGAGGGGTGCAAGCCCGTTTTCGGCGACAGGACTGCCTTCAATGGCAGAGCTGATTTCTTCTAGTAGATCGTTTAGATTCGCTTCAGCAGCCGGCGCATTTTCGTCCGATGCATCTGCGATAGGCTGAGAATTTGTCTGGAGCTCGAGCTCTTCGTCTTCGTCCAACCAGTCCATTGCGTCATCACCGAATGCAGCGAGGAGCGCCTTTTGGACGTCCGCTTTGAGCGGGTCGTCAGATTGGGGAAAGTTTGTTGTTTCCGACATGTTGCTGATCCGTTTTTGCTTAATTTAGGGAGGGAGAATTCGGAGACATCATTTTGGCAACCGATTCAACCAATTCGTCGGCGTTGACTGGTTTGGAGAGATAGATGTCTGCGCCTTGTCGTTGGCCCCAGATACGATCTTTCTCCTGATCTTTGGCGGTCAGCATCATTACTTTGATCGCCAGATCGGGGTCTGATTTAATGTTGCGACAAACTTGGTAGCCGTTCTTCTTTGGAAGCACGATGTCCAACACGACAAGTTCCGGATGATGCTCGCGAACCAGCTCGAGTGCAGCTTCACCATCTTCGGCTGAGATCACTTCGTATCCTTGGCTTTCAAGGATTTCGGTGATCTGCCGTCGCGTGGTTGGGCTGTCTTCGACAACAAGAATTTGTTTGGGTGTAGACATCGTTGAACGTTTACCAGTTAGCTTTCAGTTCTTCGACAAAAATTGCGATGCTTTGCTCGACCGTGCGTCCAGCGGTTGACTCAGATCCAACAATGGCGACAGCTTCTCGTAGTACCGAAACACATGCTGCCAGCAACGCTTCTCCAAGCAACGTGTAAGTCTCTTTGATGCTTTCGTCGCTAACGGCGGCTTTGCCGAGCAGATTGCGAATGGCAAATCCCCACGATCGCGTGCTGAGAACTTCTTTATGCGCCAAGCTTGCGTAACTTGCTTTCTCAACAGCATCCATTGCTCGTTGATGGCTATCATCAACGAGGAATTCGTCAGAGAACTCAAGCAATGCGGATAGCAATTTGTCAGTGTTTTCACCGGCTTGCTCGACATGGTCGCTGCGGCTTTTTGCACTGGATGCTTGCATTTCCAATTGCGAAATCAAGTTGATACATCCCATCTCGACCTCAGCATCCGCGAATTTGCGTACGTTGAAAGGAGATGCGCTGGATGGCGACTCATTTTCAGTAATTGGATTAGTGTTTGGCTGGCTCATGATTTTCCCGTTATCGTTCGATTGCCGTTTTTCGAAACGTTTCAAAAAGGTGATTAGTTACTGTAAACGCCAGTGTGTTGGCGAACTTTTTCAACAAGATCGTTGGACTCGAATGGCTTGGTGATGTAGTCGCCGCAGCCAAACATTTTTCCGCGAAGCTTGTCGAAGACGCCATCTTTTCCAGAAAGCATCACAACTGGAATGTGCTTTGTTCGCTCATGCTTTTTGACGAATCGGCAAAGCTTGTATCCGTCGAGTCGCGGCATGTTGACGTCCGAAAGGATGATGTCTGGTAGTTGCTCCGCAAGAACTTGAAGAGCTTCGAGGCCATCGGCAGCCGTGATGACTTCGAAACCTTCACGCGTGAGCGTCATCGTGACCAGTTTGAGAATCGTTGGACTGTCGTCGACGGCAAGTACAACTGGCTTGCTGCCTTCAACAGTTGTGGTCACAGACGGTGCAACGTCTGCAACGACTTCGCGAACGTCGTCAGACAGCTCGGTGATGCTCTCTTCGATTTCAGCTTCAATAACTTCTGAGTCGTCGACATCGTGATCTGTCGCCGTGGCTGGTGTAGCTACAGCTGCAGCCGCGATTGCTGCTTTTGCGACGAGTTTTGCTTTTTCTTCAACGCTGTCGGAATCAACAG
>CAZORS010000199.1:0-10156 GCA_964582025.1 uncultured Pirellulaceae bacterium | reverse complement strand
CATTCGGGAAGTGTTGAGATCACGGTCAAATAAATAAGTAGCACGGGCAACTTGCGCAACTTGCCCGTGTTGAACGTAACACGGGCACCTTGCCCGTCAGTTTTCGCGCCACGGGCAAGGTGCGCAAGGTGCCCGTGCTACGGTCTCTTCTAATATCCCGAACCACTCTCCGAAATCTTCTCGATAGGATGCCAAGTCGTTTTGACTTCGCAGAAATCGTGAATCAACCAGGGACCTTGAGAATCCAAATCGCTCCAATCGTAATCGTAGCTGCGGACTCGCTTCAAGTTTCCGATCGAATCCTTTTGGATCGCGATCAAAGTCTCTTTGTCTTGCCGATCGAAAGCAACATGATTGACGTCGAGGTGCTTTGCGAAATGCTCGGCCACTTCTGCCAGATTGCCCGTAATGAAATTCGCCACACCGCCGGGAAGATCTGACGTTTGCAAGACTTCACCTAACGTGATCGTACACAGTGGTTTCGATTCGCTGGCCAACATCACACAAGTGTTGCCCGACGCAATGATCGGAGCCAGCAGCGAAACCACGCCCAACAACGGGCTCTCTTCGTTGGCGACCATGAACACAACGCCACCGGGCTCGAGCACCGAAAAGTTAAAGTGGGATGAAGCGACCGGATTCACGGAACTGAAAACCTGCTGGTATTTGTCACACCAACCTGCGTAGTAGACCAGCCGATCGATACTCGCTTCGACCTCCTTCTTCGCCGCAGCAGCACTCATTCCCATCAATTCCATTTCAGCAACGAATTGAGCAGTTCGTCCTTCAAGCATCTCGCCGATTCGGTAAAGAATTTGGCAGCGATTGTAGGCTGTTCGAGCCGCCCAAGATCCTTGAGCCGTTCGTGCCGCCACAATCGCATTGCGCACGTCTTTGCGAGAACCTAGGCACATGTTGGCGATCGGTTTTCCCGCCGGAGCAGGGGAGTACGATCGACCGGATTCCGTTCGCGGAAACGCACCGCCGACATACATCTTGTAAGTCTTGAGGACTTCGAGGCGTCCGTTGGATGATTTTTCTTTAGCCATAATTTTTATCTTTGTTTCAACCGGTTCTAAATTTACTGGCTCCCCTCTCCCGAAAATTCGGACCTGACAGCATTCCAATAGCGATCAAACGCAGACCGAATTTTTGGGAGAGGGGCTGGAGGTGAGGGACGCAAGTATCACCGAGCTAAACCTCCAATTTTTGCGAAGCATGACGCCAAGCCATCGGTTCGCCGTTCAACTGTTCGTTCAGGCTCCTCACCCCCAACCCCTCTCCTCGTGAATTCGGTCGACGTTTGATTCCAATGGAATAATGCAACGTCCGAATTCACGAGGAGAGGGGGGGATTGTTTTTTAAGCATTCAGACTATCTCAAATAGGCCTCGAGTCCGTGCATGCCGCCTTCGCGACCGAAGCCGCTTTCTTTGTAACCACCAAACGGTGACGTTGGATCAAATTTATTAAACGTGTTCGCCCACACAACGCCCGCTCGCATTTGCGACGTCATGTTAAAGATCTTGGAGCCCTTATCTGTCCAAACACCTGCCGACAAACCGTAAGGCGTGTTGTTCGCTTTCTGAATCACCTCGGCCACAGTACGAAACGTTTGCACTGCCAACACGGGACCGAAGATCTCTTCCTGAGCAATCCGATTCGATTGAGCAACGTCGGTGAACAGAGTCGGAGCACACCAGTACCCTTTGCTCGGCAGTTCGCAGCTCGGCTGATAGAAAGTGGCACCTTCTTCCTTGCCGATTCCGATGTACTCCTGAATCGTGTCAAGTTGCTTACTTGAGTTGATCGCACCGATGTCCGTGTTCTTATCCAGAGGATCGCCAACGATCAGGCTCTTCATGCGATGCTTCAGCTTTCGCAACACAATGTCCTTGACCGATTCCTGGATGAACAATCGACTACCCGCACAGCAGACGTGGCCTTGATTAAAGTAGATCGCATTGATCACGCCTTCGACCGCCTGATCCAACGAAGCGTCCTCGAAGATGATGTTCGCTGCTTTGCCGCCAAGTTCCAACGTGCAGCCCTTGCCCGTTCCAGCGATCGAATCCTGAATCATTTTCCCGACGCGAGTCGAGCCAGTAAAGGCAACTTTGTCGACGTCCTTGTGATTCATGATCGCCGCACCAACAGAACCGTGACCGGTGACGATGTTCACAACTCCCGGCGGCAAGTCGGCTTGTTGGAAAATTTCGGCCAGCTTCATCATCGTCAGCGAAGTCGTTTCGGCTGGCTTGATGACGACACAATTTCCTGTCGCCAAAGCAGGAGCGATCTTCCAAGCAGCCATCAACAGCGGAAAGTTCCAGGGAATCACCTGGCCGGCGACGCCGTACGGTTCAACTTTGCGTCCGGGAAACGCGTACTGCAACTTGTCCGCCCAACCGGCGTAGTAAAAAAAGTGGGCTGCAGCGAGAGGCACATCGACGTCTCGAGATTCCCTGATCGGTTTGCCTCCGTCAAGCGATTCTAGCACCGCCAATTCCCGGGCTCGTTCTTGAATCAGGCGAGCGATGCGAAAGAGATACTTTCCACGTTGGGCTGCGGAAATCTTAGACCACGTTTTCGAATACGCATTCCGAGCCGCGTTAACGGCTTTGTCGACGTCGGCATCGGTAGCTTCAGTCATCTCTGCGAGCTGTTCTTCGTTCGCAGGATTGATCGTTGCGAATTTTTCATCACCGGATGATTCGACAAATTTTCCATTGATGAAAAGCCCATACGAATCTTCAATCGAAACGTGGCTGGTGCTTTCGGGAGCCGGCGAAAGATCCCAATTGGTTTTGGTAGCTTGATTCATGTTGGTATTTATTCGAAGAAGCTTGTTTGAGTCTCAATACAAGCCCGAAGCGCAAGCGAGTGAATCTTCATCGTGTTGAATTCACTCGCTTGCGCTCTTGCGCTTCGGGCTCGCATTTTGGATAATTCAATCAATCGAGAAGTAGTCTTTCGATTGATACGCACCGGTTTGTTGTTTAACGATCTGCATCAGCACATCGTTCGCCAAACTACTGGCACCGAAACGGAACCATTGATTCGACAACCACTCCTCGCCGAGCGTTTCTTTGACCATAATCAAATAGTGCAACGCAAGTTTGGCTTTCGAGATTCCGCCGGCGGGCTTCATGCCAACCATTTCGCCGGTTGCGAAATAGTGATCGCGAATCGCTTCGAGCATCACCAAAGTGACCGGCATCGTGGCAGCTGGCTTGATTTTACCAGTCGAAGTTTTGATGAAATCGGCTCCAGCTGCAATCGCAATATCACTCGCCTTGCGAACGTTATCAAGCGTACCCAACTCTCCAGTTTCAAGAATGACTTTCAAACGTGACATTCCACACGCATCCTTCACGGCTGCAATTTCTTCGAAAACGTACTGGTAGTCACCAGCGTGAAACTTTCCGCGAGAGATCACCATGTCGATTTCGTCAGCGCCTTGGTCAACCGCCATGCGAACGTCGGACAGCTTAATCTCAAGTGACGAATTGCCACTCGGAAACGCCGTCGCCACTGACGCGACTTTGATGCCCGAACCTTTCAGCTCCGAATGAGCCAGCGAAACATAGTTCGGATACACGCAAACCGCAGCAACGGTCGGAAGGCCCTCAACGGAATCATGAAGATGGCGAGCCTTATAGCAAAGCTGTTTGACTTTGCCTTCGGTGTCGCTCCCTTCGAGCGTCGTCAAGTCGATCATGCTGAGAGCCATTTTCAGGCCCTGCATTTTGGTTTCTTTTTTGATGCTTCGAGTCGTAAACCGTTTCGCCCGCTCGACGGCACCGACTTGGTCGATCGAGGGCGAGTTTGGATTGAAGTTCGTCGTTTTTGTGTTCATGTACTGGATATCGTAAGGATTTTCGTGGACAAGCATTGTCGCATGCGGATGTCGTGTTGACGAGCCAGAAAAACGAGTCGTAACGACGGCTTCCAACGGTTAATTTCCAAGACCAACGGGCAGAAGCCGTCGTTACGAGCCAGCGTCAATCTGCTAAAATCCGCCCATCTCCCCCAGACCCAAATCACCTCGAAACACAACTCATGAAGGCACTCGTAACCGGAGCCAACGGATTCCTCGGCTCGTATCTCGTTCGAGAACTCGTCGCCAGCGGCTACGAAGTCACGGCGATGACGCGGCGTCGGGACGATACTGGCGGCGGCCAGAACATTCGGCACGTCAACGGCGACGTCCGCAATGCAGAATCGGTCGAAGAAGCCTGCCGCGAACAAGACGTCGTCTTTCACGTCGCTGCAATTTCTGGCATCTGGGGCCCGTGGAAGCTCTACCACAGCACCAACACGGTCGGCACTCGAAACGTCGTCGAAGCGTGCCGCAATCAGGGAGTCAAAAAGCTGGTCTACACCAGCAGCCCCAGCGTGACTTTCAACGGCAAACATCAGATCAACGAAACGGAATCCGCTCCCTACCCGCGTGAATGGTTGGCTCACTACCCACATTCAAAAGCACTTGCTGAACAATGCGTGTTGGATTCGAACGACGATCGACAGTTGATGACGTGTGCATTGCGGCCGCACTTAATTTGGGGACCGGGCGACAGACATCTGATTCCGCGATTGATTGAACGGGCTCGCAAGGATCAGCTTCGACGAGTCGGTGACGGCACGAATCAAGTCGACAGCATCTACGTCGAGAATGCTGCGTTGGCTCACGTGATGGCGGCCGAAGCAATGGAGCCCGGTTCGCCGGTTTGCGGTAGCGCGTACTTTATCTCGCAAGACGATCCGGTGAATCTATGGGGCTGGATCAATGAAATTCTGGAGCTCGGCGGAGTCTCCAAAGTCACGAAATCGATCTCCTATCCGTGGGCTCGGCGATTGGGACACATGTTGGAGTCGTGGCATTCGATTCGCGACTTACCCGGCGAGCCACGAATGACACGATTTCTAGCAGCTCAATTGGCGAAGAGCCATTACTTCGACATCAGTCGAGCCAAGAACGATTTCGGATACTATCCTCGCGTTTCAATGAGCGAAGGAATGCGTCGGTTGGGCGAAACGCTGGGAGCCGGTGGTGTCGATCAGCCGGTCGGCGAACGGGCATAAGTTTGCTAGGATGCACCCAGTGAACCGTAGCCGGAGTCGCAAGACTTCGGGAGAATGACAGATAGTCGCGGCACTCTCTCCGCTTCACCCGAACTGTTGCCAGTCCGGCTACATAAACATCCACCCAACAAAACGGAGTTACCTCGATGTCGATGGTTGAAACAGAACAGGTCATGGTTGTCCCCACGTCACTCTTTCACCAGTGTGGACATTTCCAAGGCTTCAGCACTGACACGGAAAAGTATTTGAGCGTCCTGTTGGATCCAGCTCAAACTTCCTACCGCCCACGGGGCGAGATGGAAACCGACCCGTCATTCAAGCAGCTGATTCCGTATTGCATCTTTCGACACACCGACGAAAACGGTGTTGCTTCGATCTATCAGTACACTCGCGGCAAAGGGCAGGGCGAGGCTCGACTACACAGCAAACGTAGCATCGGAATCGGCGGCCATATCTCGACGCTCGACGAAGGTGAAGCGTCACCGTACCAACAAGGCATGCAGCGTGAACTCGAAGAGGAAGTCAAAATTGGTACCACATTCGAGCAAAAATGTGTCGGGCTGATCAACGATGACGAAACCGAAGTCGGCAAAGTCCACCTTGGCGTGGTTCACATTTTCGACGTCGAGACGCAGGATGTCGCAGCCAACGAAGACGACATCATCGAAGACGGATTTGTCCCGATTGCGGAACTGAAATCCGACGCCGCAGGGTTTGAAACGTGGTCACAGATCTGCTTGAATTCCGGTCTGTTCGATTGAACGACGTTTCAACCACACCTATTTTGCCGATTTAGCCAGCAAATACGGCGTTTGCCCGCAAATGCTATGGACAAGTCAACGCTGCCTACGAAAAATGACGATAGAGGAACAGATGCTTTGCAGCTTCGCGATCCGCGAGCTTCAATTCGGTTAACTTTCAGAGAAAAACTGAGGTAAGACCAACACGGTCGGACCCTCGATCAAACAACGCCGGTGATTCAGCCGGTTGATATTTTGGAGAACACAATGAGCGTAACGGTAACGGAACTGGCTGCTAAAGAAGTTAAGCGATTCATCGAAGAAGGTGACTACGAGGATGATGCCGTATTGCGAATCGGCGTTTCTAGCGGCGGTTGCAGCGGATTCAACTACAGCCTGAACATCGTTTCAGGTATCGATGAAGCCAACGATATGACCATGGAGCAGCACGGTGTCACGGTTGTTGTGAACCGTAAAGAAGCCTTGTTCCTTGAAGGCACAACAGTCGATTATTACGAAGGCATTGAGCAACGTGGTTTTCAGTTCCACAACCCACAGGCAAAGCGAACTTGCGGTTGCGGTAACTCGTTCGGCGTTTAAGGCGTTCAGCGTTTGTTTGAACGGGACGACAATTAGAGATACAATGGCGGCAGGATCTTCCTGCCGCTTTTTTTGTGACCACTGGGAACATCACCAGTCATCTGACTTCACGAATTGTAGTGGCT
Organism: uncultured Pirellulaceae bacterium; assembly: GCA_964582025.1. Lineage (GTDB taxonomy): Bacteria > Planctomycetota > Planctomycetia > Pirellulales > Pirellulaceae > Mariniblastus. The sequence goes on along the minus strand of CAZORS010000199.1, from coordinate 3,607 downwards.
GCGAAAATTCGTTTAACGGCAATACCGTTCAATGAACCGTAGCCGGAGCCGCAAGACTTCGGGAGAATAGTAGAGAATCCCAGCATTGTCTCAGCTTCACCCGAACTGTTGCCAGTCCAACTACACAAGTCGCGACCCTCATTGAACGGTATTGACGTTAAACGAATGTGGAGAAACATTGCTGAATCGAAGGCAACTTCCGTTTTAACTCAAAAGGCATCTCCAATGGCCAATGCAAAGCGCGTCGATCCGCGAATCGCACGCAAGGAAGCGCAAACGGATCTAACCACGGAACGACTACCTTCGATCGCTGGCGGCGTTAGCTGGATGTTTGGCCTTATGTCGATTCCGCTTCTCTTCGTCCCGCCAACCGCAATCATCACCGGATTGCTGGCGATCATCTTTGGCCACATTGCAAAATTTAAAATCAATCGACGGCTTGAGCTTGGCGGCGAAAGCGCCGCGACTGGCGGGCTATTGATGGGTTACTTATGTTTCTTTGCGGCACTCGCATTGCTGCCATCGATCAGAATGCAGTCCACGCTAACGAAAGGTATCGCTGATTCGTTCCGTGGGATTTCGGTTGCGGCAGACGGATCCACGTTCCAGCAAATAGAACGCAGCTTTCTGGACAGTGGCGCGGTTGCAACCGGCAACAACAAAGAAGCTCGTGAGATCGCCAACGGGCTCGCGACAATGCTAAACAAACAACGAGATGAAATTTTCGGCGGACCGAACGGATTGGAGATTCAAACCCTTTGCCAAGCCAACGGAAAAGGGATCTGTGTCATCGTCTCGGTGCCGGACTTCGCCGACTTTGACGACGATGCCCGCACCGCAATGTTGAATTTAATCTGGAAAGAATCACAGCGGCTTGCGTTTGGAAAACTAACACCCGGAGACGACTTCGCGGTCGCATTGCGTGATCGCGTTCGATACCACTCAATGGAGTTCGGTCGCGCAACGCTTTCGCCAGATCGCATCGCCCAGCCTGATTCCTCTTTCGTCGACGTGACGATGCTCGATTCGTATTTTGATTCGTCTGAAACTGAAGAACCTGAACAAGGGGAAAACGATGAAGAACGTGAATGAAGTGATGACTGCCCTGAAGAAAGTCGGCTCCGAACAATCGAGGAAAATCTATGCCAAACACGGAGCACCCGAAAACATGTTCGGCTGCAAAGTCGCCGACATGAAAACGATCGCGAAAAAGATCAAAGGCCAACAGGATCTTGCTCTCGAACTTTATGCAACCGGCAACGCTGATGCGATGTATTTGGCGGGCATCGTCGCCGACGGAACGCAGATGAAGAAAGGCGACTTGAATCGTTGGGCCCGCGAAGCCAACTGGTACATGGTTTCCGAATACTCAGTCGCAGGGGTTGCGGCCGAGCGTTCTGATGCCGTTGAGATCGCCAACAAATGGATCACGGCAAAAAAAGAACACGTTGCGGCAGCAGGTTGGAACACCTACACGAACGTAATGATGACTCGCGACGACGACGATCTGAACTTCAAAGAGATCAAATCTCATCTAAAGATGATTGAAGGCAGCATCGACAAAGCCAAGAATCGTGTTCGATACACGATGAACGGATTCGTGATCGCAGTCGGCGGATACGTGACGCCACTTGCCGCTCAAGCAAAAGCGACGGCGAAAAAGATTGGCAAGGTTGATGTCGAAATGGGCGAAACGAGCTGCAAGGTTCCACTGGCGACGGAGTACATCGCCAAAATTGAGTCCACGGGCCGAGCTGGCAAAAAGAAGAAGTCAACCAAATGCTGAATTCTGATTTTTTGCATTTTTCGTAGCCGGAGTCGCAAGACTTCGGGATTGTTTTGCCCCCCGAACCGTTGCCAGTCAGGCTACGTTCCAACTACCTGAGGAGATCTCTTGAACAAACTTCTTTTCGCCGCCGTTTTGATAGTTTTGCTCTCGCCTTTCGCAGAAGCTCAAGAGTTTCAATTCAACTACCGACTGTCTCCGATCGACAATCCCGTTCGTGGGCTCGTTCCCTACGCTGCAATGATGCCATGGTGTGATCCGTATTTGAAGGCTGACGAGAAAGAAGCGTATCTGAAAAAGTTCAACGCCGATGTCTTTCCACACTCAATCGAATTTCACTACTTTTCGATGCGTGAACTGATGCCAAGTCAGGGCACCGTCGATTTTGCTCCGATTGAAAAATGGCTCTACCAAGCCAACAGTCGTGGTTGCCAACTGACGTTTCGAGTTTACCTTGAGTATCCAACCAAAAAGGAACCTTCGGTCCCTCAGTTTCTAATTGATGACGGTCTGAAAATCACGAAGTGGAAAAACGATGATAAAGAACTCATTCATGCCCCCGACTACCAGAACCCAAAACTACGCGAGGCGATTAACTTACTGATCGCAAAACTCGGTGAAAAGTACGACGGCGATCCGCGCGTCGCATGTTTAACGATGGGAATTCTTGGCCACTGGGGAGAATGGCATTCTTATCCTCGAACAAAATTGTTCCCGGGCAAGGACTATCAGACTCACATCATGAACCAATTTGAAAGCGCATTTAAGGAGACGCCGATCTTGATGCGTTACGTGGCGGGCAAAGATGATTGGAGTTACGCTGCCAACGCGAAACGTCCATTCGGATTCCATGACGATTCGTTTGCTTGGGCTACGCTCGACACGGGCAAAGAAGGCGATGACTGGTTTTTCATGGCAAAATTGAAGGAAGCCAAAGCCGTTGATGCCTGGAAAACGAGGATGATCGGCGGAGAGATCCGCCCGGAACTCTGGGGCTGCATTTTTGACGATGAGAGTTGCGAGGTGAAAGGTCAGGAGTTCGATCGTTGCGTCCAAGAAACGCATGCGACATGGCTGATGGATTCAGGAATGTTCGGCGAAAAAGGTAAACCGTCGGAGGAGCGAATTCGAAATGCGACGAAATGCGTCGGCAAGCTGGGTTACGAGTTCTTCGTGCCGTCGGCGAAGGTTAGTTCGGAGGATGGAAGGACGAACCTTGAGCTTTCCATTGAAAATCGTGGCGTTGCGCCGTTTTACTTCAATTGGCCAGTGGAGGTTGTGATCCTTGATGCGAAAGGCAACGTTCGTGAAACGATGCAACAACGATGGGACTTGCCTTCAATCCAACCCGAGGCCAGCGTTGAAAGGAAAGCGTCCTTGGATTCAAAACTTAACGACGGAGAGCGGTTAGCCATTCGAATCAAGAATCCAATGGAAGGCGGAAAGCCGCTTCGGTTTGCCAATGAAAACCAGCAACTGGACGGAGAGGCTTGGCTATTGCTTCGCTAACAATAATGGCCAGTCCGCAAAAGCAAAACCTGTTTGGAATTCGCACGCTGATCATCCTGACCACGCTTGCAGCACTGGTGATCGTGGGTTGTGGCTTTTTGGTCAATCGCCATGACAATAGTTATTCCATGATCACGGCTGGGATCATCTTTACAGCCTCAGCGGGGATTGGCCTTACTGCCATTGGTTATTCGATTCTGTCAGCAATTTTGGTTGCGACAAGCAACAAGCCTCGGCCGGTACGGAAACGAAAACTCCGAGCGTGCTTTCAACTATTCGTTTTCGGAATCTTTGCGTCACTACCAGCATTCG
>CAZORS010000198.1:0-10202 GCA_964582025.1 uncultured Pirellulaceae bacterium | reverse complement strand
AGATCAACTTCGAAGTTTAGGTTCACGAACAGAAGAAGTGAAACGGGCTGCTTAGTCCACGTTTCTGTTGCGGAATTTGGTGAGGCAGGTTTGCAACCTGCCAAATAAACCAGAATGGCAGGTTGAAAACCTGCCCCACGGAGACAGCACCGACTTAAACCTCGCCAGCCACCACATCGCCAACGCTCATGTGCATCTGGCCTCGAGTCAGAACGTTCTCAAACGGCAAGGTGCGTCCGCGTTTCAATAAGTCGACGTGAACGTGTTGGGCGTAGCCAATCGCACGTGGAACTTGAGCAACCAGCTTTTCTAACTCGTCCCAATCGAGTCCAGCGGTCTGCAAGTCGACCAGCAACAATTCACATTCGTTACCTTCGAGTTTTGCGTTCGCCCGGTCGACTGACCCAACGAAACGAAACGTGCCAGCCTCGGCGCGAACTGCAGCCGAGACCGTTGACGACATCATTAAATCTTCGCTGATCAACAGGATCATGGTTTTACCGTCTTTCGCAAGAACTCAAAGTGGCTGAGCATTTCAGTCGCATCACGACTGGACTCGATGAGCAGCTCGTCCAGTGATCTTGCACCCGCAGGGTCTACGCGGACTTCCTCGATGTGAGTCTGCAAGATTCCAGCGGTGTGGACATCGTGATGCAGTAAATAGTGTACCCACAGCCACGACTCGGCATAATCCATTTGAGTCAACGCGCTGGCTTTGCGGAGTTTTTCCAGACGCTTCAGGTCGGGCTGCCATTGTCCGGCGTCGTATTTCTCAAGCAACAAATGGAAGTGCGGCGAATTGAAACCGCTGTTGGCTCGCGGTGTCTCAAAGTATTCGGCGATGCCTTCGTCCAACCATAACGGAATGTCATTGACGGCACTGTGGACATAGCCGTGAGTCACTTCATGGCGAAGGTCTTCCGCGACTCTGCTTCCCCACCAGGCAAACACCATCAGCGAAGTATCATTTTTGACAAAGAATGCACGGCGGTTTGGGAACAGCGGATGTTTACGCTGCATGTAATCGGTGAATGCCGATTCGTTTTCAAAAAGATAAACGTGGATCGGCTCGTCGGAGACCGGAATATTCAGCAACTGCGATATGTCATCGCGGCGTTGTTCCAACTCATCCAGCAGTCGATGCCGGCGCGGAAGATGAAAGTCCGTGTGAACCACCAGTTGTCCTCGAACAACCTCTCGCTTGCTTGGCGGATCTAGCGACCGGAGCAACAAGCCTTTGGTTGTCGGCATGGCTTGGCAACCGGCAAGCAAAAGTAGAATGACAACAATGAACCGCACGGCAACGTCGCTCGCAGTCAGGAATAAGACGCGGGACGATAGCAGAATGCGGCAATGGTGGAAATATCAGGCTAGGATGAATTTGCATGGCCGGAGGCCGAAACAGCTATTGTCGGTGGCGTCAGCCATCGGAGTGGGGGTAATTGACTTTCGCATTTCGGCCCAGAGGGCACCAAATTCACTGTTTGTTTGGATAACACTCGAACGCAACAACAGGTCTTGTGTCGGTCTCCGGCCTTTGCGGTTAATTTGAGCTTGGGTTCCGGTGCCTTACGATTCGCTTAGGCTCCGCCCCTCCCGGAGGGAGGATGATGAGAACTACGCCAATCCACCGCGGATCAAATCGTGCATGTGAATGATTCCGCAAATTTTCTGATCGGCATCCAACACCGGCAGCACCGTAATTTGTCGCTGCTCCATCAAGTTCAGGGCAACCGCGGCCAACGTATCAATTTGAATCGAGGCAGGCTTTTGGATCATGAAAGAAGCGACCGATTCGCCAAGTGGATTGGCTTCTTGGTTAGCCGTCGACTCAAAGATTCGCCGGACGTCACCGTCGGTCAAAATGCCTTCCAATCGACATTCTTCGTTTCGGACCAAAACCGTTCCCATCTTTTTCTGGCTGATCATCGTAATGGCCTCGCCCAGGGAGCAACTTACATCGACGACGGGGACGCCTTCGCCTTGGTGCATCAAGTCTTTGACTTGGAGCAAAAGCTTACGTCCCAGATGCCCGCCAGGATGAAAGATCGCAAATTGTTCTTTCGTGAAACCTCTCAACCTCATCAACGTAACGGCCAACCCATCGCAACAGGCCAAAGCAACCGTTGAGCTGTTCGTTGGAGCCAGCGAATCTGGATCCGCTTCGGCCTCAACGCTCGCATCGATCACGATCGTGGCTTGTCGTGCCAATGAAGAAGCCACGTTTCCAGTGATCGCGATGATCGGCAACTTTTTCCGCAACATGAAAGGAAGCAACTCAAGCAATTCCGTCGTCTCACCGCTATTGGAAATTGCCAGCACAATGTCCTCTTGGTCGACAATGCCGAGGCCTCCATGCAACGCGTCAGCCGGATCGAGAAAGATCGCAGGCGTTCCGGTGCTGGAGAAAGTGCCAGCGGCTTTTCGGGCGATGCAGCCCATCTTTCCCATTCCGGTCACGATCAGTCGGCCCTGACTGGCGGCAATCGTTCGAACGGATTCAGCAACTTCGGATCCGATGCGTCCCGCCGCTGACTCAATCGCTGTCGATTCGCTCTTGAGAACGTCTGCGAACCAAGCCTCGATAGTGCTATCAGTTTCTTCGGCTGGTGAATTCAATGGATCATTCAATTATTAGAGTGGTGTATTCGCGCTATCGCTTAAGGATCTTCATCGGTCATTCTAGCCAAAACCGAAATGATCTTGATCAAAAAGACCCTGATATGGTATCGAACGCACTAAAGATGGCGCAATTCTCTTCCCGTGAGACAATCGCCCACCACAAAAACACGATGGCACGGACGCCGTTGACGATCTTCGCAAGACCATTTGTCTTGGTGTCCGCCCGTTGAATATCCAATCGACCGGATGACACGATGACTGAAAACGAAACCATAGAAGTCGAAACTCGCGAACCTGCAATTCCTCGCGGCAGCGGAGCACTCATCGGCCGCTTCCTTGCCGTCGGACTTTTCGTTGCGCTTGGCACCTTTGCGGTCATCCAGTCTTTATCCGGAAATGCCGCCAAAGAAGCCAACGCTAAATTATTGGATGATGAAACTAAGCCGGTCGACGTCGCGAAAAACGAAACTGGTCCATCAGTCAAAACATCGATCATCGAAAAGCGAAAGTCGACTTTTGGAGCCCCCGTCGCCAACCAAAAACCATCGATGCCATCGTCGCCAATCGTTAGCAAAACGGCAGGAACATTTTCGAAAACACTGAAGCCTGCAACAGCTCCAATTGCCACCAAGCCACGCCAAACGACAGGCACGTTTGGAACGGCAACTTCAACCCAACCTAAATCTCCCCCGCTGAATCGAACTGCAATGCTCCAAACGGGTTCAGCAAGGTCATCCTTCGGAACTGGCGGACCAGCGACCCCGACCGTCCAGTCAACTGCTAAGTCTCTCGGTTCTGCCGTCGATGGATTGACGAAAAAAGTAGGCGATGCAACCAGCTCGACGGCGAGTCGATTCAGTCAGTTCGGTACTGACCTAAAAAACAAAGCGGTTGATACAACCAATCGAGCCAAATCCGCTTTCGGAACCGGTTCAACTTTCGGTTCGACGAAACAGCCTTCCAAACCGCCGGTTTCAACTCGCTCCCCGTTCGCGAAGCAATCCAATCCGATCAAACAAATCGAAGCCAAACCTTCACTGGATTCACTCAACCAGCGACCGTTCGGCACGACCCAAGCGAAAACTGGTGGCTTTCAAAGCCGTTCGCTAAACCCAATCGCCAACTCGTCGACACAGCAATCTCGGACGCCCGCCAACACCGCCGCTGCGCCCCGACGCACAACTTTCCCGCCAAAGACAGGCACTCCCTCCGGACTTCCTCGCGACCCGTTTACCCCAACAACTTCGGCAAAGTCGAACCCGTTCCCACCACGAAAAACGCAATCCGCCGAACCTCGCCGTGCGGCTTCGGTAACGCAGATGCCGTCTTCCACCAGCCGAGTACCGGCAATGCAAGCCAGCCGCGTCAGTCCGAAACCTGGTGAACGACAGTACGAAGGCGTTCAAGCTCCTTCGATGATCATTCAAAAATCAAGTCCTCGAGAAATCCAAGTCAACCAAACAGCAGACTTCGAAATAAAGATTCGAAACGTTGGTCGCGTTTCGGTAGACGATGTTCTGGTCGTTGACCGCATTCCGACGGGAGCCAAGTTCATTGACGCAAACCCAAAGCCTTCGACACAGTCTCGACTTGGCGAAATTCAATGGCAATTGGGCACGATGAAGCCCGGCGAAGAACGAACGATATTGTTACAAGTCCAACCGACAGAGCCCGGTGAAATCGGAAGCGTCGCCCAATTTTACTTTGGAGGTCGCGCCACAAACCGTACCAAAGTGACGCAACCGAAGCTCAAAATCAGCCACACAACCGATCCTAAAATATTGATCGGAAACAACGTCGTGTTCGACGTCATCGTCGAGAACACCGGCAATGGACCAGCGAAAGACGTCGTCATCCAAGAAGAAGTCCCTGAATTGCTTGAGTATCAAGATGGTTCACGAGAACTCGAATACGAAGTCGGCACACTCATGCCCGGACAATCACGTCGAGTGCAGCTTGGCTTGAAAGCTGCACGAGTCGGTCGATTGCGAAACGTCATGTTCGCATCTGCCAAAGGTGGACTGCAAGCCAAACACGAAACCGATATCGAGATCATTGCACCGAAGCTGAAAACATCCAGCGACGGACCAACCACCCGATACATTCAACGACAAGCAACTCACACATTCACCGTCGCCAACCAAGGAACCGCCGACGCAACCAACTTGCGATTGGTTGCCCGACTTCCGAGCGGACTTCGTCACGTAAGTGCCAACAATCGTGGCCGCTACGATCGCAATTCACATTCGGTCGTGTGGCAAATGAGAGACCTTACTGCTGGAGGTTCTGGCAACGTAGAAATTGTGACGACTCCAATTGAAGCTGGCGATCAGAATATCAAATTTGAAGCTGTCGCCGACCTGAATCAGAAATCGGAAGCCGTTCAAAACTTGAACGTTAAGCACTTGATTGATGTCTTCTTTGACATTGATGATGTTGTCGATCCGATCGAAATTGGTGCGGACACGCGATACCGAATTCGCATGATCAATCAAGGGACTCAAGCTGCAGCAAACGTTCAATTGCAGATCGATTTCCCAACGGGACTACAACCTACCGCAGTCGACGGTGATCTGCGAAACCAAATACGTGGCCAACAGATTCTGTTTGAACCAATTACCAGCCTTCGTTCTGGTGAAGAACTCAACATCACGGTTCAAGCCAAAGGCCGCGCCGCTGGTGATCATCGCGTTGTGGTGAACATGAAAGCCAACGGTAGAGACACGCCGGTGAGCAAGGAAGAAACGACACGAGTCTACTCGGATCGATAAAGATCGGTCGCGTTCGCAAATGTCACGAATCTACATCTTCGATGCTGTTCACACGTTTCTGCGCCCGGTTCCTGATGTGCTGACGGCGTATCACGATGTCGGACAAATTCACGGCAGCACGATCTCGAAAGAAAAACTGGCGACGCGTTTTCGTGCCGCTCGCAACGCGCGATTCAGCGCGAACTTTTCTGCCGCCGCAGCTCAACCCGGTTCGCTTAAATCTAGCGATGCGATTGAATACCAGCTTTGGCGAGACCTCATCGCCGATGTCTTTTTGGAGATTCGACCAGTCGACAAGCTGTTCGAACAATTATGGACACATTTTGCAAATGCCGACAATTGGCAGCTCTACGATGACGTCGCCAATTGTTGGGCTCGACTGCACGAAGACGGACACCGAATCGTTGTTGGTTCAAATTTCGATTCCCGACTCAACGCGATTGTGAAACGATTCCCGGAGCTATCCGTTGCCCATGCCATTTTCTGTTCGGCTGAAGTTGGCTACCGAAAGCCCGACCCGCTGTTCTATCAGGTGGTGGCAGACTCGTTCGGCATCACCGATTCAGATGAAGTGACGATGATCGGCGACGACTTTGAAAACGACTACATTGCTCCCAAACGTTTTGGTTGGAAGGCACTGCACCTCAACCGAAAAGCTAGCGGCAATGCACAGAGTCACGTCATTCGAGACTTGGGTTCACTTTGATATTTAGAATCGTTTAACGGCAAGCCGGAGGCGACTGTGCGCGCTCAATGCAGGCGTAGTCACCTCCGGCGTGCCGTTAAACGAAGGAGCGGCTTCACGGAACGGCATTGAATCCAAAAGTGATAAGCCAGGCAGTTGCAAAAACGCTATGCTATGTCATCCCGTTTTCAAACTTCCATCTTCCCGGTTCGAGAATTCATTGACTCACTGGCACCAAACACAACTATCATTGCCGTCGTACGATCGCGGATTCCATCTGATCACCCGACACGTGCTCGAAGCGATCCCTGAAATCGAAAACTTCTCTGTCGGAATGTTACAGGTCTTTATCCAACACACCTCCGCCAGCCTAACGATCAATGAAAATGCCGATCCGGACGTTCGCATCGACATGGAAACCGCTGCCAACTTGATCTGCCCTGAATCGATGCCCTTCATTCATACCTGTGAAGGCCCCGACGACATGCCAGCCCACGTGAAGTCATCGTTCTTCGGTTGCCAACTTCAGATCCCAATTCACGACGGAAGATTGGCTCTCGGAACGTGGCAAGGAATCTACTTGTGCGAACATAGAAATCGCGGTGGTTCGAGGCGACTAATACTGACGATCCAAGGATTGAGGCAAACTACATGATTACGTTATGAACCACGGAAGAAGCGGAATTAACGGAAGCTTCGCACGACGCATGCGACTCCGTTTCTTCCGAAATTTCCGTGGTTCCAAATTCGCAGTTGAAATTTGGAGCAATTAACAATGAAAGACAAACTGATTTATCGCGACGAGAGCTACACGATTCGTGGCGCATGTTTTGAAGTGTACAAAGAAAAAGGGCACGGATTTTTGGAGTCGGTGTATCAAGAATGCCTCGAAATTGAGCTTGGAATTTGCAGTGTCCCTTTCGCTGCTCAGCCCAGACTGAACCTAGAATACAAATCACATCAGCTGAAAACGGAGTTCGTTCCTGACTTGGTTTGCTTTGATAAGATTGTCGTTGAGTTGAAAGCCGTAAAACAGGTTGGCGATGTCCATAGATCTCAGCTTCACAACTATCTCAAAGCGACAGGAATGTCATTGGGGCTTCTGGTCAACTTTGGTCATCATCCGAAGATTGAAATTGAAAGGGTAGTAAGGTAATTGTTTAGGATAATTGAATCACGAAAGACATAGAATTGACGGAAGCTTCTCACGACGCATGCGATTCCGTTTCTCCGAATTTCTGTGGCTTGCAAAGACAGCTTGGGTCGACACAGTTTGGCATGGAAAATCCCCCTACATTTAAAAATCGATTCATCGAAGTTGTCGGGGCCAGGACGCATTGCCTCAAAAACATCGACGTGAAGATTCCGCAGAATCAACTGGTCGCAATTTGCGGGCGTAGTGGTTCGGGAAAAAGCTCACTGGCGATCGACACGATCTTCGCTGAAGGACAGCGACAATTCCTCGAATGCCAATCAATTCACTCTCGGCAGTACATTGGCCAGTTACCTCGCGCCGATGTTGATGTGATTCGCGGTTTACCTCCAACCGTTTGTTCAAAGCAACAGAACACTGGCGGAAACCCGCGAAGCACCGTCGGAACACTTACGGAAGTTCATGACTTTCTACGAGTCCTGTTTTCGCAAGCCGGAACAGTGCATTGTTTTCAGTGCGGCGACCCGATCGAGCAAAAAACGGAAGTCGACATCTGCGATGCGATCGAAGCACTCCCCGAAGCGACACGCATGATGGTTCTCGCCCCGTTAGTCGATGACGGTATGAATCTGGAGTTGGCGATCAAGACGATTCGCCGTGCGAGCCTGTTGAAGATCTCGATCGATGGAGCCGTGTTCGATATCGAAGAAGCTCCGCCGCTCGATCCGGAACAGAAGCACGATTTCGCTGCCGTCGTGGATCGCATCATCGTTCGCGACAACGCGCGAGAACGTTTACTTAAAGCCATCGACTCTGCATCGGAGCTAGGACAGGGCAATGTCCTGATCAGTTACGTTACGCCCGAGTCCATCGAAACCGATCCTTCCTTGCGTAGCGACACCAACCGCTGGGAGCAGATTCGATACAGCACACGGTACGCTTGCGCGAACTGTGGAATCGCGTTTCCCGAAATGAGCGCCCGACTATTCAGCTTCAACGGACCGCAAGGAGCCTGTCCTGATTGTCATGGGCTTGGTTTGCAATTACGTTTCGATATACCGCGAGTCATCGATCGCGGGAAATCAATTGTCGAAGGTGCCGTAATGCCTTGGGCTGGATTTTCGGCATCGAAGCTCAAGTCTTCATTGCGAGATCTTGAACCGTTGCTCAAGCAAGTTGGCTTCAATAAAGAGGAACCACTTTCAAAAATTAACGAACCTGATTTTCGACGGCTGTTGGAGAGTAACGATCGCGAGTGCCCTGGCATCTTCGCGCTGCTGCATCGCGAACTGGCGACGACGGACGACGACGATCGGCATGAGGAACTTGCATCGCTCGAACGGAATTTGCCGTGTGAATCATGCCACGGATCGCGATTGAATCTACAAGCTAATTCGGTTCGAATTTCGGGCAAAAACATGGCTGACATCGTTAATATGTCGTTGGGCGAAGCGGCCGATTGGTTTCGAAGCGTTGGCGATGAAGACGATTCAACGGCAGAGTCAATCGCCTCCGAAGCGATCACAACCGAAATCCAGAAACGGCTCGATTACCTATTGGAAGTCGGCGTTCACTATCTGACGCTCGGCCGCGGTGCGGACACGCTAAGCGGGGGCGAGCTACAACGCGTTCGCATGGGAGCATCGATTGGCTCAGGGCTAGCGAACGTATGCTACGTGCTGGACGAACCAAGCGTTGGCTTGCACGCAAGAGACAGTGACCGTTTGCTGAAGTCTTTGCAGACATTGAAATCCAATGGCAATTCACTGATCGTGGTTGAACATGACGAGTCCATCATCCGCAACGCAGATCATGTGATCGATGTCGGACCGGGAGCCGGAGAACTAGGTGGAGAAATTATCGCCGCAGGTTCTCCCGATCACGTTGCGGAACATCCCGACAGCCTTACCGGAAGTTTCCTGAGCGGTCGCGAGAGCATTCCGGTTCCCACTCGCCGCGACGTTGATCCAACGAAAGCCATTTCGATTCATGGTGCTTCGGGATTCAACCTGAAATCGATTGACGTTTCGATTCCACTGAATTGTTTCGTCTGTGTTTCAGGGGTTAGCGGTTCAGGCAAAAGTGCATTGATCAATCGCACGCTTGCTCCCGCGATTCAGGATCACTTTGGATTCTTTGGTCGTCGCCCAGAACCATTCGATTCAATCGAAGGGCTCGAACAGATCGACAAAGCAATCTTGATCGATCAAAAACCCATCGGCCGCAGTGCCAAAAGTTGTCCCGCAACATTCTGTGGGCTCTGGGATCATTTTCGCAAAGTGTTTTCTGCGACACGAGTTGCCAAGCAGCGCGGATACGGAATCGGTCGCTTCAGCTTCAACTCGAAAGCAGGACGCTGCGATGATTGCAAAGGGCAGGGTGATCGGCGAGTCAAAATGGACTTCATGCCCGACCTGTTCGTTGAATGTGAGACGTGTAAAGGACGACGATTCAATGTGCAGACTTTACAGGCGAAGTTCGGCACGCATTCCATTGCGGACGTCTTGGAATTGAACGTGGCTCAAGCTCGCGAGCGGTTCGAGAATTTCGCAAAGATCACGCGGATCCTCGACGTGATGCTATCCGTTGGGCTTGGCTATTTGAAACTCGGCCAACCAGCGAACACGCTTTCTGGCGGCGAAGCCCAACGACTGAAGCTGGCCAAAGAACTCGCCCGTTCCTCGGAAGCTCACACACTCTATTTGCTCGACGAACCGACGCGAGGATTGCACTTCGCTGATGTTCGCGACTTGCTTAACGTATTGCAGAAGCTAGTCGATCAAGGGCATTCGGTTGTCGTGATCGAACACAACCTGAACGTTTTGAAAGCGGCTGATTGGATTATTGACTTGGGACCGGATGGCGGCGATGCAGGCGGTGAAGTGGTGGTTTGCGGTACGTCGGAAGACATCGCGAAGTGCGAGCGTTCGACGACTGGTAAGTTTTTGTAAATCATTACCTTCAAGTTCTC
>CAZORS010000197.1:0-10243 GCA_964582025.1 uncultured Pirellulaceae bacterium | reverse complement strand
AGAAAACCATCGCTGACACGAATGAAAACATGAAGTTTGTCGCGAAGCAAAACGCTGACTTGAAGGCCAAAGTAAACTACTACGAGCGAGAAGTCTTCGACCTTGCTGACGGTGAGATCGTTCGAGTTTCTGATTCTTCCGACACGGTCTTCATCGATCTTGGACGCCTTGATGGACTTCGAGCGAACCTGACATTCGCAGTTTACGACCAAACGGCAAATGATTTCGAGAAAGATCGCCACAAGGCAATGATCGAGGTCACTGAAATTCTTGGCCCTCACTTGGCGAAGGCTCGAGTCACGTTTGAAGATCCAAAGAATCCGATCCTGACCAAAGATCAAGTCCTGAGTGCCACGTTTGATCGCGGCGATTCGGTCACGATTGCTCTGGGTGGATTCTTTGACCTTGATGGAGATGGACTTTCAGACCTTGAGAAACTGAAGCGAATGATCGTTCGCAATGGTGGCAGCGTGGTTGCTTCGCATGACGAAGACGGAAACATCACTGGCGAAATCGATTCAACGACTCGCTTCTTTGTTCTCGGCCCATCACCTCGTGCTGGTGCTCAAAACGTCGTCAAAGCAATGGGTGCGATGAAAGAACAAGCAGAAGGCAATGCGGTCGACATCATCGACATTCGCAAGTTGCTCAACTGGATGGGTGTTGCTCGCAACGCCAGAATCGAACGCATGGACAGCCGCATCGGCGAGTCCACCGGCTTTCAACCACGTTCACCTGCACCAGCAAGCGGTTCAGGCACACGGTAAGCCAGGAACAGGGCCAATGGTCCTAAGTTTGAAAATTATCGGGCATCGGAGAATCATCTTCGATGCCCGTTTTTTGTTCTCCACATGAAATACAAAGATGCACTTCAAGATCGAACTACCAAACTGGGTGATCGAAGAATCTGAAAAGCTTCCCGAGATCATTCCGACTCTGGAGTCTCAGATGGAGGCCGTGATTCGTTTTTCACGAATCAACTTTCAAAAAGAGACCGGCGGTCCGTTCGCTGCAGGAATTTTCGAAAAGGAAACTGGCAAACGAGTCGTCATTGGCGTCAACCGCGTCGTCCCCGGCAACAACTCGACCGCTCACGCTGAGATCGTCACGATCGGAATGGCCCAGGCGATTCTGAAAACGTTTGACCTTGGAGGCCCCGGGATGCCAAATTATCGATTGGTCGTCAATGCAAGACCATGTGCGATGTGCTTCGGATCGATTCCGTGGTCGGGCGTTCGTTCGCTGGCATTTGCGGCTGCGGGCGAAGAAGTTGAAAGGATCACTGGCTTCGACGAAGGCCCCATTCATCCGCAATGGCAGCAGGAACTGGAAAGCCGCAACATCGAAGTCATCGAAAACGTAATGGCTGAGCAGGCGTACGAAGTGTTCCGTGAATTCGCAGCCAGCGATGCGCCAATCTACAACGGCCGCGGAGCATAACCAGATCACGCTCCATCGCCGTGATCACCCTCCCTTTGGGAGGGTCGGAGCCTAAGCGACGGGGAGGGAGCGGATGTTGAAGTTGTCCAATGAAAAACACAAACAGCTGCACCCTCCCCAGCCGCTCGTTTCTCGCGCCTAACCCTCCCAGACGGAGGGTAATGGAACGCACAAGCTACATCTGCGGCTCGCTCAAAACTTCTCCCAAAATCTCATCGAACTGCTGGGATGTAAAATCCATTCCCGCTGAAGCCTGAGCACAAAGTCGCTTCTCATTTTCCGCAAGCTCACCGTCGACGGCCATCAACCTGATCATTTCTTTCATCAAGCTAACCCGGTCATCATGCTCAGCGGGAAGCTTGACTTCGATGATTCCTTCACGAACACCCGTCAACGCCGTTTCAAACTCTTCGCTAGGAATGTTGTACCGATTCGCGATCTCGATCAGAAAATCGATTTCCTCATCAGTGAACTTTTGATCGACGGCGGCAAGGTTAATCAAATTGTGAAATAGCTGAATAGGGTCCATCGAGTCTTCCTAGGTTAATCACACACGGCGAATGAAGTCTGAAGCATAACTTCTAACTTCCTTTCCGTTAAGGACGTGAACCATGCGAAGTTGCTGAACGGTCGAATCCCCAAACTTCGACAACGGCAAATGGACCAGCGTTTTCTTGTAGTGTTTCGCAATCTGCTTCCAAGCTTGCCCCGGGGGCGCTGGACTCAACAACGCGACCTGCCGACAATTGGCGTGCAAACAGGCAGCTGAAATCAAACGCTCTTCCAGCGTCGTTGCAAAATCCAGCCGCGGATCCTGCCAAATATCGGGGATCATCACCGGTGGAAAAATGAACATCGCGCCACCGTAGTGAGCCAGACAAATCCCTGGTCCAACAGGTTGTGCCTTGAAGTCCGTCCCATAAAAAGCCAGCGTCGATTCATTCTGATGTTCGGCAAACCAAGTCGTTCGCCAAGGATACTCGCGCGGATCGGCGGGCGAATCGAAAAGCATCACCGCAACATCCAGATTTCCCTGATTCGGCGGCAGGACCTTTACGTAGATGTCGTTCGTGTGCCAGTTGCGAACCGTATCGCGAATATCAATGCCGTCCTTGACGCTAGTTGTGAACTTCTCGGTCTTCGCAAGGTCGGCGCCTAGGACTTCGCTGGCTCGATCGAAAACCGTTCGGCGAAACTGTTCGATCAAGTCATCTTCTGGCGGCCAACTGCATTGCGAAAACGGATTCCAATTTTGCTGCCAGTCTTTGCGAACTTCTTCGTCAGGTTTTGGCTGAATCTCAATCGTCGTCCATCGCAATGGCGGACCAGGCAGTCGATTGATCGCAGTCGCGACGTCATCATTCGGCAGCGCGATTCGATCGATTCCCATTCGGCAATACGGCAAAGAATCCTCTGCCTCCCGAAAGTCATACTGTTTCGCCGTTTCGAGAACGACACGAGCATATCCATCGCCGGCAACCTGCTGGGCGGCGACCACGATATCCGAAAGCTGCGGCGACAAGCGATGACCGATCAATGTCAGATTGCGAATGTAAGTCAGCATCCGCGACATCAAAGCTGGCGTGATCTTGCGAGCCCGATTCCCATATTCGTCTTCGTAGCCATCTCGAGCCGAGATCAACAGCTCCTTGACGCCATCGATCGAAAGGTTGGCATCGTCATCCAACTCCCGTCGAGCGTTCTCATATAGGTTGGCGATGAAAGGAATCTCACGCATTAAAAAATAAAGCGTATCTTCTTCGACACCGAAATGCTCCGGATCAAGCGTGCTCTCATGCGTTTGCGACTGTAAATCTCGGTCAGCAAATGCTTCTCGAATCCACGGCCAATCAAGAATGTTCGTCACGAACAGGATTCTTTTGTAGTCAACGGAGAGTTCTCTCAGTTGCCAAGCCATGTGCGCAACACGACACCGCCACTGATCAGAATCCGAGGGTTCAAGAAATGGAGCCACCGCCGCGGCAAATTTTTCGACGCTCAATTGCTTGAGCGCATAAGGATCCGGAAGCGTCGACGAATGCGGTTCGTACTCGTGAGTCTCGAGATCGATATACTTGCGAGGTAAACGTTCTTCCATCGCAACGCGTAGCGCCGCAATCACTCCCTGACATGGATCAACCGGCACGTAGCTAGTGACAAAGTCAGTTTCGCCATCTGCCGGATCCTCATTCGATTCCGGATCGTAGTCCTGAACCGCTCCTGAATTTTGCACGACGACTGACGGGATAGGTAACCTCAGGATTCCGTTCTCAACGCCGTCGCGAAACGAATTGGGAATCGGAACCGCGACGCAGTCAAAATCATACTGCATCATGATCCGGCGAATCTCCCACGCGAAATCGCCGCTACCGTGAACGATCGGCATCGCCATTACGTGCGGACCGATCTTCAACAACTCAGGAAAGGGCTTACTCAAAACGGCACATCTCCATCGTCGTCATCACCAAGGTCGTCAAGGTCGTCATCGTCCAGCCCCAAGTCTGGATGTAGCGGATCACTTGGATCGAAGAAGAAGTCTCCGAATCCCATCGGCAACGCCTGCCCGCCGAGCGTCTGAGTCTTCCGCTTCGCCATTTCCTGCAAGTCGAGTGCTTCCTGCCCGAGGCACTGTTCGAGTGCTTCCGCCCAGGCCTGATCACGAGCAATCGGATGATCGCCAGATTGTTTAATTCGCTTCATCGCGTAACGTAACAAATTGATTCCGTCTCGCGTCGAGAAATCGAGTTTCAATACATGTGCCTGTTGTAAAAACTCGACCGTCATCGAAAGCATATCTTCTTCAACGAACGGCAAGTGATAGTGCAGGATTGCTTTTTCATCCTCGCGGTTTGGAAACTTGAGCGCCAACGTTGGCTGCAGTCTGCTAAGAATGTAATCCGGAATCTCGAAAGTTGATTCGTCCTGATTCATCGTGACCGCACAACGAAAATCGGGATGAGCTTCAATAGAAATTCCCGCCACGATCGACTCAACATAGCGCCGATGATCGAGCAGCGGAGCAAGACTCGCCCAGGACTTCTCGTTCATTCGATTGCCTTCATCGAGCACACAAACTCCGCCAGTGATCATGGCCGAAACAAGTGGCGAAGCGTGGTAAGCGATTTTTCCGCTTTCGGCAAGCACGGGCGTGACAAGCAAATCTTCCGGTCTCGTGTCGGCAGTGCACTGGTAGATGTAGAGATCCTGCTTTCGCAAGTCTGCTGCTGCCATCGCCATCGCGGTCTTACCAATTCCCGGTGGCCCAACGATCCGCGGCGCAAGCGGCAGATCTTTATCATTCACGACCAACCAGCACGCCATGAGCTGTGTCAGGATTTCCGTTTGGCCAATCCATTCGTTTTTGAGTTTGTGTGGCTGGCTGAGCTGCAGATTGATGTTTTGAATTTGAACAGATTCAGGCATTTCGGTTTCGCAAATTGGTGAGCTTTTGATGGGGCAGGTTTTTAACCTGCCAAACATATTTGATTGATTGGCAACTCAAAAAGCCGCCCCACTGCGACCACGATACCGCGATGTGGGCATTGACTCAATGATGCCGCGTCAGTGGTTTGCAATAGCTTACGATCCGACAGGACGCAGACGATAGCCAATCAAACGATACATTGACAGAACAGCAATCATGGTCAGTGAAAAACAAGTAACAAAGCAGATGCCGTTGATCACGTAGCTAATTTCCATCGCGTTAAAGATGGTGGAAAAATAAGCCATCGCGTAAGCCACAGGTATTGGCATAATCGACGTATACACTACCAGTGCAATGTAATACGGAACTCGTCGAGGCGAAAACACACATGCAATGGAAGAAAGAAAGGCCCCCAAAACCAATAGCGAATACAAAGCAAGGAAACTGAGGATGGCCAGCCAAGGAGCGTCAGGTTCAGAGGTAACCTTTCCAAAAAGTGTCTTGGCAACCGGAAGCAAAACTGCAACTACGGTCATCAGAATAAAGATGTGACGGATGCCAAATTGAATCGACTGGTCGGACTCCTCAACGGCCGCCAAGCGGGAAAGTGCGTGCCCGGATTTCCACCGAAAAAGACCAATCGGAATAGATGCAAGAAGATACAGTCCAAACGAAACGCCAAAAACGATCAAGATGACTTCGATCGGCATCCCGGTTTTGTCGGTCGAAGCCAATGCCGCCAAGTAAACGGTGGTGACCGCGCACAGGGTAAAAAAGGAAAACGCAACTCGAGTGACCGATCTCTGCGCCAACAAAGTCGCCCAAACAGAAAGCAAGCACGGTTGGGCAACTAGTGCGCCAAGGGCGGAGCAAAGCGTCATTTCGAAAACAAGAGAGAACGGATTCGAAGGCTGGGAAAACAAGTACGTTGCAGATACGTCTGCAAACATCGCGACCAGAACAATGCCGATGGTGAGAAAAAGTGTCGGGTGAGAAAGACTTACTTTGTCGGGTTGAATTGAGTGCATGCAGTTCGAGCCGCTCAAAGGAACGTTTTCAAAGATCAGCTCAAGTATAGCAACTAGCCAACCTTGCGAATTGCACCCGCGATCACTTTTGTGCAGCTCGAGAAATGAAGCAGCGGCGGCTCTTCTGGGATATCGACACCGATGCCTTCGGTCATCGTGTTGCGGTGAATGATCGCCTGAGCATCACGCAAACTCCAAGGCTCGTGAACGATATCTCCACGAAAGACTTGGCCTTTCTTATCCGCAGAGAAAAGGCTGTAACGACTTGTAAGCCAATCAAGCAAAGTCAACTTTTCTGCTTCGTACACCGGACCAATCGGACGATATTCAACTTTCAAATCGGCAGACGGCTCGTTGCGATGGGTCCGCGTACTCTCGTACTGAATCCACGATCCGCAGTCGCATCCTTTCTCCTTCTCAAGCCGAATCTCCGCGTCCATGTACTGCAGATGATAGAGCCAACGAGCGCCACGAACTGCGATCGGATTGGTGGCTTCGAGGGAATAGAACCACACTCCCGGTCGACCATCGGGACCGATGACATAAGTTCGAACGTTGAGTTCTGGAAATTTGGAGAACCAAGGAATGTCGGGTAGCCATCGAAGCGAAACGCCGCTCATTCCAAACGGAACGATTCCGATCCAAGCCTGACCATCGTATGTGTCCAACTGCAAGGACGCCGGAAGATGCTGTCGCAGCTGGTCGGCGTCGACTTTCCAGTGCATGAACAACAAGTCGTGCCAAACCATTCGCATGAATCCCCCACCAACGTCAGGTTGGCCAGACAGAGTTGCGAGCGGCGAATTTGATCGTTGTTCGGTAGTTGAGATGTCGGTTCTCCTTTGATCTTCCATTGACCGAAAGAGAATCGTCTGAATAACAGAAAGAGTGTGTCAAGTTGACCGAGCATGTCGACTCGCGGTTACGCTTCACTTGCGATCTGCACGTTTTCGGTTCGGAGAACCGAGCGACATTATTTCAATCGTTTAGCGCTGCAGCCACCCGAGCGATCAATTCGCGGCGTTGCTTTGCATCTTTGATTTCGTCCAGTTTACTGGAAAGGTCCAGCATGAACGCGGCGTAGTCGTTATGCCAGTCCGTTTGCAGTTCACTGGCCTCGATCCGTGGTTTCGGTTTGCCTTGCGAGATGGGCTCAGAACCCGGAGTAAGCTCAAAACTTTCGTCAAACACTGGCATGAAGATCTTGGAAGTATCGACACCTTTCTTTCCAAGCAGCTCGCGCATCACTTTTCGCGCGTCATCGTCACCGTGATTCAAGAACAACGCACCGCGAATCGGCCCGCGTTCCAACACCCAATCCAGCAGTTCGCCTTGATCCGCGTGGGCCGAGTAATTCCCCAGCCGACGAATTTCGGCGGCAACTTTGTACTGCTTGCCATGAATCCTGACCCGTTCTGCACCGTTGGTGATGATGTGTCCAAGCGTTCCGGGCGATTGGTAACCGACGAACAGGATCGTGGACTCTTTGCGAAAGATGTTTGCCTTAAGATGATGTTTGATCCGTCCGGCGTTACACATTCCGCTGGCCGAAATGATCACGGCGCCTTTCTTGATTCTGTTAACCGCTTTGCTTTCTTCGACGCTTTGCACGATATGAAAACGCTCGTGGCGAAACAGTTTCTCTTCGTCCATCGCGATGTCTTGCATCTCGCTGGCGTACTTTACAAAGACACCGGTCGCCTTGCGAGCCAGCGGTGAATCAAGGTAAACATCACAATCGGGAATTTCGCTATTGGTCAGCAAGACGCCGATATCGTGTAGTAATTCTTGGCTGCGTTCAACCGCGAAGGCCGGAACAATAACGTTGCCGCCACGATTGAGCCCACGAGTCAATTCTTGCTTGATCGCTTCGCGACGTTTTTCCAACGTGTAGTCGTCGCGGTCGCGGTCACCATAAGTGCTTTCGCAAATGATGTAGTCGTGTCCGGCGGGCGCGTCGGGTTCAGGATGAAACGCTTTCTCTTCGGGACCCAAGTCACCGGAGAACAGCAACGATAGTTCTTTTCCGGAAGCTTTGTCGTCGACGCGGACTTCGGCAGAAGCAGATCCCAGCAAGTGACCGGCATTCCAAAATCGAACTTTCACGCCCGGCTTCGGTTCAAACCATGTTTCGTAGTCGACACCTTTGAGCAGCTTGAGCGCCGTTTCGGCATTCTCCATTGTGTAGATCGGTTCGATTTCCTCTTGGCCTTTACGCAAGCGTTTTCTATTCTGGCGCTCGGCGTTAGATTCTTGGATCCACGCAGAATCGCGAAGCATGAATTCCAGCAAGTCGGCCGACGGCGCGGTTGCATAGATCGTGCCTTTGAAGCCCGCCTTGACCAACTTGGGCAGCAAACCCGAATGATCGATGTGCGCGTGAGTCAGAATTAAGAATTCCGCTTTACTCGGGTCGAATGTAAACTCGCCATAGTTCAACGCCTGAGTCGTTTTGTTACCTTGGAACAGCCCGCAGTCGACCAGAAAATTTCCACAGTCGGATTCGATGTGCGAGCATGAACCGGTAACAGTGCCAGCGGCACCACAGAATGTAAGTTTGGTCATGTGGATAGATTTCCTGTTGTCTTTAAACGAACCAACCATTGAAGGTTGGGTCCGAATTCGGTGATCGCGAACCGCTCAAATTAGCCGCTATTACGGATCTTATCTAAATCAAGTTTACCGCAATTCTGATCATTCGCGACTAGGTAGCAGATAGGGGAAAAATTGTAAGTAAGCAGAAACATCGCTTTAGGAAAGAAGGCAACAGTCGACGTGACCGAATCGTCCAAGAATTGCTTCGGTCTCGGTCACCGAAGCGAGTTTCGAGATCGTCAAACTCAATCAGTCGCGCATCTCTTTCACACCGTGACCTGTTATTGAGCTGCGCCCCCTTTATTTGCCCGTGGCCCCTGCGAGGGGAACGACAAAGGCGCCCACATGGAAGACTTTCGAAGCTCAGTCACATGGCTTTCGGATTTGCTGTCTACGCTTCGAAGTGGTCGTTACCGAACACAACGCAAGACTCGCTTCTGGCCGTTGGTCAAACGCTACCAGCCGGGATTCACACCCGATGGGTCACTAACAAAGGTTTCAAATTTCAATTCACATCGTCATCATCCTCCTTCGCCAAGCTTCTTGGCGCAATCCCCTTTATCTGCCCGTGTGATCTGCCCGTGTGGCGGGTAGGGTAAGGCAGGTCTGCCAGTCCCTTGTTTGGGGCAATAGAGCCGAAACTCACTCACTCTACTATCGTTACGTCGACTTCCTTTTCTTGCCTCGCTCGTGCCCTAGCGTAAATTGAAAATCACAAGCGAGTATTTCATATACATGATCGTAAGTCGCGAGAACGAAGTGCGAATAAGACTTGCTTGTTCCCAAAGATTCAGCCCAATCAGACAACGGCACTAGGTCGAAGCTTGACTCGATGTCGCCTTCTGTTTTGTAAACCTCAAGCTCACAACATTGATAGGCCAATACGATTTTGAAATTCGCTTCATATCCAATCCATCTTGCTTCTCCGGTGTACTCAGAGCAGCACAGAGAACTGAGCTCCCCAGTGAGGCGAAGGTTGCAAGGGCCGACGGTTTGCGCGACGCCATCCAAATGGATTGCAGATCGACCGCTAATTTTTCCAACAGGCGTTTCGATTGGAGTTCTTTTCATGCGTCAATTACTTCATTTTATTTCGACAAGGCCGCGGCCACCTGTTTTTGTGCTAAAACGCCTGTTCAAATTTTCGAACGAATCCAATTCGGATTTGGTCGCGAACCGGCTATTAATCTTGGAATTTGCTAATCTTGCCGCAGTAAGTCTTCGATTACCTTCTACTACAAACACATCGAACTCGTTCGCACCCTGAGATAGCAAACGCTGCTGAATAGTATCAGGCAGATTTTTGAATTTAGCAATCAAGATTGGTTCAATTTTGGCTGCGCTCGATGGGTTGCGCAACATTGCTGTGGTTTCCGTTAGCTTGCGGTAGCCCAGTAGTGGCGGACTCGCGAGGGAAACAAAAGGGGAAACAAAAGGGGACGCAGCTCATTGTTTCACCTTCTTCGGCCTGCCTCTTTCTCGCAGAGTGTGTTTCAGTTTCAGGCGGGCAGATGCCTGAGTCATGAATCGATCAGATCCGTAGGGGCAGCCTTTCTTCACGCATCTTCGAATCGCTTTGAGCTCTTTTTCGTTTTGCGGTCTGTTCACCATCGCCTTCCACGTTCGTGGCCGTGGAATTGGCCAAGGCAAAAGAACCGATTCGTCGTCGCTGTTAAGAGGTGTCAGAAAAGGTGTCAGTCAAGAAAAGGTGTCAGTCAAGAAAAGGTGTCAGGAGCCTAATTGGCAATTTGGGTGA
>CAZORS010000196.1:0-10376 GCA_964582025.1 uncultured Pirellulaceae bacterium | reverse complement strand
AGCATTTTGTGGGTGAGCGGTTTTGATTGAACGTAGCATTGGCGGCTCGCCCATCGCGGACGTAGGATGGGCACCTTGCCCGTCGCGGAAAGAGGCTTGCTTCCTTTTAGCCAAGACTTTTTAAAAGCGCTTCGTCTTGAAGGTTGCTATTGGTTTAGATAACAGGCAGGGTGCCCATCCTACTTGCCGCGTGTCTTCGCGTAGTTGGGATTGTCCGCTTGGTCGGTTAGCTCGTACAAAAACCGGCTCGGTTTCGTGTCGCGAGCCTTACCCCACTTCTTGCGCGTGAGGCTCATCGACATCGTCAATCGTTCCTCGGCTCGCGTCACGCCGACGTAGCACAAGCGACGCTCTTCTGGGACGCCCGCTTCGTCGTCGTCCAAAGAACGTTGGTGCGGAAGGATGCCTTCCTCCATGCCGACCATGTAGACTTCTGGAAACTCCAGTCCCTTCGCGGCGTGCATTGTCATTAATGCGATGGCATTCTTTTTGAGTTGCTTTTCCTTGTCGTTGTCGGCACTCTGATCGCCAAGCAACAAACGGTCGAGGAACTTAGTCATCGTCGGCTTGCGAGCGCCTTCTTCGTAGTCCGAGAGTGCATTGACGACTTGTTCGACGACGTTCCAACGACTTTCGCGATCTTCAGGTTCTGGATAAATCCGATCGATCTCTGATTTGTAATCGATTCTGCTGATTAACTTTCTGGCTTGATCTACGAGCGACGCGTTGCCCATCACGCTGCGTACTTCGTTGACGACTGAAGCAAGATGATCCAGCGCCTGGTTGACTCGGGCGGAACATTTCGGACGTTCGGAGTATCCGCGAACCATGTCCCACATTGGGACTTTCTCGCGGACGGCTTTGTTGAGCAGATTTTCGATCGACTTCTTGCCGATACCTCGCGGTGGCGTGTTGATGATGCGAAGGATTGAGATTTCGTCGGGATCGTCTTCCAGCAATCTCAGATATGCGAGGGTGTCTTTGACTTCCTTTCGATCGAAGAACGACATGCCGCCGACAAGAATGTAAGGCAGTTTTGCTTCACGCAGTGCGGTTTCGAATGGCCGTGGCTGTTCGTTGGTGCGGAAAAGAATCGCGAAGTCGCGCGGCTCACGACCGTGAAGGTTGAGGCGATTCTTGATCGAGCGAACGACTTGTTCAGCTTCTTGGACTTCGTCTTCCCACTGATTGATGGATGGGACTTCTCCGCCAGGTCGAGCCGCTCGGAGGACTTTGTCATGGCGTGTCGAATTAAAGCGAATCAACGTGTTCGCGTACTTGATGATCGCTTCGGTCGAACGATAGTTGTCTTCGAGTCGTACGACTTTGGCGTCCGGCCAGTCTTTGGCGAATGCCAGAATGTGTTCGACTTCAGCTCCGCGCCAAGCATAAATCGATTGATCGTCATCACCTACGACACACAGATTTCGATGTTCGCCGGCAAGGGCTTTCACGATTCGATATTGGCTCGTGTTGGTGTCTTGATATTCGTCCACCAGCAGATGTTCGAATCGTGCAGCTTCTTCTTCTCGAACGTCCGGATGTTCGCGGAACAGCTGTTCGGTCAACAGGAGCAAGTCATCAAAGTCAACGCAGCCGCGGAGCTTCAGTTGTTTTTGGTAACGTTCGAATCCGACAGCAGCGATATGTTGCGCGTCGCTTTCGCTTTGCAGCATCGCCTGTTTCGGGTTCAGCGATTTGCACTTCCAGTTGCTGATGTGGAACAGCAGCTGGTTCGGCTTCAGTAGTTTGTCGCCGACTTTGATTTCGCGAAGAATCTGACGAGCAAGACTTTCTTGGTCGCCGCGATTGTAGATCGCGAACTTAAGCGGATAGCCCAGCTTATCGATCCGGCGTCTGAGGATGCGAACGCAGAGCGAGTGGAAGGTTGAGATCGTTGGCTCGTTCTCGCCCTGTTCTGCTTTCTTTTTGTACTTATGCTTGACCGTCTTGCCACCGATCAGTGCCGTGAGCCGCTCTTTCATCTCGTTGGCGGCTTTGTTGGTGAACGTCACGCCGAGGATTTTATGCCGGGGAACGCCATGTTGGATCAGCTTCGCGATCCGGAACGTGATGACTCGGGTCTTGCCCGTGCCGGCTCCCGCTAGAACCAGCAGCGGTCCGGAAAGCGTATCAACAGCGTCTTGTTGTGCTGGGTTCAGTCCACTCATTGGGGGCGAAGTTGATAATTGTTGGGTGTTGGGGACGGGCGACGCAGTGTATCGAATCGACGCCGATTTGGCACGGGGCGAATTCGCGTTTGATTGGAAAGGAGCCGTCAGTCGCTATTGACCGTTTCTCCGGGGAAACTCTATACTTTTGGATCGGTCCGGGCAAAAAAGAAAGCAATTTTTTGGCTTCCGGTTCGAGGTACACACTTATCAAGAATACCGGATGCCCGCGTTGGGTCGAAAACATGTCGAAATCAAAGTCCAAGTCAAAGAAAAAAGTCGCCAAAAAAGCAAAGGTGACCAAGCCAGCTGACGTCAGTGAGATTCCCGTCGATGGGGAAGCAGAAGACGAAATGTCCGCCGGCGAAAAGTTTCTTATGGCGTCCAAGCCATACTGGGCTCACATTTTGCTGGGCGTGTTGACGGTTATTCTGGGCAGTGTTCTTTGGACTGCGTGGGGAAACATGCAGAAGGAAGGTGCGTCACAGCAATGGCGTGAGTTGAACAATGCGCTGACTCAAGCCGGTTTGACGAATGATGTGTCGAGCCTCAAAGAGATGGCTGGCAACTTTGACGGACAAGCGGCTGGAAACTGGGCGTTGCAGTTTGCTGGCGACAATGAAGTCAATCGCGGAATCAGCATGCTGGCCCGTGACCGCGTCGGTGGCATGAAGTTGATCAAGCAAGGCGTTGAGTCGTTGCAGAAAGTTGTTGATGCTCCGGACACATCGAAGAGTCCGATGCTCAAGCGTCGCTCTTTGTTTCTGCTGGGCTACGCGAAAGAAGCCCTTGGAGAATTCGATGCGGCCAAAGGGCATTATCAAGCTGTTTTGGATGGCGACGAAGATTCTCCGTTTGCGGACGTTGCGACTCGTGGTTTGGCACGAGTTTCAAATCCAGAGTTGGTTGCCATCTACGACAAATTCCGAAATTGGGAAGAGTCAACAGATGTTGCTCCTGGTCCGCTAGTTCCAGATGCTCCCAAGTTGGACCTCGAAGGGATCACGTTGCCCGAAGGCGAGTCCGACACATTCAGTAGTGGTGGTGACTTTGGCGGTGCAGAGATGAAGGAAGACAAAGCATCTGAGGATAAAGCTTCCGAAGAAGAGACCAAGCCTGTCGCCGAAGACAAAGAAGAGTCTGTTGCTGACGAAGCTGCGATGCCGAAGCCAGAAGGCGAGCCTAAAGTTGAGCCAACGGATGTTGAGAAAGCTGAACCGACTGCTGAAGTCGAGGCTCCTAAAGAATCGCCGGCTGCCGAAGAGGCGGAAGTTCCTGCGACTCCTGCTGCCGAAGAGGCCGCGCCGGAGACTGGTGGAGAGCCTGCCGAAGCTGGCGGCGGCAAGTAGTCGGAATGGTCCGGGCCATCGCGAGTCGTTTCAAACGAAATGCGATACTCATGATTCGCAAGCGATTCTTCGAGTTAACGCTTTGCGATGCGATTGTAAATCGGATTGACCGAAAGCATGCTTCGATGTCGCTTGGACGGCGTGGTGAGCTTGTGGCTGAACGATATCTGCTCAAGCAGGGATATTGGATCATCGATCACAGCTTTGGAGAAAAAGTCGGCGAGATCGACTTGATTGCTTCAGACGGAAATTCTGTGATCTTCGTCGAAGTGAAGGCTCGGACCAGCGATGTCGCGGGCGATCCCACCGAAGCGGTGGACTTAGAAAAGCAGCGTCACATTACCCAGACGGCGAGACTGTTTGCGGTCAAGAATCGTCTTGAAAATTCGTCAATGCGATTCGACGTGATTTCGATTCTTTGGCCGGATCTCAGCAAGTCACCGAATATCAAGCACTTTCAAAATGCGTTTGCAGCAACGGGCGACTTTCAGATGTTTTGAAGTCGAAATCATCTACCGCCGGGCTGCTGCAACTCGATCCTAATTCGGGTTATGATTTCGTTTCCAATATTTGAAATAAGAGTTCGAACAGAGCGTGTGACGACGCAACGACAGTCTAATCCGGAATTTTAATGGAAATTGAGCTTCAAAACGTCTCCAAGACTTACGGGCGTGGAGCCAATCTCAAAGTCGCGGTCGACAATGTATCGTGGAAGTCTGGTGGTGGAGAGATCTTCGGGCTGCTGGGTCCAAACGGGGCTGGCAAGACCACGATGATTCGAATGATGCTTGATATCATCCGCCCGGACGAAGGACAGATTTTGCTCGACGGCGACGCGACCGCAAACCGAACGATCGACTTCAAACGTCGTATCGGATACCTGCCAGAGGAACGTGGGCTCTATCAAAAACGCAAAGTGATGGACGTGCTGTTGTACTTCGCAGCTTTGAAAGGTTTTGATCGCGCGGCGGCGAAAGTCAAAGCCATGGAACTGCTTGAACGATTCGAGCTGGCTCACTGTGCCAACAAGAAGATTCACGATCTGTCCAAAGGCATGGGGCAAAAGATTCAAATCGCTTCCTGCGTTTTACACGATCCCGATTTGGTTGTGCTTGATGAACCGTTCTCGGGACTCGACCCGGTCAATACGCGATTGATTCGCGAGACGATTCTTGATTTGCGAGCTGCCGGCAAACTGGTTTTTCTTTCGACACACATGATGGCGGAAGTTGAAGCCCTTTGCGATCGGATCTTTATGATTAACGATGGGAAACAGGTCCTTTACGGTTCCCTGGACGAAATTCGAAAATCATTCACTCGCTACGAAGTTCAAATGGATCTCGACGCAGAAACACAAGGACTCAATTCGATCGAATCAATCACGCGATCTGCTCAAGCACAATGTATTCACTTGAAAGATGGTCGCTCGGTCCATGACTTGATGGCGGAGATGGCGGCGGAACAACGAACGTTTCGCCGCTTCGAAGAAGCTCGCATGCCCATCGAAGACATCTTCGTTGAAGTCGTCGGCAAGTCACCTCGCGATTTGGATGTCGCAACGAAAGGGGCCTCGTCATGATCCGCACGGTTGCTTGGCACGAGTTCTGGTTTACGGTTCGAAAGAAGTCGTACTACCTTGTGACGCTTGGGATGCCACTGCTTGTTTTGGGTTACCTTGGAATCATCTCGCTGATTGTTTTGATGATGGTGCCCGGTGAGATCAGCAAAATGAAAATGCCGACGGGAGTCGTCGATCAATCTGGGATCTTGACTGCCGCTGGTGCTCCTCTGGCGGACGCACCGATTGGGGAAGAGGTTGAAATCGAGCTCGACGATCTTACCGACGAAATCCCTGAAGAGTTGCGGAAGCTCGCAGGCGATACTGAGTCAAAAAGCAAACGCACTGTAAAAGCCATTTTGCTTGAAAACGTCGATTCCGGCCGTGCGAACTTAGAAGACAAAACGTGGAAAGGAATTATCGTCATCCCGGCGGACTATATCGAAACCGGAAAAGTCGAAGTCTTCACACGCCGTAGCGACCTGTTCGGTTCAGCGATGAATACGAAATGGATCTCGAAATTGCTTCGCAAAGAAATCCTCAAGAAAACGGCGCTTACCGAAAACGAAGTTGGTCGCATTCGCAATTTCGCTTCCGCGACGGAATTCGAAATCAACGAGCATGGCGAATTTGAAAAAGTAAACCTGCTCTCCAAAGGACTTTCGCTTGGAATTCCTCTGGCCGTCGCAGGACTGTTAGTTCTGGCTTTAATGATGAACGCCAGCGCATTGCTGGCTTCGATTGCCGAGGAAAAAGAAAATAAGGTGATGGAAGTTATCGTTTCTTCGGTGTCTTCCGATCAACTGTTGTTTGGAAAAGTTCTGGGGATCGTTTGCGCGGGCTTGTTGCAGATAGCTATTTGGATGGCGATGGTCTCGGTCATTCCAATCATTCTTCAGGCGGTGATGAACGAATTCGTCGACTACGAAGTTAACTTTCTTCAACTAGCCATTAGTGGCGTTTTCATGGTGACCGGATTCATGTTTTACGGGAGCCTGTTGGCAGGAATGGGGTCACTCGGTTCAACGTACAAAGACTGCCAGCAACTTTCTGCGGCCGTCATCATCTGTGCCTGTGTTCCGATGATGTTCTTTCAAATTTTCATATCGGATCCAAATGCGATGGTTCCTCGCGCACTCTCGATGATTCCGTTCTTCTCTCCGATCGGAATGACATTGCGGCTTGGGTCGGGCGATGTTGCGTTGTGGGAAGTTGGACTTTCGTTTTTAGTCCTTGTCATTGCAACATGGTTCGCCGTCAAAATTGCGGCAAGGCTTTTCCGTGCCGGTACGCTGATGCGAGGAAAGCCTCCAGGCATTCGGGAGATTTGGAAAGTCCTGACTCAAAGCGCGTGAAAATTCATGTGCAAAATCAATTCTCGCTCAGGCCAACAAAGGGTACGGAAATGGCAACCAAAACTCAATGCTTCGTGATTGTCTCTGATTCAGGCGAGTCCTGGGCACTCAATGGCGACAATCAAAATGCGGACGACAAAAATGAATTGCTACCAAGTTTGCTCGCGGACGGATGGAAAGTTGAAAGCGTCACTCCGGGTTCAGGCGCCAAAGACGATACGTCCTATTGGCTCGTTTTGGTAACGAAGTAACTTCGTCGCTCAATTTGCGTTGACGAATGATCTTGAGCCAGTTTCTCGTTACAATGTGTCAGTCGTTTCCATACACTTCCACATTGCACGGAATTCTTAATGAGCGAACCTTTGCTCGAACCCGGTCTCATCGGAATTAAACTTGGCTCGTACGGCGTCGGCGCCGGTACTTCGATCAAAGATCCAAAGATTGTTCCGACGGTACAAAATTACAAACGCCAAATCGCCTCACGTATGTTTCCGTTGGGCAAGCAGGATATCGATCGCAAAGTCGCCGATGCGGAGTATTTCGTTAGTCGAAAAATCGATGGCGAGTTTACCGTGTGCGTCTATCGAAACGATCAACTATACAGCGTCAATCCGGGCGGCACCGTCCGCACTGGCATGCCATGGCAAGAGGAAGCTCTTGAGATTCTTAAGGCTGCAAATATTCAATCAGCCTTGATCGCTGGTGAGCTGCACAAAGTCATCGACGAAGATCGGCGTTGTCGTGTGCACGATGTTGTCAGTGCGGCGAGGCAGCCAAAGTCTGATGACGATCTCCAACGACTGCATTTTGTCGTGTTCGATTTGATTGCAGTAGATGATGAAAAAATTGACCAACCGTATGAGCAAACGTGGTCAACGATCGAATCGCTGTTTGCTGACGGCGAGAAAATCAAACCTGTCGAGACTGTCAAAGTCAAAGGCCGAAAAGCTGTAAAGGGTAAGTTCAACGAGTGGGTTGATCAAGAAAAGGCCGAAGGCATCGTCGTTCGCAGCGACGTTGCAGGTAACTTCAAGATCAAGCCACTGCATACTCTTGACGCTCTGGTTCTTGGCTTCACCGAATCGACTGACGATCGCGAAGGCATGATGCACGATCTACTCTTGGGTGTCGTGCGCGAGGACGGGGCGATTCAAGTCATGTGTCGAGTCGGCGGAGGGTTTTCCGACGAAGACCGCCGTGAGATGTTGAGCGACCTTAAAGATATGGTTGTAGAAAGTGAATACGCCGAAGTTAATTCGGATCACGTCGCCTATCAAATGGTCACGCCCAAATGGGTTGTGGAGGTCAACTGCCTAGACATTATTTCTCAAAACACGCGCGGTGGCCCAATCAACCGAATGGTTTTGAATTGGAATAGCGAAACCAGAGCTTACGAAGTGGTTCGCCGATTGCCGTTGGTCAGTGTGATTTCTCCCCAATTCGTTCGCATCAGAGAAGACAAATCGTTCAACAAGGATGACGTTCGGGTCGCTCAAATCACAAGCGTCGTGCCAGTTCAGAAGATCGACGTAAACGCGACTGAGTTGCAGTTGGCGAAGTCATCGATTATGAAACGCGAAGTTTACACGAAGACACTTAAGGGAAAGCTGATGGTTCGGAAGTTCCTGATGTGGAAAACCAACAAGGAGAACGAAGGCTCCGGGTATCCGACATACGTTGTTCACTTCACCGACTACAGCCCCGGGCGAAAAGTTCCCATGGACCGCGAAGTCAGAATTTCCAATTCAGAAGAACAGATCCACGAGCTGTTCGAACAGCTGAAAAAGGAAAACATCAAAAAGGGCTGGTCCGCGTACGATTCAGAAGCAGAAGTAGTGAAGAAAGCATAGATGCTACATCCGCGGAAGATTCGGTAATCAAGTCACTTTGAATTGCCTCTGGCAAATCGAATTATTGGGCGAACACCGGCCTTAAATCGAAATCCCAAGTCGTTAATAAGTGGATGGTGTGCCGAGGCTGCGGTCAGGAACATGAGCCATTCGTCACAGTCTTGCCACGGTGAAGCCCAAGCCGCACCTCCACGTGAAATAACGGGAGTCTTTCCCTTTCCAGGCTGGCACCACGTCAAAGAATCGAGTGGCGAATTCAGGCCAAAACGATTGCACCATGGCCACTTGAGCTCGCCACGCTCTCCATTGGCCATTTCGTTACGCACAAACTTTCCTCGCTCGTCTCCCCAATGATACAGCGTCGATACGCCACCAAGCACGGCCCACTCAAACTCGTGGGAAGACGGAATAGACCAGCGTTTCTCCTCCAAGAGCCACACGAGTTGTTGCAACTCAAACCCATCGGCCGAAACGTGTACGCGTCCGCTCGAATTGGGGTCCGGATTTTCCGCATACATTTCCGCCATCATGATGAACGGCTCAATTCGTTGCGATGGCTTTTTGGTGATGTCGCAATGAAGCGACTTCTTTGGATCGAATTTCATTTCCGGATACTTTTTGAGCAAAATATCTGAGACCTTTTTAATCTGCGCTTTGCTGAAACCGGGTTTAAAATTTCCCCCCGGAATCAATACAAATCGCCGACCATCGCGATCCGCCCACTGTGCGATTTGCTGATACTTGCCGTGCGGACCAAAGCGATGCGCACAACCATCAACCAACTCATATCCGGCATCCTGAATCGACTCGGTCAGTCGTCCCGCAATCTTCTTTCGCTCGGCCGTGCCAAGCTTGTTCCACAAAGTCAGGTCAAGTTTCCTGTAGATGTTGCCGGGGACCAACACTCGGCCTTTTGTATTTTGAAGTTGTTTGAGAAGCCTCCGATGATTTTCCTTGAAATCATTTGGCGACAAACGTTCCAGCAAGTCAACGACCAACGGATAGCCAACTACTTCCTTGTCTCGCATCGCATTTCGCAATGCAGGCACTGCGGCGTTTGCGAATTTCAAATCCTGATGTGTCGCGTTGCGGTTGGCCTTCACGGGGTCATTCAGTGCCGCGACAAGATGTTTCATCGCGTCGTTAACGTTCTCCTTGGCCGAGCGATTCATGCAATCGACCGCAAGACGTCGAACTTTGGCATTCTTGTGATTCAGCAATGGAACAACTTGCGCATAGCAGGTGCGTCCGAAACCCGAGAAGTTATACGTGAAGCGGCCCCTGACAATCGAAGGGTCTTCCACGACTTCCTTGAGTATCGCCTTCAAAGCGACTGGCCCGATAGCGACAAGTGCGGCTGAGATAGTCCAACGGATAGCTCCAGACCTAGCCTTGTAGAGCTTTACTAGCCGGGGAACGGCGTTGCTCGCATCAACTCCGAGTTCTCTGATGGAACTGATCGCAGCCTTACCAAGCTTGCTGTCCTTGCCTTCAGCAATCTTAAGCAAGTGGGGAATCGCTTTGGCTCCCTCCGCTCCACAATGACCGAGTTCACGAATCGCAGCCAATTGCTCCAACTGCCTACCTTTTTTGAGTGTTCTGATCGCCTGCTTAACATCCGTTTCGAGCGGCTGGTACATCATTGGAGAAATATCAAAACTGCTCATCCCGCCGTCTCCGAGCCATTCTTGAACTCGAATCCGTGCGATTCCCTCGAATGGCAAAACGTCGAGTCTCGATGCAAGAAGCCGGCTCAAAACCTTGCCATCGGAAGACTCGATCGTCATCGAATCGTTATCCGAACCTTCAGATCGGCATTGAGACGTGGGGTGGTCGGCGACAATCTTTCTGGCCTCGCCCATGAGAGTCGCCGCTAGATCGGGGCGAGGAGTCGATCTCTTCGACCACCTTACGAGCAAACGAACTTCGGAGCGGAAAGCGTTTCGTCGTTTCTTTTTCGCCATGCCACGGACTTCAGCTTTGAATCATTCTAAAGTGATCGAGCTCGGCCGAATCGGAACCCGAGCTCAGGCCTCAAAATTCAAACCGCATGCCCATGAATAGATCGTGAGCATTGTACGTGCTGTTGTCTT
>CAZORS010000195.1:0-10376 GCA_964582025.1 uncultured Pirellulaceae bacterium | reverse complement strand
ACGGCCGCTGGGCCGATTTCGATGTCGATCATCACTGGAGCCGCGTCGTCAAACCTAGCGAACATTCTTTCACCGCTGAGTTTTCCGAATTCCAAATCGGCTGGCAGTACGCTTGGGTCGGAGATGGATACGGAATCAATCACTGTTTGAGTTTTGAGCAGCATGGCAAAACGAAACGCTTTATGCTCGGCTACACCGAGCATATCCAAGACGGAGACTTCACCAAAATCGTTGCTCGTCGTCCGCACGTAGGGATTCACGCTGGATTTGGAAAACTAATCTGGATTACAGCTCGTGAAGTTTTCTTTGAGGAAACGCACAGCAACAAAGATGGCGAAGTCGAATCGTATTCGATTATCGGCTTCAACTATGATGAAGTGATGTCCAATGCGGAAGCCAGTGATTCAACGAAACTCGATAACGAAACGAAACCGACCGCCGTAAACAAACTAATTCTCAAGGACGGCTTTGTGGCTCGCTATTCTAGGAACCGAAACCGCAGAGAAGCCTTTCGAAAATTTCCCACTGCAAATAGTGAATCAGGGAAACGCTGAACAGTGGTTCAATCTACTTTTTCAGATGAGATCAGCTCCGTCACCGAATCGGCAACCAGCCGATAGCTCTCTTTTGTGTAGCCGCCGCTGAGCAACATCACGGTCGGAACGTTTCGTTTTCGAAGTTCACTGACGACGAATAGATCGCGTTTCAAAATGGTGGCTGCTGAGATGTTTAGAAGTCCCAAAGGGTCGCCCGCGAGAACATCAGTACCGGCATTGTAAAACGCAATCCCGACTTTCGATTTGGCAACCGAATCCAAAAAGCCGGGCAGTCGAGTTTCCAACGCGTGCATGTATTCGTCATCAGTGCACGAACTTCCAATTGGGATTTCGCAATCGATTCGATTTCGAGCTTCCGGATCCGCCGGATAGATCTGGCTGTTGAAGACATCGAACAGGAACGCGTTTCGATCGTCCATGAAAACTCGGCTGACCCCATTCCCCTGATGCGCATCGGTGTCGATGTGCACAATTCTTGCGTCTGCGGACAGTAGCTCGCTTGCTCGCAAAGAAGCCACCGCAACGCCAACATCGGCATAGATCGAAAAACCCTCGCCACGTCCGGGTGACGCATGGTGATACCCTCCACTGAGATTGATTGCCAACCCGCGTTCGATTGCTTGTTCGGCCGCAACAATCGTGCCCCGCGTCGCCCAGCGCATCGGCCGCAAGACATGAAAGTCGATCACCCAGCTCGGGATATGTTGTAACGGTGGCAGTTCAAGTGCTTTGGCAACGTAATCTGACTTCTTTAGCTTCAATAAATATTCGGCTGAATGAACTCGCAATAGCTCGTTCCAATTCGCCTGTCTTTTCGGCCGAACATGCATCGCAGAAAGTCGTCGCTTGCCAAACCGTTCGCGCAGCAGTTTCCAGGCTCGACCGTACTTCTTGGAGTCGAACGGATGTAGCTTCTCAAGGCCGTAAAAGCCAATGTTGTATTTAGGCGAGTAAACAATGCGTGACATCAGTTCGAGTTCAGTAATTCAATATTGCGAACAGCTCATCCAGTATGATGCATTAGAATTCGCTGGGAAATGTCGATCAGGCCGAAATTCGCCAGTGTTCAATTTCCTTGCGGATTCAGAGAACCAATTCCTGCTTCCGTTTTCGTCGCTCGGAAGTTTGCTTTGGTGCCTGCGTTCGATGTAGAATGCTGCGAGACGTTTCTTGCTGCTCATTGGGATGATCCAGCTGGGTAGATTTCTTTCCTCGTTGGAGTGCTCGCTATCAATTTTGACTCTACCGATTTCATGCAATTGTTGAATGAAGCTCGCGATGGCGACGAGTCTTCGGTCGGCATTCTGCTGCAGCAGTACAAGAACTACCTGCTGTTGATTGCCAACCATGACGTCGAAGCTTCGGTGAAGCCAAAATATGGAGCTTCGGATTTGGTGCAGCAGACGATGATGTCGGCGCATCAGAATTTCTCCCAGTTCGCTGGAGATAGCGAAGCCGAATGGATGGGGTGGCTTCGAACGATTCTAAAGAACGACATCCATCAGGCAACTCGTTCGCTGGGGGCGAAGAAAAGAGCTGTGAATCGCGAAGTGCCGCTTTCGCTTCAAAGCTCAATGGAGCGGCAGCTTGTCGACGCCAACGACACACCGGGAACGGAAGCTTTGCTACGCGAAGACGAACGGCGTCTGGAATTTGCGATGTCTCAACTTTCGGATGAATATCGAAAGGTGATTGAATTGCGGAGCTGGCAGGAGCTTCCTTTTGAAGGCGTCGGCAAGCAAATGGACCGTTCTGCCAATGCCGCTCGAAAACTTTGGAACCGGGCGATCGTTCAGTTACAACGGGAACTCGAAGATTCTGGGGGAGAATCTGCCGGTCAGGAAAAGTGATTTTTTTTTGGCCGATTTCGCCGCGAAACGCATCACGAGGGTGACTGGCAAAGCGTGTTTAAAATTTGGAGAGATAATCCGTGAATCTTCAAGACCAACCAAGCGAGGGGAACGCTGAGCAGGAAGCCAAGCAAGCGATCGACTTGATCAATCGGGTCAGGAAATTCCATCAGGGTCAGGAAACGCCGCGTGATGCCGATGAAACGATTGCCGAATCAAGGAGTTCGTTGACGGATCACCCTTTGAGCTTTGGCGATATCGAGATCCTTGAAGAGATCGGCGTTGGTGGCTTCGGCGTTGTCTACCGCGGCCTCGATCACAGGCTCGATCGACAAGTCGCGATCAAGATCCCCAAAATGCGAACCGCGATTTCCCGGCAGTTTCGAGACCGCTTCGAACGCGAAGCCCGGGCAGCAGCGGCGCTTTCTCACCCAAATATTGTGCCGGTGTTCGAGGCCGGGACAATCGATTCGACACCTTTTATCGCTAGCCAATTCGTTTTGGGGCAGTCGCTTGACCAGTGGGCGGGTTCCAAATCGATCGAGCCAAAACTTGCGGCGCGAATGATTGCAACGTTGTCGGACGCGCTTGCTCACGCACATCAGCGCGGCATTTTTCATCGCGACATCAAACCATCAAATGTTCTCGTCGAAGAACTGGATTCGAACACAGACTCCGACCCTGCCGACCTGCTGCGACTGACTGACTTCGGTCTTGCAAAAGTCATCGATGAAGACTCGAGTCAAACTCAAACGGGATCGCTGATCGGGACTCCGGCTTACATGGCGCCGGAGATGATTGAGGATCCTGCCAACGCGAACTCGCAAGCCGACATTTTCTCCCTCGGTAGCGTGTTCTACGAACTCTTGACCGGAAAGCCTCCATTCGTCGGCGACACGGTCGTTGCCACTTTAGACAAGGTTCGGAAAAGTGAACCGTGGCCTCCTTCTGCAATCTTGCCTGTGCCACAAGACTTGGAAGCCGTTTGTCTGAAATGTCTCAAGAAGTCACCTTCAGAAAGATATGAAACCGCCATCGAGCTGCGTGATGATCTGCAGCGATTCCTGTCCGGCGAACCCGTGCTGGCTCGTCGGCCGTCGACTGTTGATCGCATCGCAAAGTGGTCGCGAAGAAACCCGGTTGCTCTGGCACTAATCGGAACAGTTTTGACAGCCACGATGCTCATTGGCGGGCTGCTGTGGCGATCTGAATCGCTGCGCAGGGAATCGGAAGTGAACCTCGCTCGATTCGAAGCCAAATCGAAGCAACTGACTAATTCCATCAATCAATTCTATGAATTGATGGCAGACTCGCCGGAGCTGAGCTTGGCCGGGCTGGAGCCATTGAAGCAACGTTTGTTGGTGCAAGTCAAAGAAGTTCGAAACGACTTGGCTGAGGAATCCACCGATGACCTTGATGCACAAATCGAATTGTGGCAAACGCAAAACTCGCTGGCCAGTTTGGCGATGCGTCTCGGCGATCGAGAACTGACGATGGAACTTGTGGACGACGTTTTGGAGCAAATTGAGCAGCGTCCGGAAGACCTCAGTGGCAGTTTCGATATTGCTTCGATAACGTCCACATGTCATTTGCTTCGCGCGAACGTGGGCAGCTTTCGTCTGGATCCCGCGTTGGTGCGTGAGTCAGTCGAACAAGCGATTGCGATCAGCCGCGACCGCATGAGCGAGTTTGGCGAGCTTCAAGATCAGACGTTGCTGGTCAATGCACTTTGCAAATCGGCAGAGCATCTTTTGGCCATTGGTGAAAACAGTCAGGCCGATGCGTTGTCGACCGAAGTCATTGCGATGTGGAGAACAATGCCGGTCGAACGATTTCAGCGGCAAGCGGGATTTTACTCCAACGTCCTGTTCTCTCGTGCGTTGACGGCTGCCGAATCCAACAAGAAGGACGCAATTCAAATTTGTGACGAAATGGTTGCTGAAGCAAATCGACTGCTTATCGAATGCGAACAGCCATCGGTCGACACGCAGTGGCACTGCGCTGAAGTTTTTCGGATTCACGGCTTCACGCTACGAAACAATCCAGAGCGATCCGCGGAAGCGATTGCCAGCTCCGAACGAGCGCTGGAAATCGCCAACGAGCTTGCGGAAACGCATCTTTGGACGGCTTATTTGCAACGTAACCCGGCTGCCTGCCGCTATCCACTGGCGTTGCTGCATCACATTTTTGGTGACTCCGAAATATCCGTTCCGATGTTCATGACCAACGTTGCGGAGCTTGAAAAATGCAAGAAACGATTCCCTCGTGATGCAAATTCGATCAATGGACTTCTTTCCAATAATCTGACCATGCTTTCGATTCATCACAAGCACCAAAAGAATTGGGCCGAGCAGGAAAAATTTCTAGATAAGTCGCGCGAGTTGTTGCTGGAAAGTTTCAATGCGAAAAATCCGAATCCGCGAACGCTCGTTTTGTTGGCGGGGCAGAATCTCGAAAGGGCTGCCAACCAAATGTTGCAAGGCCAGTTTGAAGTGGCGATGGAATACTTGGAAGACGCAATCGCGACATTGGAATCTGAATCCATCGTAGCTGCTGGTGGTGAGGAAGCGACGCGGTTCCTCACCAACGCCGTTAAGCTAAAACGTGAACTTTCGGAAAAAGTAAAAAATTGATGGCCGCTTGTCGGCAGAACATGCATCCAGAGCCCAGCAAGACAAATTCCTGGCTCGAAAGAAAATCATGTTCAAACTCCGCAAGTCGCACGCTGCAATCGTTTTCGCAATCGTTATTCCATACATGTTGACCGCTACAGCGAGCGTGTTCGCCCAAGACGCTACTTGGATCAACGCAGCCGGCGGCAACTTTGGAACAAACTCCAACTGGGACACTGGCAGCAAACCTGGGTTCGATGACGAAGCGACCTTTTCACTGAGCCAGGTCTACGACGTCTTCCTCAACAATCCCGAAGAAATCATCGCTGGCCTCAACGTGACTGATGGTGACGTTCGATTACAAGGTGGAAACATCCTGACCGTCAAAACGGGTTCAGGAGCAAACTCCAACATTGACGGCGGCATTCTTCGGGTCGAAGGCAACGGGACGTTCCTGAACTCTGAACAAATGAGTCTTTTGAACAGCGGGGAGATCAACGTCACGAACTCGGCGATGCTCACTGTGGGAGACGATCCATCGACCTTCACCAACTCCAATGGACAAATTTCGGTCAGCAGTTTCACCAGCGCGGGTGGAACCCTGAGTGCCAATTCGGGCTCCAAAGTACGGACCGGCGGATACATCTTCAGCGGATTGTCGGCTGGGTCCGATGGAAGTATCGATGTGAATGGTGCGGGTTCGGAGTTATCCGCAGGCGGTGATGCCTTCTTCGGCTATCGGGGCGCTTCGTCTTTGGTTGCCGGCGATGGTGCCGTTGTTTCAAACGACAATGGCTACCTTGGTTCATTTGCGACTTCCAACAGCTCGGCAACTATTTCTTCCGGGGCTCGCTGGGACAACTCCGGCCGCCTCGAAATTGGACGTTTTGGTGAGGGCATCCTCAATATCAGTGGTGGTGGTGCCGTTACCGCTGATGAGGTCTTTCTTGGGTCAACAACCATTGGCACTGGCCGTATGAGCCTTTCTTCTGATGGATCTCTTACGGCCAATCGCAATCTGCACATTGGCACTTCAAATTCAACCAGTGGCGAGGTATTCGCTTCCGTGTTCGATGGAAAAATTCAGGTGGGTGACTCGGGAGCTGGCATTGCGCGCGGAATCGTTGTTAGCGACTTTGGAAGTGACGGAAATCTGTTCATCAGGCGAGGCTTGCTTCAGGCCTCTTCGGAAGACATGTTGGTGGCGTATGATTCAGGTAGCCAAGGATCAGTCCAGGTGACAGGCAGTGAATCAAGTCTCCGAGTCGGAAAGTCATACATCGGGTACGAAGGGTTTGGTGTACTGGACGTTTACGATTCAGGAGACGTAGAAGTTGACGATACTCTGGCCGTCGGGGTTCTCGCAGGCTCACAGGGGACGGTATTAGTTCGGAATCTGGGACGATTGGCGGTCGGCGATTCGTTCACCTTGGGGGTCGATGAGTTTGATCGTGCACCAGGAGCTGGCACACTCGAAATTACCAACGGTGGCACTGTGATTGTCGGCAGCACGTCAGCATCTGTCACTTCAGAAGGCATTCATCTGCTGAGCAACGGAATCATCGACGCACAAAACGGTTCTCTGATCGAAACAACAGAATCGTTCGTTGACTCCAATGCTGCTTTGGCGATCAAGAACAGCCAACTCGGCAACAGCGGATCCGCCCAGATTTTTGGAATACTCAACATTCAAGAATTTGGCATTGCTGGCTTCGGCGGTGATTTGACGGTCGGAAGAACCTTCGGTAGCTCGTCAAACGCAAGTGTATCCGTTGACCAGTCACAGTTGATTGTGGAAGGCAAAACTGAACTTCGCAGGGGCGATATGCTGTTTCAGGGAAGCTCAGAAGCGAACCTTCGTGACTTTGAGATCGGGGACGACGACTCGAGCGCAGTCGCCAGTGCGTTGTTCGTACGATCCGAAATGAACGTCGTCGGAGACCTTGATGTTGGAACAGGAGCAGGCTTTGGTTCATTGACGCTCGCACAAGGTGACATTGTAGGCAAGCTCGCGATGGTCTCGGGTCGAACAACCATCGGTGAAAATGGATCGATTAACATTGAACAAAATACGTTTGATTTTGGTACGACAGATTGGGGATCTTACTCGCGCATTGTTCCTGGTGGTGCGGGAACAAGTATGCAGGGAACGCTAACCGGACACGTTGAGAGCGATGGTTTCGTCAACGTCTCCGATTTGAACAGTTTCAACAAAGCACGTCTCAACACCAGCGGAGTTACACTCGAAAACCTTGGCGTAATCTACGGCGATGGTGCCACGGACGTGGAGTTTTCAACGTCTGCTGACAGCGAGATCAGAACTCGTGCCGGCGAATGGGCAAGATTCGGAGCTTCCGAAATTCAGAACTTCGGCGAGATCAATGTCCTCGGTGGCACGACGGAATTCGAAAACACATTGACCAACAAACTTGACGGCGAGATCAATAATTTTGGCGGGACCTTCATTGCAGATAACTTGATCAACGATGTCGGCGCGTTTATCAGCGGTCGCGGCGAGTTTCTGTCGCACGGGATTTCCAACAACGGTGTGATGGCGTTCTCGGGTGGCTTCGCTGACATCCACGGCGACGTGCAAAATCTTGGTGACGGTGTTGTGGTGACTGCTGGAGATGGAGTCACAACGTTTTACGACGACGTGCTTCACAACGGCCAAGAAGTTCACACCGCAGCCGGCGCCGACACTGTTTACTTTGGCGAATTCACAGGCTCCGGAGCGCATACCGGAACAGGCGACGTGTTCATGGAAGGCGACTTTCGACCTGGAAACAGCCCCGACGTGCTGACGTTCGAAGGCAATCTAAACTTTGGAACCAGTGCGGCAACATTCGTCGAACTTGGAGGCACCGGGTTGGGGGAATTTGATCGGCTCGAGGTTGCTGGAGACATGACGCTTAACGGTTCGCTGGAAGTCGAATTGCTGAGCGGCTTTGATCTGGTCGCCGGAGACTTCTTTGAGATCGCTGACATTGGCGGATCGGCATTTGGTGAATTCACCGGCTTGGCGGAAGGCGAACTGGTCGGCAACTTCGGCGGGACAGACTTGTTCATCAGTTACCAATGGGGCGATGGCAACAACGTGGCTCTTTTCACCGCCGTTCCAGAACCGGGCTCAATGGCAGTGGTCGCTTTCGCGATGGGAATGCTGATGTTGAAAAGACGTAGGTAGACGACTTTATATTTTTTGACTTGGAGAATCAGATGAGAAAGTTTTCAGCTTTGTGGATACTAATCGTTGTCTTTGTTGCGACGGGAGCCAGCGTTGCGGTGCATCAGCAATGGCCGTTTGACAACAGAGTTAATTGGAACCAGCCAGATTCCGTGGCCGTCTTTATGGCCAACGGCGTCTTCGATCCCGGTGACACGGAATACGTGGCTCCGACAGCCGAGGACTTCGATCGCGAGATCATGCAGCGCGATGATGACGAGATTGAACAAAGACGGCAGGAAGCAGTTGACTACTTTTTGGAAAGGTTCGGAGTCGATTTTTCCGACGCGGATATCGCGCAGGATGGCGCGATCATTTTGCTTCACGTTTATCAGGACCCTCGGTGGAATTACCGCTGTTACAAGCTTCCATGTCGCTACGTTCCACGATCTGGATACGTCGTGCACGATGCTCAATACGTTATGGCGGTGGTGGCTCCCAATGCAACTTTCTACGGCAGTTGGGGCGGGGAGGAAGGCACGGAAGTTCCCGGCGGTTCCGTTGCGGTCAACGGCGAATACTTGATTCAGGGCTCGCGCCGTTTTCGCCCGGGCAGTCGGCGGAATATGCACATTCGTTTTGTTAGCGTGTCTCCGATCTTCAATGCGGCATCAGGCGACATCAAGTTTGACTGTTTACTAACGGATTCGCCTTGGGGCTTGGGCGCTGCCATCGGCCGTCAGGAAAGCAACGTGCTGAGCGATGGAACGGTTCAGATCGCAATTCAGAACGTGTTGCAATTTCCGCCACCGGAGTGGGCGTTGGAATAGTGTAGGCCAAGCCAACGCCGAACCCGGATGGGAGTTTTGGGGTCATTTCGCTATACTGCCGCGATTGCAAAAATGACCTTCAGGCGTCCCATTCAATGACCGACATTTTCTCCGAGCTCCAATGGCGTGGGCTGATCCATCAAACTACTGCTGACGACAAACTTCAGGGATGGCTCAATGAAGGATCGCGAACGCTCTACGCTGGGTTTGATCCGACGGCTGACAGCTTGCATGTCGGAAGTTTGCTTCCGCTGATGATGTTGCGGCGTTTTCAAAAGGCTGGCCACAGGCCAATCGCAATCGTGGGAGGAGCCACCGGCATGATCGGTGACCCTTCAGGCAAATCAGCCGAAAGGAATTTGCTTGATCAAGAACAGCTCGACGCGAACATCGCGGGCATCAAAGTTCAGATGGAACATCTGCTCGATTTTGACTCGGGCGATACGGCGGCGGTTCTGGTCAACAACAACGATTGGATGAAGGAGTTTTCCTACACCGCGTTCCTTCGCGACGTCGGCAAGAACTTTCCGGTCAACGTGATGCTTGGGAAGGACAGCGTCAAGAGTCGACTTACCAGCGAAGCGGGACTCAGCTACACCGAATTCAGCTACATGCTTCTGCAGGCTTACGACTTTGTGCGTTTGAATCAGGACTACAACTGCGAGCTGCAAATCGGCGGCAGTGACCAATGGGGCAACGTCACCGCAGGAATCGATCTTGGTAGACGCATGCTTTCCAAGCAGCTCTACGGCATCACGTGTCCGTTGCTTACGAAGTCTGACGGAGCCAAAATGGGCAAGACGGAATCCGGAGCGATCTGGTTGTCCGCTGAGCGAACGTCACCTTACGAGTTCTTTCAGTACTGGCGAAACGTTGACGACAATGATGTCGACATGTGCTTGAAGTTTCTGACTGAGCTCACTGAACAAGAGATTTCGTCGCTTGCCGAATCACGTGCGGCGGACGCCTCGAAACGTGAAAGCCAGATTCGATTGGCCGAAGAAGTTACCACGCTGATTCACGGCCCCGACGGCCTCAAGAAAGCGAAGCTTGCGGGTGAAGTATTGTTCGGCGCCGAGATCAGCGACCTATCGGATGCAGATTTGAATCAGATCTTCGCCGAGGTCCCAAGTGCTGAATTTCCGATGAAGCAACTTGAGAATGAAGGACTGTCGCTAATCGACGCTTTGGCTCTGACTGGACTGTGCAAAAGCAAAGGCGAGGCTCGCCGGACGATCAAGGAAAACGGAGCCAATGTTAACAATGTCCGCGAAAGCGACATTGAAAAGAAGTTGACTTCTGGTGACCTAGCCAGCGAGTCGATTATCGTTCTGCGTCGTGGCAAGAAGAAGTTCGCGTTG
>CAZORS010000194.1:0-10459 GCA_964582025.1 uncultured Pirellulaceae bacterium | reverse complement strand
TCACCGCCCTCAGCCCCTTGCTGTTCGCCTTGCTCCATGCCGCCTTCTTGCTGACCTGTATCGCCGCCATCTC
The DNA here is from genome assembly GCA_964582025.1 of uncultured Pirellulaceae bacterium. Classification (GTDB taxonomy): domain Bacteria; phylum Planctomycetota; class Planctomycetia; order Pirellulales; family Pirellulaceae; genus Mariniblastus. The sequence goes on along the minus strand of CAZORS010000194.1, from coordinate 10,386 downwards.
CGTTTTCACCCGGCTCGGTCTCGTTTCCGTTTTCGCCGGGCTGTGACTCGCCCTCACCCGGCTGACCATCTTCTTGTTGTTGGTCGCCCGCCTGTTCGCCACGTAGCTCGTTTTTGTCGCCCGGTTGCTGATCCTGTTCGTCACCACCGTTCTGTTCTTGATTCTGTTGTTCTTCTTGTTGGTTCATTTCTTGATTACGATCAGGATCTTCGTTGTTCTGTTCAGGATCCTGATTCATTTCTTCTTGCGGATCATTCTCGGCTGGTGGTTCTTCTTCCTCTGGCGGAGGGTCAAACGGATTTCGTTCTTCAGGTTCAGCTGGATTCTCTTGTTTGTTGTTCTGCGGTTCGCGTTGCTGATCCATTTGTTCCGGATTCTGCTGCGGCTCTTTTGGTTTCGCGATTTCAATCACATAGTTTTCGCTTCGAGTGACGTTGGCGGCAGATTTTCCGCTGGGTAAAACGCGATTGTCGTGAGCCGAAGCGTGGAAGACAATCCGATCGCCAACTTTCAAGAACGGGAACTGTCGAGAGACATCCAGCAGGAAGTCACCGTTAACTCGGCTCATGCCTTGAACGGGTTCCAGTTGCATTGACTGACCGAAAATTCGCTGATTGTCCTGCTCGAGTTCAAGTTCAATTTTGGAAATCTCAAAATCGGCATCACTCGCTTGGATTCGGATCGTTGCCTGTCCATCCAATGTGACTGAAGTCTCTTTTTCGAGCGGATTAAGCACTTTGATTTCAGGAGCCAAATCCGGAATGACTTTGATTGGGAAATTGTTTGGTTGTTGATTCTTGTGTCCTTCGACGCTGACGAAATTCAAGCGATAGTGCGTTGCCGCTGGTTTGGTTCGCCGACCATTCATCGCCACGATGAAACTGCCGACCGTTTGCTTGGACTGTTCGGCTTGAACATTCATCTTGATTTTTCGTGCGGTGACAAATTCGCCTTCGTCGTTTGCGTTAAGCAGTTCGATTTCCGCAGTTTCAATCGGCAGATTTGCTTTGGCATTGATCGTGACCCGAGTTCCCTCAAGGGCTTCAATGTTCCCTTCCTGTTGAGTCCACTTTTCGAGTTTCGAATACTTCGGTGGCTGGACAGAAACTGTTTCGATGGCGATCGACGGATTGGTGCGAACGTTGACAATGTAGTCGGGTGTCGTGCCGTCGCGGGCAACAATGTGATACTTCAGGGACTGTTGAATGCCGGAGCCGCCGGTTGAAAGCGAAGCGAAATATTTGTCGGTGCTGCCGCTCTGGACAGTCATCGGAATCACGCGATCAACGATCTGCCCATCCATTGTCGAAAAAATCAGCCGAACGTCTTCCGGGCTGTGGCGACCGACGACCTTTGCGGAAACTTCAACTTCGTCGCCAAAGAACGCCTCTGAATCGCCCGGTTTGACTTCTTCAATCGTAACGACGGATGGAGCCGCCAGTTTCGCGCCGGGCAGAATCACACGAGCGATCGACTGGAACGGGTTCTTGGGTGAAAACAGCGTGTACATGGCTCCGAAGAAAATGATGCCAGCCAAAATCATGCTGACGCGAATCATTGCGGAACGGTCGACCATGGTCTCAACGGGAACGGTCGAGATGTCGGTTGCGGCCTGACGCGAAACGGCATCAAGGACGGCGGCTTTGGTGCCTTGCGGTTTGCGGCTGAGCGAAACGTAGTTGAGCAAGCTGTTTTTGAATTCCGGCTGCGAGTCTTCGATCATCTGTGCTGCGTAGTCTGGATTGACTTTGCGCATCATCGAACGACCAACCGTCATGAACAAAAACGTGATCGTGCCGAGTACAAGAGTAAGGAATCCAGCCCAGCGTCCGATGGTGCCCAGCGGAAAGATCCACGCATCGATGATGGCGACCGTCAACAGAAAGACTAGAACGATCGCGAGCAGTGCAATCAGATTCGACATCACGTCGACTTGGCGAACCTGTCGACGGGTGACATTAAGCTTCTCCGAAACGTAGTCTTGGATTTTGACTGTACGTTTGTTTCGGGCTCGTTTACCAGCGGTAGCGGGTCGTTGATTTCCGGTGTCGGTGGCCATTTGCTGTTCCTAGGCAATGGTTTGCGTTCGTCCCCGTGCGTCTTTTCTCTATTCAATTATAGACGACAATCCATGGTATCAAGTTTCAGTAAAACATGGGAAAATCCGGCTATATGGTTTTCCTGAGTCCCATTTGAGCCAATTATCGCGCTTCCGGGAGAACACTGACTCAAGTTTCACGGATCCGAACGCAATTCGCTATGACCATCGAGATCAATTTTGACGGCCTGATTGGGCCGACTCATAACTACTCCGGGCTCTCTCACGGCAACGTCGCGTCTGAGCTACATCAGAATCAGACGTCGTATCCGAAGAAGGGAGCGCTGCAAGGATTGGCTAAAATGCAATCCGTTGCAGCGTTAGGGATTCCACAGTTCTTTTTGCCTCCGATCGATAAACCAAATTTTCATCTGTTGCGTGAGCTTGGGTTTTCAGGGAGCGAATCGGACATGATTCGCGACTGTGCCAAGACCAATCCTACATTGCTGACTTCCGTCTACAGTGCGGCCAGCATGTGGACTGCCAACGCGGGAACCGTCACACCTTCGATGGATTCGCATGATGGAAAATTGCATTTTACGCCTGCGAATCTTTCCCGGACTTGGCATCGTGCGTTTGATCACAACGAAATGCACAACGTGATGACGCGGATTTTTTCTTCGACGGAAAAGTTCACGATCCACGAAGCATTGCCAGCGCCGCACGCGATCAGTGACGAAGGTGCCGCGAATCATACGCGGTTGTGTAAGTCACATGGTGAAAGCGGATTGCACGTTTTCGTTTTTGGGTTCGATCCATTCAACCGGGACCTTGCCAGACCACAAAAGTTCCCGGCGCGACAGTCGCGTTTGGCTGGCGAGTCGATTGCACGCCGGCATGGCATCCGTGATCACATGCTGATCCAGCAAACTCCGGCTGCCATCGATGCCGGCGTCTTTCACAACGATGTGATTTCCGTAGGCAACGAAAACGTGTTGCTGATGCACGAGCATTCGTTTCTCGATCAGCCGTTGGTGATTGGTCACATCAAGAAATTCTTCGACCGCAACGACAGCGAATTTTATCCTGTCGAATTCAGTAATGATGATCTGCCAATCGAAGACGCGATCGGCAGTTACTTTTTCAATAGCCAAATCATCAGCCGCGGCGACGGGAAGATGACTTTGATCTGCCCTCAGGAAGTTGAGGAGACCTCGACGGCTGCGAAATGTGCACAGCGTTTGGTTGACGGCGATAGTCCGATTGATGAAGTTCGTTACTTCGACTTGCGTCAGAGCATGAACAACGGTGGCGGTCCAGCGTGCTTGCGATTACGAGTTGTTGTGACCGAAGAGGAATTGGCGTTGCTGGATTCAACGTATTGCTTGGGCGATGCAAAAGTTGAGCGGCTTGGCAACTGGATCGAATCGCACTATCGCGACACGCTGACCTTGGACGATCTCGCTGATCCAGATTTCGCCATCGAAGCCAAAGCGGCGATGATGGAACTTGGCGAACTGCTTGGAACATCGAAACGCGGTTGAATGTTGGTCAATGAAGGAATGTGGCACGGTGGTCTCCACCGTGGATGGGCGAAAAACGGTGGAGCCCACCGTTCCACGTTGCCTAGCCAGCGTTGACAATGTCCTGCACGCGAGCAGGATCTTTTCGCTTTCCATCACTTTCCGGTGGCTCAAGCCATTCGATCTCGATGTTGTCGAACGGAGCATGCTGCTTGAAGTCGTTAAAGATATCCATCACGTCTTGATCCATGTAGACCGTATTCGATGCATCAACAATGACTTTGCTGTCTGGGGCAATGTCTTGAATGACAGTCTGGAGTTTTCCTTTATTAATGAAGAACACACGCTCGGCCAGTGTGATGCGGTGAACTTTCTTGCCGTCCACTTCTTCGACGCTCGTCCAAAGAGATTTAAAGTAGCTACTTTGCAAGATGAAGAACAGAGATGCGATCAAACCGATTCCTATACCAATCAGCAAATCTGTTCGCAGAATCGCGACGATCGTAATGATGAACGGTAGGAATTGAGTCCAACCTTGACTAAACATCTCTTTGAACTTCGATGGATGGGCAAGCTTGTAGCCGACGACAAACAGGATCGCCGCAAGACTGGCAAGCGGAACCAATTCGAGGACGCCAGGAATCAATATAATGCAGCCGATCAGAAAGATTCCGTGCACGAAAGAAGCGAATCGAGATTGAGCTCCCGACTGGATGTTGGTTGAACTTCTGACGATCACTTGTGTGACGGGTAGGCCACCGATCATGCCGGAAACAATGTTGCCGATTCCCTGAGCTTGAAGTTCTTGGTTGAGGTCCGTTTGTCTCCGTTGCGGATCCAATTTGTCAGTAGCTTCGGCACACAGCAGCGATTCAAGGCTCGCCACGATGGCGAGTGTCATCGCGGTGATCAAAATCATGGTCGCGGCCCGAAACGGAGTGACTCCGTCGGTTTCGTCTTCCGTTGAATCTACCGATTCCGAAGTTGCCAATGTCTCGCGTAGGTCAGCAATTGCAGGGGCCATGCTGTCGGCAATTCCCTGATCTGAGATGCTCTTGATCGCATCTTCAAGTGTCTTGAGCTTGGCACCTGCTTTTTCGAGTGCGACTTCTGCGTTGTCTTCGTCGCTGTGTTCTGCGTCGTGAGACCCGTGCCCAAACTGCATCTCGCCGGACTTGATTACCGATGGCTTAAAGTGCGGAAAAATAAACTCGAATCCTTTTGAATCGGACGCGACACCAGCATTGTCATCGGTTGGAGATTCCGATTCGGACTCGACACCAACAATTTTTCTTGCGGTTTCCGGGTTCAATTGGACTAGGTGTTCTTGGTCAAGCTTCATCGAGTCGACCGCGCTAAAGGCTAGGCTAAGTACAATGCCGGCGACGACAGCAACGAGCGGTCCTTGAATGATTTTGGAGAAACTGAAGCTCTTCATCCACTTCGTTTCCCACAGAATCAGAATCGCCAAGCAAACCACTGTAATGATCGTTGCTGAGGGAGTAATCAGCTCCAACGCGTGTCCAATTTCAGAGAAAGTGTTGTAACCATCGGCTTGTCGAAACGCGAGGTCGCCTTCGTAGTCCTTGTCGTAACCAAACGCGTGTGGGATTTGCTTAAGGATGATGATCAAACCGATCGCCGCGAGCATTCCTTTAATCACGGAAGTCGGAAAGTAATATCCGATCGTACCTGCTTTCAGGGCTCCTAGTGCGAACTGGATCACTCCTGCCAAGACCACGGCCAAAAGAAAGTTCTGAAAACCAAGTTGCAAGATCGCGGGCGCGACAATCGCCACCAAGCCCGCCGCAGGACCGCTCACTCCCAGCGGCGAATTGCTGAACAGTGTCACGATCAGGCCACCGACGATACCGGCAATAATTCCGGACATCGCTGAGCCACCCGACGCCAGTGCAATGCCTAGGCAGAGGGGGATCGCGACTAGGAATACGACCAAGCCCGAAGGAACATCCGTTTTCCAGTGCTTGGCATCGCTGAAAATTGTTAGCGGTCCAGAACGTTGCATTTGATTGTCTCAGAAAATTGGTGTGATTTTGGGTGGTCTTCCGTCTGCAGCGACGACTAAAACTCTCCGTCAGTCAGATAGTCAACTTCGCCACTGCCGAAGTGATAGACGATGCCGTGCAGTTCAAGGTCTCCCTTGTCGACTGCAGCTTTGACGTAGTCGTACTCCATGAGGTGATCCAATTGAAGCATCACGTTTGCCTTAATGGCTTCGCTGCCTTTCGATGCTTCGTCGCAGTCCGCAACTTTTTCGAGTACTGCTTCGCTCTTTTTGACCCATTCCTTAACGGCAGGAAGTGCATCAAGTCCGTCAAGATTCAGCAAACCACCCACAGCACCACACTGTGCATGTCCACAAACGACAATGTGTTTCACTTTCAGAGCTTGGACGGCGTACTCGATAGTGCCTTCGATCGCCAATTCGCCGGTGCCGGGCTTGGGGACGATGTTGCCGGCGTTACGAATAACAAAAATCTCGCCTGGATCTGTTTGCGTGATCAGGTTTGGCGAAATTCGAGAATCGGAACAAGTGATGAACAGAGTTTCCGGCGACTGGCCATTTTCCAGCTCCGAATAAACTGGCTGCATCGACGGTTGAATCGTTGATTGAAATTTAGATAGTCCGTTGCGAATTTTCATTGAGAATTCCTTTGGAGATGAATGTGTCAAAAATGGTTGAGTCTTGTACCGTAAAATGCGATTGAGCGTTTGGCATGCGGTACCAAGCAGTTAGAAGGAACTGAAAGCCGCACCAGTCTATGAAACGCAGGCTTTCCCGGCGAGTGCGCCGGTGGCCAAAGATGACCTAAATTCTTAGATGACTACCGCAACCATTGTGGCCACTTCGTAGAGGACGCGTAAGAGATGCGACCTCCATCTTGGACGGTTTGTGGAGCTGGCCGGTGTCGGACCGTCGGATGACGATAGAGCGGAGGCGGACTCGGCGATTGCGTTCTTCGACAATCTTCTCTTCACCGTCAACTTCCAACTCAACCAGTTCGGTTAGCTCGACCTTCGATTCGAAGGAACTATACGATTCGGAAACGGATAGCGTTACGAAAGAACCAAACGAAGTTGCGAACGCCAACACTGCGCTGACGAGCCACATTCGTAGACTGGTTTGATTCGATTTCATCGCTGCCAAATTTGTTGTCTTGGTGAACCCGACCAGTCGTTACCGGTCGTTCAATTGTCTTTAAAGAGGAGAGGCTGTTGAGTACCGAAAACTCCGTATCTCAGTAGATATTCTAAACGTTGGTTTCGATGCGTGGTGTCGTCCCGCTATCGCCAGATGACTCCAAAATCAGGATCTTCTGCCAAATTTTACTCGAAAGCCCGGTCGTTAGCGACTCCAACTCAGATGCGGCCGCCGTCGCAACCCCGTCGTCGAATACTTGATTGTAGACTGCGGCGATCTTTCCAGTCAAAGACAACATTTCAGTACAGTAATCCAGATAACGTCGTAGCTCAAACTGCGTCATGTCGAGTTTGGGCGACATGCGACCGGGAATGAATACAGAGGCCGAGGTGCCAGGTGTTGAGATCCGATGTGGGTCCTTGGTCAGCTGATGCATGTCGATCACGTGAGCAATCGAACGCAGCTCGTGAAGGGCTTTTAATGCTCGTGTTCTCTTGTATCGGTTTTCGAATCTGAGCAAGAAGAAGATTGCGGCTCCGATCAAGACGACGTCATTGATTCCGGCTTCGAGTAAAGTCACGAAGTCGGACAGGGTTGTCGACTTTGGTTTCACTTCCTGATTGGTAATGCTAATTGAGTAGATCGCGGTGATTGTGCCAGCGACAATCATGATGCATACGACCCAAGTCAGAATCCGCAACCAGTGCACTGGCCTCGCAATCCACTCCGATCGTTCTTTCATGTGGCCGGCAACTTCATGCAGTTGTCCGCAGACTTTGCCAAGGTCAGAATCCGGAAATCGCTCCTCGATTCGAGCCTTGAGGCGATCGATTGTCGTGATGATTTTTTCCGAGTCAATTGAGGTATAGTTTGACATAAACAAACATTTTCAGATTCAGGGGAACTTAGTTTTTGAATTGGCGTCGGATGTTGGAGGGGTTACTTTAACCGGAATTTTTCACGACGCACACGCCAAGCGAATCATCCGGACCAAACCAAACTTTCGGGAGACAACGAAATGTTGAAGACTTCAACGATGACAAACTGCGTAATTCTGCTGGCAATTTTCGGTGCATTTACATTGAATCAAGCCAGCACGATCCAAGCTCAGGATACTGTGACGCTCACCAACGAAAAAGGTGAGGAACTCAAAGTCAAAATTGGCGACGATGAAAAAGTCAAAGACGATCGCATTCCGGTCGACGTCGCAATTTTACTCGATACATCGAACTCGATGGACGGCCTGATCAATCAAGCTCGAAATCAACTATGGCAAATTGTCCAGCGGCTATCCGTCGCGGAAAAAGATGGACGAAAGCCGGCTCTCCGCGTCAGCGTTTTCGAATACGGAAACACGAATCTTCCAGCGACAGAAAACTATATTCGCCAAGTTCTGCCGTTGTCGGATGACCTCGACAAGGTCTCCGAAGCCCTATTCGGATTGACGACCAAGGGCGGCGACGAGTACTGCGGTGCCGTGATTGGCGAAGCCGTTACGCGACTGGATTGGAGTTCCGATGACGACGCGTACAAATCGATTTTCATTGCCGGCAACGAAGCGTTTACTCAAGGGCAAGTTTCTTACTTGAACACTTGTGCGGATGCGAAAGAGAAAGGCGTGCTGGTCAACACGATTCACTGTGGTGATCACTCTACTGGCGTGAGGGGCAAGTGGGCTGACGGAGCCGAAAAAGGTGGCGGTCAAAGTTTCAACATCAATCAGGATCGCAAACAAGTCACGATTCATTGCCCGCAAGACAAAGTTTTGATTGAGCTTAACGGGAAGTTGAACAAAACGTATCTCTGGTACGGTGCCAAGTCAGCACGGGGCAAGTACAGAAGTAATCAGCTGGCTCAGGATACCAATGCGATGGGCGGGATGGGTGGCATGGCGATGGGTGGCATGGGCGGCGGAGGAATGGGCATGGGACCATCTTCTTCTGCATTCGGTGGCCGCGTCGCATCCAAGGCCAGCAAGATCTACGACAACCGTGCTCGAGATCTTGTTGATGCGGTAGAAGCTGACGAAGAAGCGATCACAAAGGTTGAAGGAAAGAATCTTCCTGACGCGATGCAGAAGATGACGATCGACCAGCGCAAGAAGCACGTTGCGGACAATGCAGCCAAGCGAAAGCAGATTCAGGAGGAAATCAAAAAGGTTGCTGCCGAGCGTGAAGCGTTCCTCGTCGCCGAGCGAAAGAAGCTCGGTGAGAAGAAAGACACGTTTGGCGATGCGATTGTCCAAGCGATCGACCAGCAGATGGCGGCACAGGGATTTGGCAAAGCTAAAAAATAAAGTTCGTCCTCCGAACAGTACTGTTCGTCCTCCGAACGAAATCGCCGCTCGACTGTTTGTCGTGCGGCGTTTTTTGTCGCGGTTGTGGCTTCCAGCCGCAATCGATTGCCTGCTGTTTGTAGTGACTGGCTTCAGCTAGTCTTTGCATCGAGCGTGTTGTTTTCAACGCGAGAGCCAAAAAACAAAATCATGTCCGCTATCGAATCAACGTGCTGGTCAACACACCGAGCATCATTGCACAAAACAGAATCGCGTAGTGTCGTTTGGTTTCTAGGTTTTTGAGTGATTTGTTGTTCATCGCATTCACCTTTGTTGTTTGGAAGGGTAAGTTTCGCTGATGAATCAATGCATATTCAATTCTCGTGCCAAAACGAAAAACAATCTCAAACGCAGCGTTTTTCGAATACTCACCAATCTCGATGTCGTCAATTCAGTTGTGGTGAAATCAAACTGACAACAGGAATATAGTGACCTTCACTGCATTGGCTACATCGCCCTCCCTCCCGAAGCTCTAGGAGGTTCGGAGCGTGATGTTTCATTCCGAATCGATTGGATAAGCTTTGCGGGCTCGGAGGTGTCCCGCCGCGACGAAGCCCATCAAACCAGGAATGGTGGGTTTGAACTTGAGTGCTTCCTTCATCGATTCGTTGGACGCTTCTTGGTCGCCCATCATTTCGTGAAAAAGGCCGACGTAGAGCAAGCCGTGATAGGTCGAGTTGTCCTTTCGCGGTTTCCCTTTCTCGTAACCGCAGGCTTCGAGTACTTTTTCTGGCGATCCTGTTCCGGCGAACATGTCGAATACTTGCTTCATCGGAATTCGCGAATCGTGTTCAATCTGAATCATCCCTTTGCGGGCATCTTCAACCGAGGTTAGCTGAGACTGGCACAGGAGCTGCCAAACGGAATTCTCGACGTCTTGCGAGTTGAACGTTTGGTGAGTGTCGAATTGATCGACACCTTTTTCAAATTCTCCCGCGTAATACAACGCCAGACCGCGTTGCCAAAGTCGAGCCTTAATTTCAGGACGTGATTCGAGAACTTCATCGTAGAGTTTGGCTGAATCTTTCATCTGACCGGCTCCAAACAAGATGCGAGCTGCATCCATCTTTAGCATCAGCTGCACGTTCTTGCGGTTGCGAAACTCATGCAATAGCTCGACAACAGAAGTTATGTTGCCTGCGGTCAGTGCGGTGTTGGATTGACGAATCAGATCTTCGGGCGAAATGTTGCTCAATTTAGATTCGCCAGCTTCAGCCGTCGTTGCGATGGTGGTCGACTCAATCGCAGTAGCATCTTTGACTTTCGCCTTAGAGCTTTGAATGGACTGGCTATCGCATCCGAATTGAGCCAAACTGATTAAGCCAAT
>CAZORS010000193.1:0-10487 GCA_964582025.1 uncultured Pirellulaceae bacterium | reverse complement strand
CGATGTGCTTCGCAGCGGGGACGAAGGTACACCTCTCGTCATTGCCAGATTCAGCTCAATCGAATGAAAGTTCAAAGTTCGATTCGTTCGCTGGCTCGACAACACAGCTGAAGGCGACAAGCGTACAGACTCAGCAGAACCTTTTGGTTCCAATTGAAGACGTTCCACTTGGTGCCACCGTTGATGCTCAGAATCCAGATGGCACCGGCTTCGATGCACCGCGAGGCGTCGCTTCTGACTGGCAACGGATCGAATTGGTGATGCATCGCAGCGATGGAGCAATCCTCGAAGCCGAACTACTCCGCCATCGATCAGAAACGGAGTTACTGGAAGTTGGCCAGTGGTACGAACTGGCAACCGACGAAGAGGAATTGAGCGGATGGGCTCAGATCGTTGCGATTGACGATGATGTTCAGCTGGGTGATGGCGAAGGCAACCTTGTTGTTTCAAGATTCAAGACGATTGCAAACAAGGAAGTCGTTCGTGTTCGACTTGAAAATGGCGAAGAGATTGTTGGCACAACAGGTCATCGTGTTTGGTGTATCAATGAAAACCAATTTAAACCGTTGATATCATTCGAGATTGGGAACACGGTCAACACACTTGATGGCGTTGTCGTTGTTCAGAATATTTTCATTGGCCAGCAGGCTCATTGTGTTTTCAATTTAGAAATTGAAGGCCAGCATGTTTTTCGCATTGGCAACACAGGCCTATTGGTTCACAATGTGAACGGCGAAGGTTGCGAGCAAGCTGCCGAAAGCGCACAGTCAACGCTCTACCACTACACTGATGAATTTTCGCTTGAAGCTATTCTGTCTTCGAAACGCTTGAATGCATCTACCAAAGCTGCGAATCCAAAGGACGTTCGGTATGGCAATGGACAGTACTTTTCGGACATCCTACCGGGTTCAAAAACTCCAGCACAACTTTCCCGTAGTTTCTTGAACCATCCTTTTGCTGGTGATAAATTTACTCACTACCTCGAAATTGACGTGTCCCAATTAAAGATTCTCCAAGGCAGAAGCGGAGTATTTGTGAATCCTAGTGACGTACCATTAAACATCACCGATTTAATTGTTAGTTTCGGAAAAGCCTAGCCAGTTAGGATTATTCAATGAATTACATCGCCGTCGACTGGCTTCATGCAAACCCAACTGAACCGATTGTTCTTTACTCTGAGTTGGGTGATGACAACACTGAAATTCGAAAAGTAGAAGTGTTCGCAGACGGCTCAGCTGGATTTGCTACCGCCACGACTCAAAAGGGTGGTACAAAACTGGCAATTGAACCTTTACCTTCGATTGGCGAAATAGGAAAAGACCAGCAGTTCTTGCCTAGAGCGATTTCAGCTGAAGAGTTTGACCGAATTTGGGATAAATACGTTGGGCAAACATAAAGAAGCTTGGCCGGCAGCTGCTCGTTCTAGAAGGTTGTGATGAAAGCCACGATGTGCTTCGCTGCAGGGACCGAGGTACACCTGTCAACAATGCCAAGTTCAATCAACCCCATCTTAAGATATCCCGGTCAATCTCGGCATTGTTGACAGCTTCTATGAGCCTTAGAAGCTGGCACACCATTTCATCTCTGCTACTATGATATACGGAGCAATACCGCTTACCGTGACGTAGTGCGACACCCGGATAAATCGCTATTCGAAAAATAGCGAAGAACCTTTAGATGTAATGCAGCATCGTTGGAGAAATTTCACATGAATAGACTTACAAGATTTGCCTTTATTTCTTCTTTTTCATTGATTGTTTTTGCGGCAGCTACCTGCCGTGCGGACTTCACTTTCACTGGGTTTGAGCTAACAGTAGATTCCTTGGAATTTTCCATGTCCGGTGCTTTGCCCGATGAGTTACCCGTCGATGCCTTCAACTCACTATTCTTCATCAATTCAGATATAAATGCGGATCCTGGCTTTGCGTTTGGATCTTTTGTTCCGGCTGACACAGCGACCTACAGTGGTTCTCAAGAACTGTCCAGTTTTTTCCCTGTCGGGACCGGTGCAGAAGAATTTGGAGACTACTTTGTAATCAATTTCGAAAACGACCTTAGTCCCGGTGAGGTTTTGTCCGGTGATTTTTCGGCCACTTGGGGACCGGATCGATTTCCATTCGATCCAGATGCATTTGACTTTTTGAATGTCCAATGGGGCGTTGGTGACGCCGTTGGAGGAGGTTTGCAACTGGGCACCGTTTCTAATGTCCCTGAGCCTTCAGCAATTTCACTCTTGCTGCTAAGCATCTTTGGCCTTCTCCAAGTTAGGACAAATCGGCAGACGCTGGGGCAGTAAAAAGTCGCGGAGCGACGGCAGGGATTAGCCATGGACGCAAGTCCATGGAAATCAAACACGGGAACACCTCAACCTGAGTCCCGAAGGGACGGCATGACCGGCCAGCAACGACCCATTCGATGTGACTTCATGTCGTCGCTTCGCGACTGTAGATTCGTGTGGTTCGCGCATCCATGGACTTGCGTCCATGGCTAATTCCTGTCGTCGCTTTGCGACTAATGCGAGTTACAGATAGAAACCACCTAACGCAAAAAGGGCCTCTGTCGAAACAGAGGCCCCCGGAAACCACTCAGTTACAATTCGGTTTTCGCGTTCTTTGCGTTTAGCTTTCGAAAGAAACAAGCTCTTCGCTTGAAGCTTCTTTCTTGCTTTCAGATTTCTTCGCGTCCTGTTGGTCGAAGAAAGCGTCCATGTCTTCCAGCACGTCCGTGTCGGCGATAGAAGAATCACTGCTGACAGGAATCTGACCGTAGTGAGTCGGCATCATGCTCATCATTTCCTGCTCTGTTTCCAGACGGGCACTGATGTCTTCGATCATGCTGCGAGTTCGAGACAGTTGACTATTGTCAAACTGGTCCAACTTACTGGCCGTCTTGACCACTTCGTTCATGCGATTCTGAGCAGTCAGGTGCTCGATCTGGAGTGCCAATTCGGTTTTCTGAGAACGTGCTTCTGCAAGTCGCTCCATCGCGGCGTTAAGTGACTTCTCACGAAGTTCCAAAACCTTTTCGTCTTTCTCCATCGTCGCGGTGGCAGTTTTGTGAATCGCCAAACGTGTTCGAAGTTCTTCTTTGACTCGCTGAGTCGTGTAAGCCTTCGAGTTTGCGGCAACGTAGAATTCGTCACCCGAATCGATGTGCGAACGCAAGGTTAGCATTTCGCCGCGGCTCTTCTGAAGTGATTCTTCTTGTCGCTCAATTGATTGCTGCAGCTTCTTGATTGAGACTTTCTCTTTCGCGATCTGCAGGTTCATGTCGTCGATTTCGGGACCGATGTTTTCAAGCTGTTTTTTGGCAGCATCGATCTGGAAGGAAATTGGCACCTGCTGCTCGATTGAGCGGCTGGCTTTGTCATAGGCTGTTTGTGCGTAGGGAATCATTTTGCCGCCGAAAAGCAAGCCGGCAATCACCATAATTCCTGTCGCGCCGAGGATACATTTTTTCATTTCTCTGTGGCTCCGTTTGTAACCGAAAGTAAAACTCTCGCGATTCAGCTGCCCAACGTGGGAAAGAATCGCCTGTCAGAGTAGTAATTCGCGGCAGCCCGGCAGATCTTTGGAAAAAACGCGAAAGAATTGGCTTGGCGCTCAAAACCCGGTAAAAAGAGCTTTCAATTGGTCATCGAGCGGCAAATCGAGGGCTAATTCTCTCAAAAAATCCAGTACAGCAACAAAGCCGCAAGGTTTGACCAAGGTGCTCAGATCAACGCGAAGGCTTCATCTTGTATTGACATATTGATACCGAGGTCATGTTTCTACCCACTAGAGACCGCTATTGGCTTTCGTTTTCGCCGGCGCACAACTAGATTTGGAACGAGCAAAATCTTCCACCAAGGGCGCCCTTTTCCATGTCAGACAAAAACGAAACTTCGGTCGAATCACCAGCGGTCAAGACAGAGATTGTTCCGAAGAAATTCCTGCTTCCTTTCATTTTGACGACATGTTGTTTTTCGTTGTGGGGATTTGCCAACGATTTCACCAACCCCTTGGTGAAAGTATTCGAACAAGTCTTCATCATCACGACGTCCCAAGCTTCGTGGCTGCAGTTTGCGTTCTATACCGGCTACTTTTGCATGGCTTTGCCGGCGGCGTTCTTCATTTAGAAAGTTCTCCTACAAGGGAGCCATTATGGTTGGATTCCTGTTCTACGCGATTGGAGCACTGCTGGCGATTCCAGCCAGCATGAACGCGACGTTTGGATTGTTCATGCTCGGATCCTATATCCTGACTTACGGTTTGGCGTTTTTGGAAACTGCTTGTAACCCCTACATTCTTGCGATGGGACGAAGAGAAACTGCGACTCAGCAATTGAATCTTGCTCAGGCATTCAACCCGATCGGTTCACTGGTTGGGATGTTCGTCGCCAGCCAACTTCTGGCTCCCAATCTTCTCGTGACTGAATTCTCAAATGACATCAAAGAAGGCAAGCCGGAAGTCGTTAAGTATCTGATTCAGGATGAGGCAAACATTCCCTCAGGTGCGACAATGAAACCTGTTGAAGGTGACTCAACAGATCGAACTTTTGTGCTCAACGATGAACTGAAAACAGAAGTCAAACTTTATAGTGAAGGCTTGCCAGACTACGACAAAGAAGTCGGCGCTCTCGGAGCCGCAACGACTAATGCGATGAAAGTCTTCCGTGAAACCAACCCTGAAGAATTTCAAAAGTTTCAGCAGACCGACCTTGGCTATGTAAGGACGCCTTATGTCGTGGTTGCGGGAGTCGTGTTGGCTTTTCTGGCGATTTTCGCTTTCAGCAAAATGCCAGTGTTTAAGTCGGAACAGCAGGATGCACCATTTCTTGAAATCACCGGCCGCATTTTCAAGCGTCCTCGTTTTCTGGGAGGTGTCGTTCGGCGCCCAAATTATGTGTTGGACTTTTGTCGTTCACTACGGAATGGAGTACGTCGGCCTCACGCTCGCTGGAGCACAAAGCTACAACATTGTGGCGATGGTGATTTTCCTGACGAGCCGTTGGATCTGCACCTTTTTGCTACGGATCTTTAGCCCCGGACGTATGCTGTGCGGATTCGCAATCGGCGGAATCGTGTTCACCTTGGGAGCAATTTACTTGCCCGGTCAAGCAGGACTGATTTCATTGGTCATGATCTCAGCTTGCATGTCGCTTATGTTCCCGACCATCTACGGAATCGCGTTGAACGATATGGAAGAAGAGGAAGCCAAACTTGGTTCCGCTTATCTGATCATGTCCATTGTCGGTGGAGCTGTGTTGACCAAACTCCAAGGTGGGCTGATCACCGACTACGGAATCAGGACATCGTTCTGGTTGCCATTGATCTGCTTCATCGTGATTGCCATTTACGGGCTTTTGACATTTATGGTTTTTGAGCCTCAAGCCAAACGGGATTCAGCAGCTGCCTGATCCTCTAGAGATCACTCTAACAATAAATAGCCGGGCAATTGCTCGGCTATTTTTGTTACTGACTTTCCGTTTGCGTTGAAGCACCCCATATCTGACAATCAAATGTAGATACGTCCGAAAACCATACAGTACAAAGGAATTGCCATGATCACTCATCCAGTTTTCAAATTTTCGTCGGTGCTGTTTTTCGCATTGGTCACCGTAGCAAACCTACCCACACTATCTGTCTGCCAGACGCCACCTGCTCCGAGTCCGGAAATCGAACTTCTGAAAAAAGATGTTGGTGAATGGACCGTTGAAATCAAAGCGTGGTCTGCGGCCGACGCCGAACCAATGGTGACCAAAGGAAAAGAAACGACACGTATGTTCGGTGGCTATTGGACGGTCACCAATTTCGAAGGCAACATGATGGGCATGGACTTCGAAGGTCACGGTACCTACGGCTTCGACGCCAAAAAGAAAAAGTACATTGGTACGTGGATCGATTCGCTCGGTCCTTACATGATGCAAACCGAGGGTGACTTCGACAAAGAAACTCAAACATTGACCATGGTTGGCGATTCTCCCGGGCCCGATGGAACGACCATGTTCACGTACACAATATCAACTTGCTACAAGGACGATGGGCGAGTCATGACGATGCACATGCAACCCAAGGGTTCCGGGGACGATCAGAAGATGAAACTGTTCGTGATGACGTACACGAAAGCGGAAACCAAAGAGGCAGCGAAATAGTACAGATTGACGCACAATCAGAGTCCGTGCGACTTCCGTGCAAAACTCCAAAAATCGTACTTGACCTCGACCACTGTGTATCGATACACTGATACACTAAGTTCAGGGGTTTCACGATCGCTCACAAAGGATCGATGGCATTGGGGTCGTCGTTTTTACTATGAATAAGCTTGCATTGCTTTTCATCGTCTTCGTCCCTTGGCTTGGACCTGTTGCAGTAGCACAAGATCCGACAAAAGAGCTGGAATCCAAAGTTCTCGCGATTGCTCAGTCCTACGTTGACGCCGAAATTGTCAATTCTGTTGCGATTGGAATCATCGATGGTGACACTCGACTGACGACGTCGGCCGGTCAACTCAGCAAGGAAGACCCATCGAAGGCTGACGAGAACACGATTTTCGAAATCGGATCGATCAGTAAAGTCTTCACTGGCATTCTGCTCGCCGATGCGATCAAACGAGGACTCGTCACAGCCGACCAACCGGTCGACGACTTGTTGCCCGCTGGCGTTCGCATGCCGGTCCTGAAAAGAAAGCCAGAACGAAAAATTACGCTGACGCAACTGTCGACTCACATTTCAGGTTTACCCCGTTTGCCAGACAACACTGGCGACATGAACCTAACAAACCCCTACGCGAACTACTCAGCAGAGGACCTGTTTGAGTTTCTCAATTCGCATGAGCTTTCTCGCAAGCCCGGAATCGCGGAGGAATATTCCAACCTCGGTGTGGGACTTTTGGGAGAAGTTCTCTCCCAGAAACAGGAAATGGATTACGAAACCTTGCTGCGGAGCCGAATCACAGGCCCGCTGAAAATGTCAGACACATCGCTCAAACTTTCCCCCGTCCAAACGAAACGACTCGCACCGCCGCACGACGCGGGCTGCGAGCCTTCATCAAACTGGACCTTTCAGGCAATGGCAGGCGCCGGTGGAATTCGCAGCAGCGTCAATGACATGCTGAAGTTCGCTCGTGCCAACATCGAAACTCCCGAAGGCGAAATTGGAGACGCCATCGACCTCGCATTTACTCAACAGCGGAAGCCCAAGGGAATTGGCAGCAACAACATGGGATTCGGTTGGATGATCAATCCGAAAAGCGAAACTCGCTGGCACAATGGTGGCACTGGCGGGTATCACTCGATGATGTTCGTCAATCGCAAGGATCGTCGCGCGGTCGTGGTTCTCTGCAACACGGCAACACCCGAAGTCGATACGTTGGCTTCGGAGATCATGGCGTTGGTAAGCGGCAGAGACGTCAAACCTCGCGAATTCAAAAAGGCGATCGAAGTGACGCCCGAGTTGTGCGCACGATACGTCGGCAAGTACAAGCTCAACGATTCGTTTATGTTCGACATCGCCTACGCCAACGATGACAAGACCAAACTAACGGTCCAGCTGACGGGTCAATCTGCCATTCGGATTTACCCGGAATCAGAAACCACTTGGTTCCTGAAAGTCGTCGAAGCGAAAATCGAATTCACGCTCGACGACGATGGAAAATGCACCGCTTTAACACTGCACCAAAACGGCATCCAGCAAACCGCAAAGAAGGAATAAGCTCTCAAAGGCGGTCAATTCTTTTCATCACCCTGCCTCTGGGAGGGTCGGAGCCTAAGCGACGGGGGGCGTCGGAGGCTGAAGCACACTATTGGAAAACTGAGGGAACTGCTCTCCCAGCCACTCGTGCTGCGCGACTGCTGCCGCCACTTCGTGGCTTGAGCTCCATCACATTAAGCTCCGCGAAGAGCCTCCCTAAGAGGGCGATCACAATTTCACGACCGAACTGCAACGACTACTTGCCACCTTCAAGCGCCGGGAAGTCCAGCTCTTCGAGCGACTCAATGCTGTTCCGAGGAGGAGCAGGCGTTGGTGTCATGATCGAAGATGGTTTTTGAGCTCCGTCGTAAACGGACTCTAAACCGCTATCACCCGCCGGCACGTAACGGTCGGAGAAACTTCGCTTTGTCGCTGATGGTGCAACATCGAACTTTGCTGCCTGATCGTCTTCATTACTCTCTTCCAGCTGCCCGAATTGAACCGTGAATTTTTGAGTCTTACTTCCCCGGCGTGAAACTTCGAACTCAACTCGATCGCCACCGGTCATCGCGTCAGCAATCCCTTCAAACTCTTCGATCGCTGACAGTTTTGCGCCGCCGATACCGGTCACAACATCACCACGCTTGACGCCCGCAGACGCTGCATTTCCTCGCGGATTGACTTGGCTTACGACAAACGATTCACCCGCTTTCTCGATCACCATTCCAAAACCTTCCGAACGGACGGTTTGGCTCGCTCTGTCTGAACGTTCAGATTTGCTGGACTCCAATTTAATGTTGGGGAACTTTTCCAACTGCTTGGCAGGTGTTGGTGCTTTTGTCGCGGGCGTAGGCGTCTTTCGGGACTGCGGTTTACTCGCAGGCGTCGGCTTCTTAGAAGGTGCTTCCGCCTTCTTCAGCTCTGAATCGGAAACGAATGGAAGCAGAGGTCGACCCTTATTGAAGGTCTCTCTCATTCTTCGAATGATTGGTCCTTGAGCAGACGCGTCTTCGACTTGGAAAGCTCCAAAGGCAAAAACGACAGCAAACAGGAAGGGAATATTTTTAAGGCAAGATTTCATGACTCATCCTCGATTTCTAGCGGACACTACCTGAGCGGATCGACTTTCCAATACGCACTCACAGGCCGTAGAACTGTTCTTCGTCGTCAATGTCGTTTTTATACAGAATCAGGGAACGCCTGGTCCTAGTTTCCGGAATGCTCAGATCGTGACTAACCGCTCCATCCGGCATTTCAATGTTAAGATGAGGCGATTGTGCCGGATGAAATATGGGACACGTTGTCAAAACCTAACCAAACAATCTTTTCGAGGCGCACAATTCAATTAGAATCGGGCGTTTTCCAAAAGCCATCTAGTCACAAAAACTTTTGACCATGCAACTAAAAGCACCAGAATCCTGCCAATTCGACATTCTTTCCCTCGGCGAAGTTATGGTTCGCCTCGACCCGGGCGAAGGCCGAGTTCGCACCGCTCGCCGCTTCGAAGTTTTTGAAGGCGGCGGCGAGTACAACGTGGCTCGCGGCTTGCGACGTTGCTTCGGCCAGCGAGCTGCTCTGGTTTCTGCGTTTGCTGAAAACGAAGTCGGACGACTGCTAGAAAATTTGATTCTTACCGGCGGCGTCGACATGACACACTGCAAGTGGATGCCTTACGATGGCATCGGCCGAGCGTGTCGTAACGGCTTGAACTTCACGGAAAAAGGACATGGAGTCCGCGCAGCATTGGGAACTTCTGATCGCGGCCACACTGCGGCGTCGCAACTTAAAGCCGGCGACATCGATTGGGATCATATCTTCGGTGAACTGGGCGTTCGTTGGTTTCACACTGGAGGAATCTACGCGGCACTGTCCGATACGACACCGGGCGTCATTGCAGAAGCACTTCAGTCGGCCAAAAAACATGGCACGATTACTTCTTACGATTTGAACTTCAGAAGTTCGCTATGGAAAGATTTCGGCGGCCAAGAAGAGTGCCAGAAAGTGAATCGCGAGTTGGCACCTTACGTCGACGTGATGATCGGAAACGAAGAAGACTTCACGGCATGCCTTGGTCTGCACGTCGAAGGATTGGGCGATCAGATGAAAGAGTTGCCGATCGAAGGGTATCGCAAGATGATCGATCAGGCGATTGGCCTTTTTCCCAACTTCAAAGCGATCGCGACAACCTTGCGCACCGTTCGCACGGCAACGATCAATGATTGGGGCGCTTTGTGCTGGTGCGATGGCAAACTCCACGAAGCGACTCACCGTGAAAAACTTGAGATCTATGACCGCGTTGGCGGTGGAGACAGTTTTGCCAGTGGTCTGATTTACGGGTTTATGAAAACCGGTGACGCCGAACAGGCAGTCGAATACGGTGCAGCCCACGGGGCACTTGCCATGACCACCGCGGGTGATACCACCATGGCGATTGTCTCCGAAGTCGAAGCTTTGATGGCCGGTGACAGCGCACGAGTGAAACGTTGATCACGCGTGGGGCAGGTTTTGAACCTGCCAACCCAACTAAAAACTCAACGTTGATTTCTTGATTGGCAATGGAGGCACAGATGAAACGTTACAAAGGATTGCTCCGCGACACGTGGTGGATTTGGTTGATTTTCGTCGGCGGTGGTAGCATCGCCGGTATCTTCATGCCAATTGCACTTTCCGCGATTCCAATCTGTGCATTCGCTTTCATTTACTTTGGCTTGATGCGATACGACAAAGACGGACATTTGATCTCCGAAGATCGAAGCTAAACGACTCAGCAGGAGCCTCCCCGTTACCGGCTAAAAAATCCCTGAATCATTCCAAGAAT